>NZ_JBAPRN010000188.1:0-52581 GCF_049281135.1 Mycobacterium sp. | reverse complement strand
GCCGTACCACGCACGAAATGGCTGGGAAATCGTTCGTCTGGGGCACACCCGAATCCGTTGCGAGGCAGGTACAACAGTACGTCGACGCGGGAGCCACGTGGGTGAGCGTCTGCGACATCTTGCCGCTGCTCCTCGACCCCGTCGACGCGCAGGCGGGCCTCGCGCGCAACATCGATATCTGCGCCCGGCTTAAGAAGGTACAAAGCCATGACAGATAACGCCTCCGTCGTCAACGACCTGAGCGCATTTCTGATCTCGGGCAGAGTCGTTTCACGACGTCCCGTCGATGCCCGTGACGAGACCGGCGAGCGCACACCGGTCGACGGCATAGAAGACGGAGTATCCGCTGACCGCTTGGGTTTTCGTCGCATCTTCATCTCGGAGCGGTGGAACCTCAAAGAGGTCGCGGTGCTACTGTCCGCGGTGGCCGCGCGCGCACCGCGTGTCGAGTTGGCCACCGGATTGGTCTCGCCGGCGCGTCGTAATGTCCTGCACATGGCCGCCTTCGGTGCCACCATGCATGCGTGCTTCGGCCCCCGGTTCGTGCTGGGGCTGGGTCGCGGCGACCATAGCTACTTGCGTAGCGAAGGCCTGCGAACACAGGGTTTCGATGGGTTGTGCGACTACGTAGGCATTGTTCGCAGGCTCTGGGCCGGCGAGACGGTGACCTACGACGGTCCAGCCGGGCAATTCGACGGCATAAAACTCGGTGACGTATACGAGGGCGATCAACCAAAGGTCTGGTACGGCACGTTCGCCTTACCCAAGGCCGCCACCGCGATCGCCCGCTCCTTCGACGGCGTTCTGCTGCCGCCGGTTCTCACCCCAGCCGCGACAGCGGCAGCGGTGACGCGAATCCAGCAGGCGTGTGAGCGTATCGACCGCGACCCGGCGACCGTGCGGATCTGCCAATGCGTGATAACCGCGCCCGGCCTGTCCGATGACGAGACTCGCGCACTTGCCCACGCGCGAGCCGTCACTTACCTACAGGCGCCCGAGTACGGTGACGCGCTGGTCCGGGCCAATAATTGGAATACCGCGCCGGTCGAAAAGCTGCGTGCGCACAGCCAATTTCAGGGCAATAAGGAGATGGCCGATGTGAGCTACCATCGGGTCCAATTGATGGAGCCGGCGCGGCTGATACCTGATGCGTGGATGGCGGAGACCTGCGCTCTTGGCTCGGTCGACCAATGCGTCACCCAATTGCAGCGCTTCCGCGATGCGGGGGCAGACGAGATCGCCACCTACGGCAGCACGCCCGGGCAGAATGCGGGGTTGATTGAGGCGTGGCGGGGACGCGACCGTGTGGCCCTCGGCGGGCCTTCCCGCTGAGGGCCTGTTGATGCCCGTTGTCTTTCGACGCCGGTCGCCGGTCACGGTGCCGCAGCTGGCCGGGCACCTTCCGGATAGGCACCGTAGATAGTGAGACGAACCATTTCGTCGATGAACGCCTCGACGCTTGGCTGGGGGTGACTTGCGCCCTCAAACATCCAGTCCCCGTGTACCGCGAGCGAAAAGACGAGCCCGAACAACAGCCGCGTCATCACCACAGGGTCAAAGTGGCGGAATCCGCGATATTCGCGCTCACGCTCGATGATCTCCTCTAACCGTTCAAGGAGGGCACCGAGCTGCGGCGTCGAGACGGTGTCGGCGGTCAATGATCCGGTTGCCCGGCCGCCGATCATCTCGTGGATCAATCGCCGATTGGCCGACAAGACGTTGTAGACACCACGGTAGAACTCATACGTCTCCACATAGGAGGTTTTCGCGCCGCGGGGGCGTGTGGCCCAGTCCGCTATGTATTCGGAAACGAAGGTGTTGAACGGAGCCAGCACGGCCTCTTCGAAGAGCTTCGCCTTGGATCCGAAATGCCGGAAGATCATCGGCTCCGTCACCGCGGCAGCGCGTGCGATTTCCCGCGTACTCGTGCCGGCGTAGCCGCGCTCCTCGAACAAGGCGCGAGCCGATTCCAGGAGCAAGCGCCTCCCATCACCGCGCGCCGCTGGCTGGCAGTTGACCGTTGGCTTAGTAGGCACCCCGTCATTTTCGCACGCGGCCGCCACTTACCCGAGGCCCGAATGTCGGCGGTCGCGTATGGGTTCGAAAATGGATGCCCGGCGTCTTCGACTGTTCAGTGCGATGACGAGACGAAGCGGCCGGCTCGGCTCACGCACGCCGAGTCAACTTGGGCGTTGACGTCGCCCTTTCCGGCAGGTAGCCGACCTTTGACAGACACAGTAAGGCTCTGTCATCGACCGTCAGAAAACCGTGGCGGCCTCTGCCGCGCGCAAGGGCAGGGGGTCGGGTTCAGCTCTTTGGGCACGCAGTGCGCGGAAAATCAGCCAGCTCTGGATGGTGATCCATACCGAGAACAGAATCAGCGGCGACCAGAACACGAGCAGCCCGTTCCAGGCAAATGGGCCGCTACGCGGTATGAAGGCGATCGCGCCTGCCTCGAACATGATCGTTATCCACAGCGACATGTAGCCCCACCATCGCGGAAATGGGTTGTTCTTGACCAGTTGGGTGGCCGGGCGCAGCGCGATGACCGTGACGGCGACCCATGCAAAAACATAGAACTGGTCGGTCGTCGTCATCGTCAGCGACGCCAGTTCGTGCATGAGAGTGGTGACCTCGGAGTCCTTGCGCGGCGCGGTGTATGCCGCGACACCCCAGAACATCGGCGGGAGCATCAAAAACAGCGACATCATTGCACCGCTGACCAGCGACAGCGCACTCCAGATCTTCCATCCGCCAGTCTCGACCCGGGCCATCTGAACGGCAAGCACCGCCAAGATCGGCATCATGAACGCGCCTGTCCAGCTGCATAGGACGGCGCCGAGCTTGATCTTGCCTTGGTTGTGCACGTACCACGAGGCCACCTGGTCGGCGCTCCATTTGGGATCCTTCAGCGGAACCTGCTGCAGCAGGAAAAGAAACGCAATGAAATAGACGATGGCGAGGCCGATTCCCCACCACATGATGGCGCGCTGGCTGCGTTCGGAAAACACGCTCCGGCCTTCAGACATGGATTTCCTTTCGGTCGCTGAGGTTGCTCAATTAGCGCCCATTGAGGCGCCAGGTTCCAGTTGCCTGGGTCCCATGGCGACTCTCCTGATCGCGCAACTCTCGTGTGACGCCGGTCTCACCGGATGGCTTACATGATAACGATCGTTCGCATGGTTTCGTCAATAGCGCGAGTCGACTGACCGCAATGCGCTGCGCGGATCCGTGTCATGCGTCGCCTGGGTCATCGAGGCGCAGACGCCCAGCCGTGCAGCCCGTCGATTTGCGGCAAGAGGGGGCAGCCGTTCCCACGGCTCGGGAGTGACCGCCGGAATGGCTACCAGCGCCCCGATGCCATGGAAGCCGCGATGAGGCCCGGCGCGGTCGCCGACTGCCCTCGGGCGACCCCGGACTGACCCGTCCGACATCGATGTGGCCATGATCTACAAGAATCTTCACCCTGGTCGTGCTGATGCAGGTATGAGGTGCGGCTGACACGGTCGCGCTGCGTAGCGGCGCTATTGGTACCGGTATGTGCGAGAGTGATTGTGCGGCTGGCGCATTCGACGCCATGATGCCGTTCCCGCTGCCTATCCCACCAGCACCAACCGAGGGCGTTGCGGTGAGAGCGCCACCGCGTCATCAACAGGGTAGATCCACGTATACGACATCCCTATCGGTGCCTGGAATATCCTGTAACCGTGCCTAGAAAAGTTGCGGCGGTGCCTAACGGCAAGATATCGGCGGACGCCGAGTCCAAGTCCGCCCGCACCCGTGCCCGCATCCTCGATGCGGCTGCGCACGTCTTGAGCTCGAAAGGGTTCGCCGGGACGAGGCTCTCGGATGTCGCCGAATACGCCGAACTTCAAGCGCCGGCGATCTACTACTACTTCGGGTCCCGCGAAGAGCTGATCGAAGAGGTGATGTACTGCGGCATCGCCGATCTGCGCAAGCACGTGCAAGATGCCCTCGATGATCTGCCGCCGGAGACCTCGCCTCTGGAGCGGATCATGGTCGCTGTTGAGGCCCACCTGAGGCATGAATTGGAGATTTCCGACTACGCCACCGCCTCGATCCGCAATTCCGGGCAGATCCCACAGCGCCTCCGCACCCGACAGCTCAAAGAGGAAAGGGCCTACGGGCGGGTGTGGCGCCGGCTGTTCGACAATGCACTGGCCGACGGGCAGATCCGGACCGGCCTCGACCCCCGTTACGCGCAGCTGCTGGTCCTCGGGGCGCTGAACTGGGCAGCCGAATGGCGCGACCCGCGCCACGATTCCGTCGACGGCATCGTCGCTAACGCCCAATCGTTGGTCCGCCACGGGCTGTGCGCGCATAGCGAAACCCGGGCCCGCGGCACCGGGAAAGCGCGCACAGCAGCTCGCAAACGTTGAACGAATGGCCACTGCGGGGCGGGTGGCTTAGCTTTTTATTCTATGTTAAATTCACAGAGTGACTGTGGCTTATATTGTTGACGCCGTTCGCACAGCGGTCGGCAAGCGCGGTGGCGGACTGAGCCACGAGCACCCGGCAGACATGGCCGCCCATGTCATTCGCAGCGTGGTCGATCGGCACGACCTGGATCCTGAGGCAGTAGACGATGTGATTCTCGGCTGCCTGGACAACATCGGTTCTCAGGCCGGGGACATCGCCCGCACGGCGGCGCTTGCAGCCGGCCTGCCTGAGTCGGTGCCGGGCGTTACGGTGGACAGACAGTGTGGATCGGCGCAACAGGCAGTACATTTCGCCGCCCAAGCCGTGATGAGCGGCACCGCGGACCTCATCGTCGCGGGCGGCGTGCAAAAGATGAGTCAGTACCCAATCCTGAGCGCGTTCGCCGCGGGTGAGCCTTTTGGCGCGAGCGATCCGTGGGCTGGATGCCGCGGATGGGAAGCCCGCTATGGCACCCAGGAAATCTCCCAATTCCGCGGCGCGGAGATGATCGCCAGCCAGTGGAAACTCAGCCGCGAAGACAACGAGAACTTCGCGCTGAGCAGCCACCAGCGCGCGGTGGCCGCGATCGCCGAAGGTCGATTCACCCGCGAAATCATCCCTTACGCCGGCGTCGCGCAAGATGAGGGGCCGCGTCCGGACACCTCATTGGAAAAAATGGCCAAGCTGCCGACCCTGGTCGAGGGTGGCGTGTTGACCGCAGCGGTGGCCAGTCAAATCTCCGACGGAGCCGCGGCACTGCTGATCGCATCACAGGACGCGGTCGATCGGTTCCGGTTGACACCGCGAGCGCGGATCCACCACATGTCGGTGCGAGGCGCTGATCCAGTGATCATGCTGACCGCCCCGATCGCGGCCACCCGGCATGCACTCAAGCGGACGGGGTTGTCGATCGACGAGATCGACTTGGTCGAAATCAACGAGGCATTCGCTCCCGTGGTCCTCGCCTGGCTGGCTGAGCTCGACGCCGACCCTGACCGCGTCAACGTCAACGGCGGGGCAATCGCTCTGGGGCACCCGATCGGCTGCACTGGCGCGCGCTTGATGACCTCACTGCTGCACGAACTGGAACGCACTGGCGGCCGTTACGGTCTGCAGACCATGTGCGAGGGCGGCGGCCAGGCCAATGTGACGATCATCGAAAGGCTCTAACCGGTGCGCCGGACGCTGTATAGCCCCGATCACGAGGCATACCGAGAAACGGTTCGGGAGTTCCTGGCTCGCGAAGTGGTTCCGCACCACCCTGACTGGGAGCGTAACCACCGGATCGACCGTGAGGTGTTCATCAGCGCCGCGAAAGCGGGAATATATGCATTAGAGATCGACGAGCGCTACGGCGGTGCCGGTGAACATGACTACCGCTACCGGATGGTGGTCTGCGAGGAGATCGCCAAGGTCAACGCGCTGTCCTTCGGCCTGACTGTCAGCCTGCAGGACGATCTGGTGCTGCACTACCTACTCGATCTCACCACCGAGGATCAGAAACAGCGATGGCTGCCAGGCTTCGCCTCCGGCGAACTGATCGGTGCCCTCGCGATGACCGAACCCGGCACCGGCAGCGATCTCCGAGGGATCCGCACCAGCGCTCGCCGCGACGGCGACAGCTGGATCCTCACTGGCCAGAAGACATTCATTTCGAGTGGCATCATGGCCGACCTCGTCGTGGTCGCCGCGCGGTCCCAGCAGGAAGGCGGCTCACAGGGGTTCAGCTTGTTCGCCGTGGAACGCGACACACCCGGATTCAGGCGCGGACGCCAGCTGGAAAAAATCGGGCTGCCGGCTCAAGACACCGCCGAGTTGTTTTTCGATGACGCGGTGGTTCCCGCCGACAATCTGTTGGGAGAGGAAGGCCGGGGACTGCAATACCTGATGGGTCATCTGCCCCGAGAGCGACTGGGAGTCACTGCCCAGGCCATCGCGACCACACGCGCGATCTTCGACCAGACCGTCCAGTACTGCCAACAGCGCAATGCATTCGGCCGACCGCTAACCGCGCTGCAACACATCCGTTTCCAGCTCGCCGAGATGGCTACCGAGCTCGACATCGCCGAGGCATACGTCGACAAATCGGTTCAGGCGTTCAATGCAGGCGAGCTCTCCCCCGTCGACGCCGCCAAGGGTAAGTGGTACGTCAGCGAGCTGCAACGCCGGCTCATCGATAGCTGCCTACAACTTCACGGAGGGTATGGGTACATGGTCGAGTACCCAGTCGCCCGAGCGTATCTCGATACCCGCGCCCAGACGATCTACGGCGGCACAACGGAGGTCATGAAGGAGCTCATCGGCCGCGAGATCGCCGGCTCAAACCAGACTTCTCAGCGTAATGATTAAGGATCCGGGTCCTTAATCTAATCTATATTAAGATGTGGTAGCGCGCGGACGAGGAGGGCTGCCGGACATGCCGCCGAATATCCTGCCTAGTCCATCGGATTTTCTGCAGGGCAAGCCGGCGGCCCGGACTTTGCCGTGGCGGGTGAATATATCCCCGCCACGGCAAATCACGATCGGAGATAGAAGATCAGGGTTTCGGCCTGTGTCACATCGGTTTTGTGCGGTGTCACTCGACGCGGTTGCAGCCTCGAATGTGGGATAAAAATTATGGCCGCACCCGGGGGCTTGGTCGGTGTACTGGCTAGAATCGGTCAATGAGCAGGCGGACTGATGTGGCTTCTGTGACGGGTCCGGCGTCCGCCGACATCGCGGAGTCCAAATCGGCCCAGACAAGACGGCGGATCTTGGACGCGGCCGCCCAGGTGTTGAGCGCCAAGGGATATGCCGGGCTGCGCCTCACCGACGTCGCGGCACAGGCCGAGCTGCAGGCGCCGGCGATCTACTACTACTACCCGTCGCGCGATGACCTCATCGAGGAGGTGATGTGGGCCGGCATCGCCGACATGCGCTTACATGTCGTCGCAATACTCGACGACTTACCTGGGGACGTCTCTGCGCTGGATCGCCTGCTCGCCGCGGTCAGCGCTCATCTGGGACACGAACTAGAGATATCGGACTACACGACCGCAGCCATCCGCAACGCCGGCCAGGTGCCGCCGCGAATTCGAAAGCGCCAGGTTCTCGAGGAGCAGCGCTACGGCGAAGTGTGGCGGCGACTGATCAACGACATGGCACGATCTGGTGAACTGCGCGCCGATCTGGACTTGTACATGGCGCAGATGCTGGTCTTGGGAGCGCTGAATTGGGCGGTCGAGTGGTGGGATCCTCGGCGCGGCTCTTTGGAAACCGTGGTCGCCAATGCGCAGTCGTTCGTCCGGCATGGATTAGCGGAGCCGACGGTCGGTTAGCGCAGCGAGGATTTTATCCGCCACGAGCTGCGCCGTCTCTGCGCACGCCGTCGTGCCCCCGTTGGCGTATTCCTTGACCGCATCGCCGACATTCCACAGACCGGCGAACGGTGTGTCGTGCGGCAGATCGAAACCCGCCACTGCCCGTTGCGGCGGCCAGCCGTCACGGGTGACCGCAATGCTCAGTATCCGTGCACGATCATCGAACTGGTCGATATTGTCGCGCAGATCCGCCAGCAGGAGCTCGGTTTCGGCGGCCTCGTCGAAGTCACCAATGGAAGGCTTGGGCACCGACGTCCCGACGTAGAGATGCCATCCCTGCGGCGCCATCTCCGGGCAGGTATCGGTGAAATTCGCGATGTAGGCCAGCCGGCGTGACGTGGCGAAGCTGAGCATGCCGGGAACGTCGACGAGGCGGTGGCGGCTCGCGAAGTTCACCGAGATCATTGCGGTCGGGCGGTCGCCCTTCTTGACCAGGTCCTGGTAGTCGGCTGGCACATTCTCCTCGCCGAGAAGCTCGACGGTGGCGGCGGGTCCGACGTCGCTGACCACGACTGACGTTGCGACGCTGACGTTCTCGCCGGCGCGGTTCACTGACACGCCGGTCACCTTGTCGCCGTCGCAGATGATCTTGTTGACCGTTGTGGAAAGCCACACTTCGCCGCCGTGCGACTCGACGACGTCAGCCAGACCACGCCACAGCCCGATGGTGCCTTCGGGGTGAAAACCGAACCGTTTGAACGCGCTCTTGCGAGTGAAGTAGGTAAGGAATACCCGCGCCGGAAGGTCCTCTGAACCTACTGCGAAGATCGAGGCGCACATATTGCGGAATATGCCGTGCACGCGTTCGCTTTTGGTGTATCGGGACACCCATTCGGCGGTACTGATCTGGTCTTCCGGCAGGCCGGAGTCACTGCGCGCGGCTCCGATGCCTGCGACCAACTTGGCCCCTTGGCGGGTGAGCTTGCTCAGTAGAAAACCCCACCCGCCGCCGGTCACGTCGACGTTTTTGCCGCCGATCCGGTACAGCAGCGCTGGCTTGGGTTCGCGGATGTCGAACGGTGCGCCGACCTCCTCACAGGTCTGTTGGGTAATGCCGCCGACCTCGATCACGATGGCGCCCGTATTGACCTTGAAACCGTCGATGTCGTCGGTAGAGGCGCGTCCACCGACCTTGTCGAGGCGTTCCACGACGAGGGTGTGATAGCCGTTGCGGGCCAGCCGGGCGGCGGTGAACAAGCCGCCCGCGCCGGCTCCGATTACAACCGCATCGAATTGCGTTCTGTGCACTCGGGTCTCGCTTTCTAATAGGACCGGGGCAGGCCCAGCGACGTTTGCGCAACGAAGTTGAGCACCATTTCGCGGCTCACCGGCGCGGTGCGCATCAGCCTGGTGACGAACCACAGCTCGGAGAGCCCGTATTCGTGGGACAGTCCGTTGCCGCCATGGATTTGAATCGCCTGGTCGAGCGCCTTCAACGCGGCTTCGGAGGCGGCGTATTTGGCGATGTTCGCGGCTTCACCCGCCGGTTCTCCGGCATCGAAGAGTTCGGCGCTGCGCAGGGTCGCGAGCCGGCCCAGTTCGACCTCGATGTGACATTCGGCGAGCGGGTGAGCAACGCCTTGGTGGGCGCCGATCGGCGTCGACCAGACGCTCCGGTGTCGCGCGTAATCCACGGCCTTACCGATCGCGTAGCGTCCGATGCCACTGGACAGCGCGCCGACCAAGATCCGTTCGGGGTTCAGGCCGTCGAAAACCTGCCGAAGACCGTCGCCGGCGACCCCGATCAGCGCATCTTCGCCAACTGCGACGTCGTCGAGGAACACCGTGAACTGCTTGTCCGGTGACACGATCGACGTGGCAATGGGCGCAAACGTCAATCCCGGGCTGTCGGTTGGAACCGCGAACAAGGACAACCGATTGCGCTCCGCTGTCGAATGATCGGCGTCGCGGGTGACGAGCAGTACCGCGTCGGATTGGTCGACCGCGGAGATGTAGTACTTGGATCCGGAAATCGTCCAGCCGGTTCCGTTGCGTTTCGCGGTTGTTTTGATGTTGTGGCTGTTGGATCCGGCGTCGGGTTCGGTCAGCCCGAACGCCATCTTTCTCGTTCCGTCCGCGATGCGCGGCAGCCATTGCTGCTTCATTTTCTCCGACGCGTGACACGCCAGGATGCTGCCGCAGATGGCCGGCGAGATCACCCAGATCAGCAGCGGCATCCCTTGCGCAGCAAGCTCTTCCACTACAACGACGGCATCAGCCATCCCTCCCCCGCCGCCACCGTAGTCCTCGGGCAGGTGCAGACCCAACAGGCCGGCCGCCCCGAGGTCATTCCACAACTCCCCGATCCCCCCGCCCGTGCGTCCCCGCTCCAGGAAATACTCGGGTCCGTATCTCTTGGCGATTCCGGCGACGCTGTCGCGTATCGCCTTGTGCTCGGGCGAATCGTTGATCAGTCCCATGTCCTACCCTCCGGTGAAGCGGGGTGTGCGCTTCGCTCTGAACGCCGAAAGCGCTTCTGCGGCATCGGCGGTGTCGGCGGTGGCCTTCAGCGCCTCGATTTCTGACTGCAGTTGCGTGGCCAGGTCGTTGTGCCACGCGTCGCGCAAAAGCGCCCGCATCCTGGCGAAAGCTCGGGTGGGCCCCCGCGCCAAGTCGGTCGCCAGCGCCACGGCCCGTGCTCGCAGCTCGTCGGCGGGCACGATCTCATTGATCAGCCCCCACTCCAGGGCCTCGGTCGCCTCGATGGGTGCATTCCGTAGATAAGCGTGGGCCGCACGGCGCGCGCCGATCAGGCGTGGCAGATGCCAGGTCCCGCCGCCGTCTCCCGAAAGGCCAAGTGCTGCAAACGCTGTCACGAATTTCGTGCCTTCGGCCGCTACCACCAGGTCGGCCGCGTAGATATAGCCGAGCCCACCACCGGCGATTGCGCCATGCGCGGCGGCGACGATCGGTGCATCGATGCGGCTGAGCACGCGAAAGGCCTCATGAAATGGCGTGGTCATCCACTCCAGGACTTCGCCAAACGGTGTCGACGCATCCGACGGAAACGAATCAATGTCCCCGCCGACCGAAAATGACGGCCCGTCGCTGCAAATGAGGACGGCGCGAATGGACCGGTCATCGGCGATGCGGCGGGCGACGGCGAGGGATTCGAAGGCCATGCCTGGGTCGATTGCGTTGCGCGCCTCGGGCCGGTTCAGGCACACGGTCGCGAGTCCGTCGACCACGGAATAGTCGATCGTTTCAAACCGAGCCTGATCGTCCAGCGCTTCAACCCATGCGGCGGTGTCGGTCAGCTGATTCAGCGATGTCATCCGACCGTCGTCGGCGAAGCCGATCACATGATGAAATGCCGCTTCGAGCTTCTTGCCGGACCGCCGAGCCTCGCCCCGGTAGTGGCCGATGACCAACAAGCGGCCGTCGTCGAGAGCGTGGAATTCGTCGGGATGAGCCGCGACCAGGTAGTGGCGGCCGAGTTGCCACCACAGCTCACGGCGCATCGCCTCGGGGCCGACGTGCTCACCTCCCGCCCCCAACGGCAGCCCCTCGGTGGCGTGTCCGATGAAATCCGGGTGCAGCAGCTTTCCGAGGGTTTCCCGGTCGCCGTCGGCCAATGCGCGGTAAAGGCTCCGAACGGCAGCGACCTTGGTCTCCCAAGGCGGCGATGCGTCAGGCGACATGGCCGCTGACACCCCCTTTTGCGTTTGCGTCGCAAGAGCAACAGGAACGGCAGTTTTTAATACTCGTTAGGCAAGCATCGGACCTGATCAGAACCTATTCGTCCACACTCTACCAAAATTTTCTAGTACCTGTTAAATTATCTTTGTCGTCGATAGGGGCCCGCAAGATGGACAACGCCGCACGCCTAACCGTCGTAGATGCGCCGAGCGTGAACCGCGTCAAGTGCGCCTGGAATCGAGCCGACCTCGGACGCTGGGAGGAACTGTGACAACGACAACACGAGACACCACGGTGCCGAGTGCGCAGAACACGAGCACCGATTACACAACGCTTCGCCTCGCGTTATTGTCCGTCTGCGTGTACGCGGGCCTAGGTCTGCTGGGCTTCGCGGTGTTCGCCGGCTTTTGGCCACCCCCGGGACAAGACCTCGACGCATCGGCAATCACCCGGTTTTTCCAGACTCACCACACCAGCATCCAAGTGGGGATGGTTCTGATGGTTGTTGGTGCACCCTGCTACTACACCTGGAGTGCTGCCATCTCCAAGGTCATCGGCCGGATGGAAGGCCCGATGGGTGTCCTCTCGACAACAGAGCTTCTCGGTGGCCTGATGACGGCCGTCGCAACCACTGTGCCGGCCGTAGTGTGGCAGACCGCGGCATTCCGCGCCGAAGCCCGCTCGCCCGAGACCGTGCAGTCGTTGTACGACTTCGGATGGCTGTTCTTTGACCTCACCTTCATGTTCTCGCTGTTACAGAGTGTGGCACTGGGTCTCGCCATCCTGCTCGACCGTCGCGCACAGCCCCTTTTTCCGCGGTGGGTCGGCTATATGTGCTTCCTGACCGCAGCAATCTATGTTCCGCTGATCCTGGTGCCGTTTGTCCGCACCGGCCCATTCGCCTGGCACGGGCTGCTCAACTTTTGGGCGGTGTTCGGCCTGTTCTTCGTGCTTGTCGCCATCGTGACGCCCTATGCCTTCCGTGCGCTGCGTCGTCTTGAGCACGAAGACCTGACCTAAGGAGACTGAAGCGCGAACGTCAGCCCGGCCACATGTAGGTCGGCAGGTTCGCCGTCGACGATCCGACAATGCCCAGCCAGTTGAATGGCAGGTGATAGATCAATATCGTTGCCGCGCAGCAGAATCCGATCACCGCCAGGGTGCGAAGCGTCGACCGAAGAGCGGGGCTCCACCGGTCGAATCCGCGCTCGACGGGAGACAGTCCGTGATCGGAGGAAACGGCCTGCAGCCGCATCCAGGTGTAGAGCAGTCCCAGCGCGGCCACGAGGAATGACTCGTACAGCGGGAACTGGAATTGGCTTCCCGCCCACAGCGTCAGCGGACCATAGGTTTGGGCGTAGGCGTAGCCGTGGGTCAATCGGATTGCCAGGTTCTCCACCACGAAGTCGAAAGCGAACTCCCCGACGAAGATGATCGCCAGCAACGACACGTTGGACAGCCGTGGCCAGTGCGATCGCAGCGCGAAATAGGCCGGGCAGCCGACGATGGCCACACCAGCGCAGAAATACACGTACATCGGTGGCCCCCACAGCAATGACTCCGCGTAACGCGATGAGGCCGCCTTATTGTGGAATGGCAGATACGCCGTCCAGACGCCCATGTTGATGTTGTGGGCGTTCCATGCGAACAGATAGGTGTAGCAGTTCAAGAAGGCGTCAGCGACGAAAGCCGCCATCCCGCCGAGGACGAACTTGCCGTCGAGGGTCAAAGCGCCGGTACGACGCCTTGGCAGCACCACATAAGCCCAGACCAAATACGCCAGCAACGCCACGCTGAGTCCCTCGAAGATCCGCAATGCCACCAAATTCCACAGCGGCATCCGATCGGGACCGATCAGTGGAGCCGGGCCGAAATCACCGGAAGCCACCCATCTCACTAGTGCCTGGGCGGCGATCACCAGCCATACCACAGCGATTGCCGCCCACACCGTGACCGCACCCGAGCGGGACGGTTCTGTAGTAGTCGCACCGCCCTGCGGCCCGCTTCTGTGAAGCGTCGATTCGGACACCACGACAATCACCTCTCCTGCTTTGAATGCAGATTAAACCCCTTAGTCGTCGAGGGTCGCAATGACGTCGTGGGGCGCCGCACCAGGCGGCTACCGGGGATCAGTTCAGTTGCGGTAGAACGTCGGAGCCGATGAGTTCGACCATGTCGCGGTATTCGTCAGCGGGTTGGCCACCCATGTCGATGTAGATCAGGTTCGTGTCGCTGGTGAGCACTTCCGACCAGGCTTTGAGCCGTTCGGCCACCTCCGCCGCGCTTCCGACGATCGCGGGTCCCCTGGTGGTGAGGAACCCGAAGTCGAACGGCTTGGTGACGAACGCCGGCGGGTCGGGGTTGACCCGGGGAATCACGGTACTCATCAGCTCGAAGTAGGCCCGGTAACGGGGTTCCCACCGCTCGCGGGCCGCCTGGCTCGTCTTGGCGACGTTGACGTGCCAGCAGGCGCCGACGCGCGGCTCGCGCGGATGCCCGTAGGACGCGAACTTTTCCCGATAGCTCTCGACTACCGGCTTGAACATCTGCGGGTTGCCGAAGGCCGAGGGCAGCATCAAGTCGAGACCCAGGCGCGCCGCCAATTCCGTCGACGATTCCGAGGCGCCGCCGCCGACCCACAGCGGCATCGCGCCGACCGGCACGGGCTGCAGCACGAACTCATTGATCGGGGCGCGATGGCGCGAGCCCGCCCAGTTCACTTCCTTCCCGGCCCACAACTGCGTCAGCAGTTCGACGTTCTGCGCGAACAACTCGTGCGAGTCCTCCAACCGCTGCCCGAAGAGCGTGTAGGTGGACACGAAGAAGTTGCCCCGGCCCACGACGACCTCGCAGCGTCCACCCGACAGGGCGTCGACTGTCGCGTAGTCCTCGGCCACCCGGATCGGGTCCAGGTTCGCGGCCAGCGTCACAGCCGTGGACAGCCGCAGTCTGGACGTGCGTTCCCCGATGGCCGCCAGGATCACCGGCGGCGCCGATGTGGTGTATTCCAGCCCGTGATGCTCGCCGATGTGCACGCCCTCGAAGCCTGCTTCGTCGGCGACGGCGGCTGCCTCGACAATAGCGCGGTGCCGTTCGGCGGCTGTGGGAGCGAGTCCGGTGACTGGATCGGCCACCACGTCACCCAGGGTCATCAGACTCAACTTCATGTCGGCTCCTTACCGTGCCGGATATCAATCTTTGTTAGGTTATCGATGGCCGTGCGGGGCCGGCCATTTCCGCTGCGGGCGTTGTCAATTCACGTTGAAGCCGTGGCGGCGCAGCCAATCATGAACGTGGTCGGCCGCCCGTGACAGATGCGATTGTTGGTCTTGGCCAGTGAAGTAGTGATTGGCTTCCGGCAGGTCCACCCGCTCTTTGTCCTGGTGACCGATCGCATCGAACACCTGTGCCTGATGACTGGTGGGCACGGCGTCGTCGCAGCCGTTGACGACCATGAGCACCGGCACCGAAACCCTCGGTGCGGCATCCCCCGCGTCCACCTGGGCGGTGTCCAGGCCCCATTGCGACAACCAGCTGCGCGTGGTGGTAAACCGCATCAACGCTCCCGGGCTGGTGTTGGCGACCTCGGGGTCGCCCAGATAGCTCCACCGCGGCCGGCGTCCGTTTGGTTCGATGGTGGGATCCAGCCAGCGCGGGTCGGCCATCGTCCCATGGACGACGAACGAGTGCTCAGCGTGCGGCTTACCGGCGTTGCGGAAGTCTTGCAGTTTCTGCTGCGCGTAAGCAGTGATGCGGCGGTTGCGCTCGCGTTGTCGTTCGCGGTAGGCGGCGAGGAAGTCGGCGGAATACGGCGGCTGATTCGGGTTCGCGGGGTCATAGAGATCAAACTCGGCGTCGCGATCGCGGTCCGGCTGCAGCTCGTCGGTGATCGAGGCATCGAGGAACTCGGTCAGCAGCCGGTGACGGCTGCGCGGAGCCGCCAGTTGCATCACCGCGTCGGCAGGCGGTAGCGCGGTTTCGGCTAGCGACGACGGCTCCCCGGCGGCGGTCTGGGTAATCGTGGGCTTCTCGGCCTCGGCCTGGTAACCCATCATCGGCGATCCCCCGCCGCTCCAGCCGGCAAGCACGATGCGCTCATAGCCGAGCCGTTCTCGCGCGTCGCGGACGCAGGCACCGAGGTCGATCAAATGGTTTTCCATTTGCAGCGCCGAGTCGCCAACCGAATACCGGTTGGCGTAGCCGATCACGTGCAGCCCGGTGCGTGCCAGTTCGGAGAACAGCGGGAGGTAGGCAGGCGATCCGATCGGATGAGATGCCACGATCACCGTGTCGGAGTCGCGGTCGCCGCGTAGCAACTGCGCGTAGCGCACCACATGGTCTTCGACGGTGCCGTAGACGTCCTTGCGCACCGAATGTTCTTGCGACACAACCAGGTAGGGGCTGCGCCGGTACTTGCTCCGCGCGACGGCCGGCGTGGTACTAGTCGGCTTTTCGATATTCGAAGTCATCAGCAGCGCATCTCCCGCCAGGGCATCATTTCGGAGTTACCTCCCTCGATCGAATTAGCCAGGTCTGGATCCCGCCGGTCTCCCGTCGAGTATAACCATACGCCGTTTGGTTCTGGGCCGCCCGCGATGCCCGAAAAGTGGGTTACCGGCACCGTCGTCTCAATCGATCACGTCGAAAAGGAGATCCAGCTCCTCTGGGCCGTTGGCGATGCCAGGCGCCCAGTGCACTTCGGCGGCCGGGTCGGCGAAGCGCAGATTTGTCACCCGGTTGAACAGCTCGTCGAAAGCGATCGCAATCTGAATCCGGGCGAAGTGCGAACCCAGACAACGATGGATTCCCAGTCCGAAACCGGCCGAACTACTGCGCCGCCCATCGAAATTCAAGCACGACGCATCCTCGAAGCGAGCCTCATCGCGATTGGCCGAATCGAAGCGAATCAGCAACTGCTGGCCTTGCTTGATCGTCACCCCACCGAGTTCGACATCCCTGGTGGCGGTTCGGCCGAGACAGCCGACGGGCGACTCCAGCCGGATGAATTCATCCATGTCCTGACGAATCCAGGCGGGATCACGTAGCCGTTGTTCGAGTTCGGGCCCTCTGGCTAGGTGGTAGGCGATCGAACCCATCGCCCCCCGGGTGGTGTCGAGACCACCCAGGAACAGGACGGTGACGACGCCGAGTCGTTCCTCGTCCGTCAGCGGCCTGCCCCCCTCCACCGTGCCGGTGGCGATGGCGTTCAACACATCGTCTCGCGCAACCGGGTTCGCCTCGCGCTCGGCGATGTACTGCCCGGCCAGGACGGCGAGTTCGAAAAACGCTTCGTCGGTGACGTCGACCGCCAGCCGGATCACGACTTCGGCCGCATGGTCCATCTTCTTCGGGTCGTCCTCGTTGAACACGACCCTCGACAAGGCATTGCCCACGAACGGACCCGCGAACTCGCGGACGAATTCGAAACGCCCGTTGTCGATGAAGCGGCCGATGAGGTCGGTGGCATTTTTTCGCAGTTCGGGCTCGAACCGCAGCAGGAAGCTGCGGGTGAACAACGGATTGAGGATTTTGCGCAGGTCAACCTGGTAGGGCGGATCGGCATCGAGCGGATTGAGTCGCACCGGCGACGGGCGGGGCGCAACGCCGGCCGACGAGAAGGTCTGCGGATCTTCGAGAACCCGGCGGACGTCGTCGTACCGGGTGACGACATATTGACCGCCGCCTTCGGCATCCGTGTGGGCCACCGGGCAATGTCGCCGTGCGTACGAGAAGACATCCCATTTGGCCTTCTCGTGTTGGGGATCCCACATGTTGTAATGCGGCAGCATCGCCGCGGCCGAGATGTCGGATTCGGCCTGCGCTTTACCCATGACGCATCACGCTAATCCAGCGCTGTTTGGTTAGTCAACGTTTTGGGATGTACAAGGGGATCCGCCACGCGCTACGTTATCGAACAACGATCGGTTAGATACGGCTGTGTGGCGCGGCGACGCCGCTGAACGGGAGGTCCGCATGGGAGCGTTGGACGGCAAGGTCGCCTTCATCAGCGGTGGAGCGCGCGGCCAGGGCCGCTCCCATGCGCTACGGCTTGCCCGAGACGGTGCCGACATCGTCACGTTCGACATCTGCGAGCAGATCGACTCGGTTCCCTACCCGCTGGGAACCGAGGAGGAACTCGCGCAGACCGTCGAAGCTGTCGAGGCGCTGGGCCGTCGGATCGTGGCAGCCAGAGCCGATGTGCGCGACGAGGCTGCGGTCAACAAGGTTGTCGACGAGGGGCTGGCGGAGTTCGGCCGGCTGGACATCGTGATCGCCAACGCCGGCATCATGCCCGTGCTGGGCCCCACATCCACCGTTGTCCAGGCGTGGCACGACTGCATCGACGTCATGCTCACCGGCGTTGTCTACACGATCGAGGCGGCCATCCCCACGCTCGTCGAACAGAACCAGGGCGGCGCCATCGTCATCACCAGTTCGGCGGCCGGCCTGAAGGGAACGACCCGCAGCCTGCGGTCCAAGACGTACGGGATGTTGGGCTATACCGCCGCAAAGCACGGCGTCGTGGGACTGATGAGGGCCTACGCAAATGCACTGGGCAGCTATAACATTCGGGTGAACTCGATTCACCCCACCGGTGCCGACACTCCCATGGTCAACAACGAGTCGTTTTTGGGTGCCGCGCCCGATGTGCCCGAGCTGTTCGAAGCGATGACCAATATCCTTCCCGTGCAGCTCATCCAGGCTGAAGACATCTCCAACGCGGTCGCGTGGTTGGTCTCCGACGAAGCCCGATACATCACCGGCGCGGCGATGCCCGTTGACGCCGGTGCGACCGCACGCTGACGCACCACCCGACGGCAGTGGTTGACCCCCCCGAGAGCGCCCAATCCGTGCGTTGGTGGCAAAAGATCTTCACCCTGCGGGAGATCGCTGCCAACACCTACGAGACCGATCCCATACGCTCGGGTCTGCCACGTCTCTACGGTGGCCAGGTTGGGGCGCAGAGCCTGCTGGCCGCGGCAGCGACGGTCGATACCGACCGTGTCGCGCACTCGTTGCACACCTCGTTCTTGCACCCGGGCGACGACACCCATGCCGTCACCTACGACGTCGACTCGGTGCGTGATTCCCGTTCGATGTCAACGCGTGTCGTTACCGCGCAGCAAAACGGACGAATGCTGGCCACCAGCGTCGCGTCGTTTCACACTGCGCCAAGCCAAGACCGCGCACCCTCGATAGAACATGAATGGCCACCGGCCGACGGTGAACCCACCCAACCGCTGCCCGACCCCGACACACTGCCATCGCGCTTGGCATCGTTGTCAGATCGATACGGTGACGACATTCCGAGCGGAGCCGCCCGACGATGGCCCGTCGACTTGCGGTACGTCGACCAAGTGCCCTGGAACGATTCGGCGGCCCCGCCACGAAACCGGCTCTGGCTGAAAGCTATTGGCTATCCTCGTGAGATCGCGGGCGCCGATGCCGCGGCGCTGGCCTTCGCGACGGACATGCCGATGTTCGAACCCGTGTACTTTCCCACCGGAATAGCGTGGCATGACATGATCGGCCACACGGCCCTGCTCGGGGCTACGCTGAATCATTCGGTTTGGCTGCACCGTCCGGCACGCCTTGATGACTGGCTGCTGCTCGAGCAGATCGCACCCATCGCACACGGATACCGAGCGTTCTGCCGCGGTGAATTACGCTCCCGTTCAGGACAACTCGTGGCGAGCGTAGCCCAGGAGATGGTGTTCGTCGCGCCACGTGCCCGGCTGCCCGATGCACCGGCGGAGCGGACGGTCAAACACCCTGGTGGTTCGACCTGAGTTGCTCGCGGGACAACTTGCCGGTGACGTTACGAGGAAGGTCGTCGACCAAGGCCAGCCGTCTGGGCAGCTTGTAGCGCGCTAGCCGTTGCGCCGCAAAGGTATTCAGTTCGTCGAGGGTGATGGTGACCCCGGGTTCCGCCACCACGACCGCCAAGCCGACCTCACCCCATTCCTCGTCGGCGATGCCGACGATGCCGACGTCACGCACGTCCGGATGCAGCGAGAGCACCTGCTCGATTTCGGCTGGGTAGATATTTTCCCCGCCGGACTTGAACATCTCTTTGACACGGCCAACCGGATAATAGAAGCCGTCCTGGTCGCGGTAGGCCGAATCGCCGGTTCGAAACCAGCCGTCCCCGGTGAAGTAGTCGCCGTTGTCCCGATCCCAATACCCGACGGTGATGCTCGGGCCTCGCAACCAGATTTCACCCGTAACGCCATCCTCGACGTCGCGGCCAGTTGCATCGACCAGCCTTATCTGCGTGTGCAGCGCGGCGCGACCCGTCGACCCCCTCTTGGCATGGTCGAGGTTCGCCGCCTCGTCGTCGAGAGCCGTTGCCATCGGGCCCATCTCGGTCCCGCCGTACTGCGGCTGCAGCGGGAATCCGCGGTCGGCCCACGCCTGGAGGAGTTCCGGCGAGGCGATCGCTCCGGCGATGATCCCGTGGCGTAGGTGCGACAAATCCGCCGCGGCGAAACCGGGAGTCTCGGCCATGCGCTGATAGAGCAACGGAATTGCGGCGATGTGGGTGATTGGCGGGTCGTGGCTGACCAGATGCCGAAGGACGTTTTCAGGGTCGAAGCGGGTCATCGTCGTCACCGCGCCGCCGAAGTAGAGAATCGGATTGGCCATCACGGTCAGGCCGCCCGCGTGGAACAGCGGCATCGGATTGAGTTGGTGGCACCCGGACTGGGAGTATCCGGTGGTGTGGGCGGTGTTGAGGGCCTGCCACACCAAGTTGGCATTGGTGGACAGGGCGCCTTTTGGCCGCCCGGTGGTCCCCGACGTGTACAGAATGTGAGTGGGCTGGTCCATCGAGATCGCGCCCGTTGCGCGCAACGGGGTGGCCGCCGCGATAGCGGACTCGTACTCGGTCTCGTCGTGCGGCCGGTTGAAGGAAAGGCGTTGGGCGATATCGGCTTTCTCGGCAACGGTGACGGCGACCTCTGCCCATTGATCATCGTGGACGATGACGTTGGGCCGGGCGTCCAGGCAGATCTCCTGGATCTCGCTGGCGTGCAACCTCCAATTGAGCGGCACGAACAGTGCGCCAAGTCGCATGCAGGCGAACTGCACCTCGAACACGCGCGGGTCGTTCTCGCTGATCAACGCCACCCGATCGCCGGATCCGACCCCCAAATCGCGCAGCGTGGCGGCGACACCGGCGACCCGGTCTTCCAGTTGTGTCCAGGTTGTTCGCCGCCCGTCCTCGGCGCATCCGAGGGCTAGGGAATCTCCGCGATGCTGCGCGTGGTAGGCCACCCAATCAGTTGCGTGAAACACGAATTGGCGCTCCGATCATCAGGTTCACCTAACGTTGTTCAAGAAATGCTAAACGGTCAGGGTGCATCTCCTCGACCAGTTAGACGCACACCTTCTTGACGTGGGTGCCCGTCACGTGGCACCGTATCACCAGATAACCAAACACCGTTTGACCATGGGTGGACCGTAGTGATCATTTTTCCTGTCGGACCCATGAATAGGGACCGGCTACGGCACGAATCCTCGCCATCTGCATCAAAGGTCGTCTTCCCATGACCACATTCGTCCTTGTCCATGGCGGCTTCCACGGCGCGTGGTGCTGGAAGCGCATCATCGGCCCGCTCAGCAAGAGCCACGCGGTCGAGGCTGTCGACCTGCCAGGGCGCGGCCGAGGGGACCGGCCCGAACTCTCGGCCTACCTCGACACTGTTGCCGCGGCGGTGGACAACGCCGAGCCCCCGGTGGTGCTGGTCGGTCACAGCCTCGGCGGACTCATCGTCAGCCAGTTCGTGGAGCAAAAGCCCGACGCCGTCGCGGGTCTCGTGTTGATCAATGCGCTGCTTGTCGAGGACGGCGAGGCCGCGCTGCCGAAAATGCAGAGCATCGGCGACGACTGGTTATTCAGGCGCCCGGGAGCGCTCACCTTCTCAGAAGACGGCAGCACATTCGCCCCGGCGTCCGAGCTTGTCATTGAGGGGTTCTACAACCGCTGCGACCCTCAGGACGCCGAGTGGGCCGCCGCCCAACTCTGTCCCGAGCCGCTGGGTCTGGTTACCGCGCCGCTACGAATCACCAGCGAGGGCTTCGGATCAGTCCCGAAGACATATCTGGGCGGGCGTCACGATCAGGTGATGCCGTGGTGGTTCCAGCAGAAAATGAGCGCGGCGGCCGAAGCCAGCCTGTTCGACCTGGGCGGGGATCATTCGCCGTTTCTCTCGGTGCCCGACGAACTGGTCGCCCGCTTGCTTGACATCGGCACCAACGGCCTGCAGTAAAGGGGCCACGAAATACGGTCATGCGGCATGGCACGCGTGACTCGTAAAGTCATTCCGGTGAGCTCTCCCGTCACTCGCCGCCGGCCAGGCCGCCCGTTGGGCGCGGACGGCGCCGAGACGCGGCTCAAGATCCTGCACAGCGCCCGGCAGGTGTTTGCCTCAACCGGTTACGAGCGGGCGAGCCTCAAACAGATCGCCGAAGACGCGGGAATCACCCGGAACGCGATCACGAACTACTACGCGAGCAAAATTGAGCTCTACGGCGCTGCGCTGGCGTCGGTCCAGGCTGTCGTGGCCGGCCAAATCCTCGACGACGCCAAGAATGTGACCGGCTCTGTCCACCGTCGCGTCATAGCGGTGTTCGAAAGCGCAGTCGCATTCAGCCAGACCGACGAGACGTTCGTCCGGTTCTTCGTAATATCCACCGTCGATGCGATCACCCACCCGGAGCTGCGTGAGAAGGCGCTCCTGCCAATCGACTCGGTGCGTGAATACGTCGGCAACCTGCTCGACACCGCTGTGCACGCTGGTGAGATCGACACCGAGATGGACACCGAGGCCACCACCCAGGTCTGCATGGATCTGCTGTGGGGTCTGGCAATGGATATCGGCTTTTATTCCGACGAACAGCGGACCCAACGGACGATGCGAGCCATCGACCGAGTCGTCTCCGTGACGCTTGCTCCCGTGCGACCTTGACTGATCGAGGGTGGTGTTGACAGAACGCGCCACAGCAAACGTGTTCGGTTCATGGGTAGTGGGTCAGTTTGTGACCAATGCGTCGACGAGTGCGTGGCCGTCATCGCTGACAAGCGGGCCTCATCAGCCAAGTAGGGCGGCGATGCGCGGCGCCCGGTGGCAGGGTTGGTTGAAGCGGGCCACATCCATAGGAGGTGCGCCGAAAGGCCAAAGTGCTGCCGGTGTGGCCCGCACCTAAAACAAGCTGTGATGCGTTAATCTCCTGGTCAAACAGGCCGGAGGGAGTTTGCGCGTGTCACGAAGAAAGTGGCCGTGGGTACTCCTGGGCTTGGTGCTTCTGACCGTCGGTGTCGGCGGAGGTTGGATTTTGAAGAGCTGTACCACGTCAGAGATGAGCTCATCTCCGCCGACGCGGACGCCTTCTGCTGAGACGATCACAGTCACGATTGGTGACGAGACCGTACAGGTCGGCTCTGATCAAACCGGGCATATAGAGACCGGCCACAAGGGCAGCATCAAGGTTCCTGACGCGGAACTTGAGAAGCTTGCACGAACGTTGCGTCCTCCTTCGCCCTCGTGGGCCTCTACGTGGGTACCGCCGATCAGTGCGCTACTGGTCTCCCTCGTCGCGCTGGGAGGAGTCATATTGGCGGCGGATAAGGCTGCCAAAACTGCCCGCGAGACGGCGGCAACGGAACGTGAGAACGACGCCAGAAGCGAATGGTTCCGAAGGTTCAAGGAGATGTTGGACTTCACATTCAGCAAGGACGAAGCCCAGGGCGTCGTCGGGAGGACAATGGTGGGCCAGCTCGCGTCAAGCACCCTGGCCACTGCCGAGGAGAGAAAGCTCGCGATAACTGTGCTTGAGCGAATTATGGAACCAGCGCTCAAGGATGCCGGTGTCGACGAACCCGCCAAACCTGGTGAAAGCGATGTACGTTTCGTTGTGGAGGACCCTCCACAGGGCACCCCATAGCCGCGCCGGTTGCAGGCATAGTTGTCGACGCTTACGTGTTGTACCAATTACACTGAGGGCGCAGGTCTGCAGAGAAAGGTGCGACGGATGGCTACTACTCGCGTGGTGACGGTCACTCCGGCCCAGCGCGCCGCAGCCCGCGCATACATTGAGATCATGGGCAAGGACAAGGTCAACGAGGCAGTTGTCCATCTCGCCGAGGCCGAGCGCCCCGCACACCCGGAAGCCGCTGCGGCCGAGTAGATAACGACGCAGGAAGAGGGTGCCCGTCGTGACCGACGCCCTCTGATTAGTCGGGTTGGGCGATCTGCCCCAGATCTCATCGCTTCAAACTGACCCACTACCGGTTCATGGCACTTTTTGATCGGCCAGCGCGGCGAGCAGCATGCTCAGCTGGTGCTGTTCAGCGGGGGCTAGCGCCAGCAGCCACTCACGCTCGCGGCCGGCCTGCTCGCGCATCGCCTCGTGAAGCGCAGAACGACCGTGTTCGGTCAGCTGGAGCCGGACCAGTCGGCGGTCGGCGCTATCGCGGATCCGCGATACCAGACCGTCACGCTCGAGGGTGTTCAGCGCGCTGGAGACGGCCGCGCGCGACGCCCCCGAGAGTCGTGCGACGTCGCGCAGCTCGGCGGCGCCGACCGCCCACAAGACGTTCATGATGCGAAAGCCCGCCCATGTCCAGCCACGCCGCCGGTGCATGGCCTCGAAATCGCGGGACAGCCGGTGCTGCAGTCGGGTCAGGTTGAACACCAGCTCAGCATGCTCAGCCGCGTCGCGGTCGACGATGCCGTCTGCCTGCAGGCGCCGTGCCAACAGCTCCCGGTAATCCTCGACGGTGATCGTACGGGCCGGTGGATGCTGCGAGGCCATGCTCGATTATCGCGCGCCGGTATCGGCTTACGAACCGGGCTGCGCGTACGTCGCTTCCTGGTGCGGGATCGCGTAGCGCAAAAGGCAGAACGAAACAGCAAGGATCCAGATACCGAACGCGGTCAAACCAAGCCACCAGGCCAGCACGCCATTCCACGCGATGACGCCCGTCTTGAACAGACAGTTGAAGGCTCCTGGCAGATAGCTGATGGCCGCCCACACGCTCAAATAGCCCAGCCAGCGCGGGAACACCGGTTGATCGTGCCTGTCCTGGAAGATCGCGATGGCCAGGAGAACTGCCTGCAGTGCGGCGCTGAACGGCAGCGAGACGAAGGTTATGGATGCCAGATCGTGTAGGCGGTAGGTGAAGCCGGGATCGACCTCGGGCCGGAAGGCGGCGACCATCCACATGACGGTCGGTACGTAGAACTCGATGATGAGAACCGCGCCGAGCATTACCTGTGTCAACGCCAACGGCGCGAATTCGCCTTCGATGCGCCGCATTTGGACGGCGATGGCAGCTGTCCACGGCCCCAGCAGTGTGACGCCGGCGCAGGCGACAATCAGGCCGAATCTGATCCGCACACCGTGGTTGGAGTACAGCGCAACGATTTGTTGGAGCGACTGGTTGGGTCCCGGCGGCGGGACGAAGCCGGCGATGACCCACATACCGACCAACAGGACCACCAAACTGGCGACGCCACAGTACGCCATCAACCGCTGGTTTGCCGCGCTCGCGCGGCCGGCGGCGGAAGAGTTGACGATATCGTTCTCGGTCATTGGCCTACCCTCGTGTCCTCTGGGAAATTCCTTGTGCCGCAACGCAGTTCATCTGTTGGCGAGCTCGGCGCCGAAGCCGGAGATGAGCAGGTCCAGTCCGTGCCGAAACGAGGCATCGGAGATGTGGTTGGGGTAGTGCTCGATGCCCGCATTCAACAGCGGGAACTCGTCGGCGGGCAGTTGGCGGATCCGGTCCTTGAGTGGCTCACTGTCGAGTGTGGCGGCTTGAATGGAGGCGAATCCTTGCGCATAGCTGGCGATGATTCCCATTGCTTCGAGGGCGGCGGGGAGTTCGAAGCCGGCCTCGGTGAGCACGCTGACCATCTGCTCGCGGACGCGGAACAGCGTGGGGTGCGGGGTGGCGTGCGCCCGCAGGATTCGGCCGATGTTGGGATGGCGCACGACGATGTCGTGAATCGTCACCGCCTGTTCGCGGAGGCGGTCCTGCCACGGCCCGTCGAGATGGTCGGCCCCGTCGAGTGATTCGAACAAGGATGCGGCGATCGCCTCGAGAAGTTCGTCCTTGTTGGGAAAGTAGCCGTAGAGGCTCATCGTGCCCAAGCCGAGATGCTGGGCAAGAGCGCGGATCGTCAGCTCGGTTCCGGGGTCTCGGTCGATGAGCTCGATCGCGGCGGCAACGATTTCGGCCTGGGTGTATCGGGGTTGGATGCCGCGTTTTCCCATCCGGGCATCCTAGGCGGCACGCACGCAGCGGTCGCCCGACGCGCGATCGCGCACCGTTCAGTCTCTCTCTTCCTCTCACGCCAGGCTGCGATCAGCTTGGCGTTCTGACGGGGAGTGCTGCCGTATGTAGCAATCTCGTCCGCCCCGGCATCGATGAAGCGCGCGAGGTTGGTCACGCACTCATCGACCGTCCCGATCGCGCAGCTGTCGAAGATCCACTCTTGAGGCAGCAGCGAGGCCGGGCCCAGCATCTCGTGCCGATGGAAGGTCAGGTCCGCCGCGCGCGTGAGGCCCTGGAACTGCGGATGGTTGCGCATCTCGTTGACCGGACCGAGATCCCAGCCGTTCGCAGTCGCGAGAGCGTCACCGTAATACGGGTACTGCAGATAGGTCACCAAGCGGCCGGCGCTGATCGACATCGCCTCGACCTCTTCCATGTCCGGCGCGGTCACCACCGGCACCACGATCCTGATCTCGCTCGGGTCGCGATCGACGCGCTCGCACGCCACACGAATGCGCTCCTTGGCCGCGGCAACCATCACCGGCGTGACGATCGGAGGCAGGATCACTCCATCCAGCCCTGACTCGGCGAGCAGCTGCGCGCCCGCCTCGTGCGCGAACCCGGCCAGCCAGATCTCCGGCGGGCGCCCTTCGTAGGTCTCCGCGAATTTCAGGTGCTCGAACCGTCCCGCCGGGCCGTCGTAGTTGACGGCCTCTCCGGCCCACAGCCGGCGGTAGATGTCGATGTAGTCGGCCATCGCCTCAAAGGTCGTGACCTTGATCCCCATCCCCTTGAACGCCCCCTTCTCACCGCGCCCGAGTCCGAGGATGAACCGCTCACCGTGCACGGCGTGGAACGTCGCGCCGAGCGCCGCCGTCGACCACGCGTGCCGCGTGCTCGGCACCACAATCCCCGTCCCGATCTCGAGCCGCGTCGTCCGTGCGCCAATCGCCGACAGGATCACGTCTGCCTGCTTGATGTCCCATCGCTCCGAGAGCCACACGCGCCGGTATCCGAGCGCCTCGGCATCGACGCCGTCCTGGACGCCCTGGGCCGGCGTGCGGCCCTCCGTCTCGCGCTCATATCGCTCCGGGTTCGAGCTGACCGCTCCGGCGATGATGAACGCGCTCATGTCATCGGCCACGGGGGCCAGCTCGGTGCTCGTCATATAAAGACCGTACTATGTACGGTATTAACCGTCAAGCGGCTTACTGGCCGGACGGGTTGTTCTCAACGCGATCGAGGACCTCGACGCAGCCGGTGTTGCCGTCGACGCGGACGAGGTCGCCGGTGCGTAGAACGCTGCTCGCGGTGCGGGTGTTGACCACACAGGGAACACCGAGTTCTCGCGCGACGACGGCCGCGTGGCTCAGCTGGCCGCCGATGTCGACGACCAGCGCGCTGGACAGGAACATGATCGACGCCCAGCTCGGATCGGTGGTCGCAGTGACGAGCACCTCGCCGGGTTCTACCTCGGCGAAGGAGGGATCGACCACGACCCGCACTCGCCCCTCCACCACGCCGGCGCTGACCCCAAGGCCACTGATCGCCTCGATCGCCGTGGTCATGGATCCCCCCGCTCGGCGAGAGTCGGCTGCAATGACAGTCGGGTCGGGTCGTCCGCGCCAGTTGCCCGGCAATCGCATTGCTTCGTACTCACGCCCCCGTTCTCGCCGAAGTTGCGCTAAAGCGGCCGCGTCGGCTGGCAGGACATCGGTCAGCTCATCGACCGTCAGCTGAAAGACGTCCTCGGCCGAGATGAGCCGGCCTTCCACAACCAGGTGCTCGCCGAGACGCCGCGCAGCCCCACGCGCGACGTCGAGCGACTGCAGAAACGCGCGCTTGCCCACTCCGCGCAGGGGCAGCAATCGTTCGGCAAGGGTGAGAACCAGTCGCGCCATGGGCCGCTGGGTGACTGGGAGTTCCGCCAACAGGAGTCGCTGCAGCTCAGGAAGACGCTCCCGGGCCACGCGCTCGCGTTGCACCGGATCCTCCGCATCCGGGCGGTCGGCGTAGCCACGAATCATCCGCTCCAGTGGTGCGGGGTCCTCCCGCCAAACGCGGCTGGAGACCTCGCCTTCAAATGGACCGTGGAATCCGTGGCTCGCGACGACGTCGCCGATTGTCAGCACGCCTCTGGAGGCCAGCCAGATATCGGAGATGATGGCCATTTCGGCTCCACCGGTTCCGCTCAGCGCCCCGACGTCACCCACACCAGCCCGCTCGACCAGCTTGGTCAACTCCACCAGGAGTGGCTGTACCACCGCCAGTAGGGCCAAGGAGTGCCAAATCAACGACTCGTCGAATCGTCGTACGGCATCGCGCAGCGTCGAGACAGTCTCTGATCGGGACAGCCCAGAAATCGTGGGAATAGTCGAGCGCCACCAAGCGTCGATGACCCCCGCGCGTCGTCGGACCTCTCCGGGTGCCACGATCATCGCCCGGGGAAGTTTGAAGGCGATGATCGGATAACGACGCCTGGTGGGGGCGAAGATCATGGTCTCAGGGACCCTGCCGAACATGTTCGCCACGAGATCCGCGCCGTCGACACCGGGCATCCGGTCGCCCATGGTCGCCAGGTATTCCATACGCAACGCGATCCGCCCATAAAAGGGCCGCACAATCGGCGGAAATCCGCGTCGATCCGCGGCGGAGAAGATGCCCATCCGGTAAGCCACCTCGCGAGGCATCCGGTCGCCGATGGCACCCCACATGCTCCAGCTCAACGGGCTTAGCACTCCGGGCGCGGCCTCGCCCACGTTGTCGGTGGACCAATGCGAGTCTCCTGGTCCCGGGTCGTGCAGGACGTCCCAACCTTCACCGGGCACCGGTCAGCCTCTTCATCTTCATCAACTGGGCAAACCCGTCGTACCAGATGCCTTGGCAGGGACCATATCCGAGCTGCCCGTCCGCGTCGGTCCAGCGGACTACGCTGTCGAAGGTGGCAGCGTTCGGCCAAGAGGGAATCGCGGCGAGCGCTACCGCCTCACCGGTAAAGCGATAACGCGCACCGGTGTTATCGCGGGCCTCGATGGTCTGTCGTAATGGCGCCGGCACCTGGGGGTGCAGCTCGTCCACAGAGCGGCAGACCTCAGTCACCTCGCGTAGCTCGCCATCGGCGCAGATCCACGCGAAGTGGTACTCGGGGGCACCTGGGGGGATCGCCAGCGCGCCCGCCCAAACCGGTTCGGTCTCCGGTGATTCAAAGCCGACTTGATTGAAGGCCAGGCGCGTGTCCGGGAAGTAGATCGGTGTCCAAGCTACCGGCGGGTCGTGGCGCCCACCGCGTTGCTCGGTTCGGCTTTGCCGCCACGAGCGGTCTCGCGGCATGTAGCAGTCAACCGAATAATGTCGCCTCCGTAACGTCACCTCGCCCACACAGTGCATGAACTGTTCGGTGCCGCCCGGTCCGTCAGACTCGTGGATGTTCTCCCCGGGAATCACTGCCGATCGGGCAACCAACGGGGTCACGGCGGTGTGCACGAGGTCGAACGAGGTCGTCCCGTCGCTGCTGGTATACGTGGTGCGCGCGGAACGGCCCAACTCCAAAAAGTCGATCCGGAAGCCGTTGGCGGTGGTAATGGCCTGCCCGGTCACTTGCGGGTAGGGCATGGCCATTTGCCAATCCAAGAACGCTGCGTCCAGATGCGTGGGGTTGTCCAGCCCCTCGAAGATGATCACGCTGCCCTGCGAGAGCGGGAAGAAGGGTTGATAGCGGATGTAGAGAAACCCACCGATAGCGGCCTCGGGAACTTGGAAACCGAAGTAGTGCGTGTGCACTGTGGAGGGCTCCCACGGGCCCGCGCCAGGTTCGACGCCGATCAGGTCGGTGTCTGCTGGATGGGTCTGCAATGGCATCTCAGGACCACCGCCAAGTTCGGAGAGCCTTTGTCGTCGAGTTCAGCATCACGGACCCTTCGCCAGATATGGCACACAGTGTCCCAAAAATGAATCAATGGATTTGTCAACGATACGAACTGTCGCGGCTTCTCGCGTTGGGATCGGTAAGGTTCGGCCGGCCGGGCAGCATTACCGTTGCACCAGGACCGTTGGCAAGGTCGGGATGTTTCCATGTTCGAGAGCTGCTCCAATGACTGCGCGATCTCGCCAATAGATAACGATCGCTTACACGATAGCTACCTCCGATGCTCCGACGCCTCGCTGCCTAACATAGCAGCGGCGTGTCCGCCAGCGCGACCTTTACCAATTCTACGGGGGGCTAGCAACATTTCCGATCGAACTCCTGCCTACATATTCTGTAAGTGATCGTTTACAGAACGTGGTTTCGGCGCTAGCATCGCTGGTAGCGGCGTCGGTTCGTGCGCGCGCCGCCGCTAAGAAACACGGACCAGAGAGCAGAACATGAGCTACTCCATTCCCGACACGGTGACCACCAGGGGACCGTTCCAGCCGATGCGGTTCGAAGCCACCGTCGAGGAGTGCATCGTCTCCCACGGCGAGATCCCCAAAGATCTCGCGGGTGGCTTCTACCGCACCGGACCGTGCTGGAAGCGGCCGACCAATCAGGGGACGACACCGCTGCTGGCAATGGACGGCATGGTCCAGGGCCTGGTCTTCGACAACGGCCGCGCCGATTTCCGCAACCGCTGGGTGCGCACTCCGAAGTATGTGCTGGAAGACAAATACGGTCGCGGCATGTTCGACTACGCCGACGGTGGGTTCGGCGACTATCGGGACTACGGCTACGGCGAGGTGGTGCGCACCCCGCAGAACTCGTACACCCCGCAGGGCACCAGCAGCATCAACATCTTCCCGTTCGCGGGCGACCTCGTGGTGTCCGGCGAATTGGGTGGTGCCCCACAGGTCATCGACCCGATCACCTTGGAGACCAAGGGCATCGTGCCGTGGGCGCCGGCCTTGTCCAAGGGACCGCATGATCTGGTGTGCTTCGGCGACGGGACGTTCTGTGCACACCCGAAGTGGGATGAGGACACCGGCGTCCTCTACGGTTGGTCATACAGCGACACCGCGCCGTATGTGTCGATGAAGTACGTGCATCCGGATGGCACGGTGGAGTCCCGCGACCTGTGGGATGCCCCGTACAACACTGTGGCACATGATATTTGGCTTACACCGGACTGGGTTGTCATGCCGTTCCAGCCGTTCATTATCGATCTGCAGCGTAATAGCAAGGGGCTCACTGTCTTCGGCTGGGAACCCGAACTGCCGATCACCCTCGCGCTGATCCCGCGGCACAACTTGCAGGGCGAGATCCGTTGGATCCAAACTGATCTGCCTGCCCAATATGTGATGCACACAATGACGGCCAACGTCCGGGGCGACCAGCTGATCCTCGACGCGCCGATCTTCAACACGCCGCCGTTCCCGATGGAGCAGGACTTCAAGGAAGGCGACCAGGCCGCACTGTTCTTCAGTAACGCCGCCAGTTACCTGGGACGGTGGTCCGTCAACCTCACCACCGGCGACACCACGGCAGAACAGCTTTCGGAGCTGCCGTCCGAGATCTGCAAGGTTGACCAGCGCTTCTACGGGAGAGGTCACCGCTACGGCTTTCAGATCGGCGGGCAGCCCAAGAAACGCGGGATGAGGATGGACAGCCTCATTCGCAACGACGTGGACAAGGTGACCGAACAGGTCTACCAGATCCGGGGCGAAGGGGAATTGGCCGCGGTGCTCGAGGCGTCCTTCGCACCACGCACCACCGACGCCGCCGAGGGCGACGGGTACATCATCGTGCCGGTGTCGTGGTGGCACGAGCGTCGGGGCGAGTTTCAGATCTTTGACACCGACGACATCACCGCCGGACCTATCTGCAAGATCGAGCTGCCCTTCCACATGGGCTGGACCCCGCACGGCCACTGGATGGACTTCCGCTAGACGACGAAAGGTGTCCCATGGCAACGACTCCTACCACCGAGTTGCACAGTTCACGTTCAACCGGCGTCGCCTCTCCGCCCAATGCGGTTGCACAGGAACCACACCGGTTGGTTCCGGTGAAGTGGTGGGCTGGCCTGGGCACGGTAATCCTGGCCTTCATCGCCTATGTGTTGATCAACTGGGTAACTGGTCCGTTCTTCGAGCGGGTGCCGACCGGTCCCACCGACCCACCGATGTTCATGAAGGTGGCGATGGTGGTCTTCCAGGCCGTGTCGATTCCCATCGGCATCGGCCTCATGGGCTGGTTCGTGGTGCGCCCGATCATCCGTCAGCGCCGATTGACTCTCGACGGCATGCTAGTGATTGCCTTTTCGACGCTGTGGTTCCAGGACCCGTTGTCGGCCTACGGCGGGCACTGGTTCAGCTACAACTCGTGGGCCATCAATTACGGCTCGTGGGTACACGGTGTCCCGGGTTGGCTATCCAACGGGAAACCGGGCGCGATGCTGGTCGAGCCGATCCTGATCATGCCGGGGTTGTACGTCTACGTTTTCGTCATCACGATGTTCCTCGGTTGCGCGGTCATGCGACGGGCCAAGGCCAAGTGGCCACAAATCGGCACTCTCGGCCTGATCGGTGTCTGTTTCGTCGGCATGGTCGCTTTCGACATCATCCTCGAGGCCGTTATCTTCATGCCGCTCGGTATCTGGGAGTACCCGGGCGGCCGCGGCTTCGCCATCTTCAGCGGGTCCTACCACGCCTTCCCGCTCAATGAAATCGTCACCGTCTCCGCGACTTTCACCGCGGTCGCCTGCCTGCGATACTTCCGTAACGACAGAGGCCAGACGCTGGTCGAGCGCGGCGCTGAAAATCTTCGGATGTCCGATCGCACACAGATGGTGGTGCGGGCGCTAGCGGTGTTGGCCGGAGTGCACGTGGCACTGTTCCTCACCTATAACGTGCCGAACTACTGGATCGGAACCCACTCCAAGGAATGGCAGCGCGACCTTATTGACCGGTCGTACCTCACCGACGGATTATGCGGACAGGGCACCGATCGCGCCTGTCCCGGCCCGGGTGTCCCATTGAGCCGCAACGATAACAGCGACTCCGGCAAGGGCTCTGCATACATCACACCTGACGGCAAGGCCGTCATACCGCCTCACACCACATTGCCCACGCAATACCCGTTTCGCTGAACGACAGGCTCGGATGGCGGTTCACACGCCAACGGCGCCAACCGTTTTCGCGTGCCCCAGCGCTGCCGACGTCCGCGCCGCGTAGACGATCAGCAGGTCCAGCGCGGCGAGGCCGATAGTAATGGTCAGGCCAGCAGCCAGCCATTGCACGGGCGCGGAAGCTTGGGCATTCAGGGCGCTGAAGATCGGCCATCCAACCGCGACACTGCCCGCCGCATCGCACACCATCGGAAGAACAAGCAGATACACCGCACGCCAGCCGGTGAAGGACTCCCCCGCTGCGAGCAGCAACACGGCAAGGGCCAGCGGTCCCACCGTGTTGATGACGATCCAATACACCGGAAAGCCACCAACCTGCAACGGCGCGCCGCCGTAGTAGCTGTAGATGCCACTGGCCAAAATCGGCAACTCGACGGCAACGTCGAGTACCGCTAGCACACCCACCCAGCCCCACAGCTGCCGACGGGTCATGCCACGGAGCAGATTCTGCAGGATCAGATAGGGCATGCCACCGAAGAAAACGATATAGATACCCAAGCCCCACAACGGAACACGTGAGAAGGTGTCCAGTGCCGTCCACTGCCCCACGACCGGGTGCCACGCCAATCCCAACACATCGTCGATGGGTTCGTTGAAGTATGAGATCGCCCCGCCGACAAGTAGTAGCACCAGGGTGACCGAACGCCTCCGGGTGATCTCTCGTAGCGCGTACACGGCGAAGCCGGCCACCAGCACGGCCATGGCCACGGTTGCCACGAGCTGAGCGGTTTGCGGCATCTCCGTGCCGTCGGGGGTCGCCGGCAGTTCGAAATGTCCGCTGGCCCAACTCATGACTGCGGCTGCAGTTGTTCGGCCGGTTCCGCGGCCTTGTGCATCCTGAGGGTGTGGGTGTAGATCCAGCGTGCCAGCGCGTCGAGGATCGCCAAACCGATTGCGCAGGAAAGGACTGCGCCGACCCAGGTCACCCATGCCGAGGCGCCCGGCACGTGCAGTGCGTTGTACACGGGCAGACCCACGGCCGCGCTGCAGCCAGCGTCGGTGACCAGTGGCAGAAACAGCACCAGCGGAGCCCGCCAGCCCGTGAAGTAGCCCGGCACCGCGAACAGGATGGCCGCACAGAGGATTGGGCCCGTGGTGTTGATGAACAGCCAGTACAACGGAAATCCACCGATGCTCATCGGCACCTGCCCGTAGCCGAAGTATGTGTAGAGCCGAAAGTGCAGCAGCGGCAACTCGATGAGTAGGTCAGCGACAAAGGTGATGGCGATGCCGGTCCAGAACGCGCGCGGAGTGAAGGTCAATTTACGCAGTTCGAGTAGCAATACGTATGCGATGCCTCCGAAGAAGAGGATGTAGGTGGGTAGCCCCCAGTGCGGAATCGGGCCCATCGTCTCGAAGACCACATCCTGACCCGCCCTGGGGTGGTGCACCAGACCCAAGATGTCGTCGAGCGGTTCGTTGAATAGCGCAATCCCGCCGCCCGCCAGCAGCACCAGGCCCAGCGGCGAAGCCGTTCGCCGCCACTGATGCACCGCGAAGGCCACGAACGCGACCACCACGATCCACAGGACAATCTCGGCGATCGTCTGCGGTATCCGCGGGAATACCATGGACGGCGGCGTCGGAATGTTGAATTGGGCCATGATGATTACGCGGTCAATGCGACTACGGGTGAAAGTGCTTGCAACAGCTCACGTGCGGCCCGTTCGCCGGCGGTGGTGGCTGTGTTGACGTTGCCCGACGAGGTGTAAGACCCGGCGAGGTGGATACGGCTTTTCAGATTCCGGGCAGCATGGAAACGGCCTAGGTCGCGGTACAACCCGGGATGGCTGTAGACGAGCACCGGGTACCACCGGTTGACCCGCACGAATTCGATCGCATTGCCTAAGCAGGGAATCGCCTTCTCCGCGTCGGGCAACACGTCGGCCAGGATGTCGTCGTCGGTGGCATCCATGTGATCGACAGCCCACTGGTTCATCATGAACAGCGACACCAGGCCTTTGCCTGCCGGCGCGCGCCCCGGTGCCTTGTTGTGTTCCAGAATGATCGCGAACAGACCCTCGGACACCGGCCGGGGAACGACGATGAACGACGCCGGGCAGTCCGGAATCCGATTGAGCGCGAGGTTGATCGACATCGTCGAGGTGTAATTCAAGTCCCGTAAGAACTTTGCGCGTTCGGGTTCGAGCTGCGGCACGATCTCAGGGATTCTGTTGCCCATGGAACTGACGATGGCTCCGGCACCGCGTTCTGTGTATTGCTTGCCGTCAGCCCCGACGCAGGTGATCGTCACGCCCTTGGCGTCTTCGACGACTTCGACAACTTCGGTGTCCAGCCGCACGTCGGGTATGGCGGCGGCCAGCCGGTTGGGGAACGAGGAATAGCCGTCGCGGAACGCATACAGCTTGGTGCCAAGCACCTTCTGCCAAAGGAAGAAGAACTCCACCACCGAGATCACGTTGGCCGGCACGCCGGCTCCACCACGCACGGTGGGCTCTATCAGATAGTCGTACAGCTCGCCGTCGAGGCCGCGCCGCAGGCAATATTGTTCGGGCGTCTCGGTGTCGTAGGCGCCCGCGACGGACAAGTCTTCGTAGCTGAGCAGTTTGCGCAGCTTGAACGAGTCTGCAGCGAGCCTGGCAACCTTCAACTTGGAGCGCGCCGACAACAGCTTTGTGCGCGCCGCGTCGATCACGAGCCGGTTCGCCCGCAGGTAATGCATCTGACTGCCGCGCATGAACCCCATCAACGAGTTCGCCGGTATCAACTCATCGGTCATGCCGATGTCCTCGACCAGCTGCATCACGCTGTCGTAGGCGGCGGGCAGGATCGTCGTTCCGGCTTCCATCAGATAGCCGTCGCGTTTGATCGACAACAGTTGTCCACCAACACGATCCCGGGATTCCAGCACTACGACGTCGCGACCGGCCTCTTGTAACCGCCATGCCGCTGCCAGCCCCGACGGACCTGCGCCGACGACGTACACCTTCGACAGGTCAGACATGCCGTGCACCTTATCAAACAGAGAGTTTGATAAAAAGACAGTCTGTATGATCATCTGCACACTGCGTATACTCGTCGCGTGAACGCGTCACGCCCTCGACCTTTGCAACTGTCAAGGCCTCAGCGCCGCGGCATGCTCAGTCGGCATTTCGTAAGCGTCGTCGAAAATCTGGTCGAGAACGGGGTGAGGTACGCCGACCTGAGCGTCGAGGCGATTATCACCGCGGGTGGCATTTCACGCTCCACGTTCTATGTCTACTTTGATGACAAGGGTGATCTGCTTGTCGCAATGGCGCAGGACGTAATCGGCGACCTGCTCGCCGATGGCGCGTCGTGGTGGGAGCTTCCCGTCGACGGAACGCGCGACGATCTGCGCAAGGCCTTGCGTGTGCCGATCGACACCTACCGTAAACACCGAACAATTCTGGGAACCGTAGCCGAGACCGCGGCGTATGACCCGCGGGCGCAAGAACAGCAGCAGAACCTGATCAACCAAGTGGTGTCCGCGCTGACAAGCTATATCGGCGACGCGCAGCGTGCCGGAGTGGCCGATGCCGATCTGGACGCCGCACGCACCGCGCAATGGCTCATCGCGATGATCGAACGCGGGCTCTATCAACTGGTCGGAACCGCCGACGACGGCGAGGTCGAGCGTCAGCTCGATGCGCTCGTCGAGATCGTTTGGCGGGTGGTGTATCTCAGCGGCTGTGGCGTGGCGCGCCGGCCAACAGAAGTGCGGGCGGTCAAACCGGCCGCCAAGAATAGGCGGAAGTGACTCAATTGGCGCAACAAGCGGCACCTACCGCCGCGGTCACATGCCCAGCGCTGCGGACGCCTCGAGGTCCGCGCAGGCGTGTGCCGAGCCACACGAACATCGCCTGGGGAACCATGTGTCGGTAGCGCCGGCATCAAAAGAAGTGTCTGCAAGGACACCGGCGATGCATCAACGGTATCCGCTGGCACATCGACGGCCGACCGATGTCATAGCCACTATGAGACGCAGACATTTAAGGTCATCGATCTGGAAGGCGTTAATCCGTGAGTAAGACCATCTTGATTTCAGGCACCAGCTCCGGTTTGGGTGAGGCCGCTGTCTTTGAGTACGCGCGACGCGGATGGAACGTTGTGGCCGCCATGCGCAACGTGGCTGCCGCCAATCCGCGATTCGCAGAGCTGAAAAATACCGCGGTCACGCACATAGACGTGACCGACCGACCGTCGATCGATGCGGCGCTGGCGTTTGCCGGCGAGAAGTTCGGCCAGCTCGACGCCCTGTTGAATGTCGCCGGATACGGACAGGTGGGCGCGATCGAAGAGGTGACTCCGGCAGAGTTGCGCGCTGAGTACGAGACGAATGTGGTCGGCGTGCTCAACGTCGTGCAGGCGGTTTTGCCCCAGTTCCGTGCACGCCGGGGTGGTCACATCTTGGTCGTCGGCTCGATGAGCGCGCACCTGAGCTTCCCGACCATGACCGTCTACGCGTCGTCCAAGGCGGCCGTGCGCAGTCTCGTCGAAGGCCTGCAAATGGAATGCGAACCACTTGGCGTCAAGATCACACTCGTTGAGCCCGCCGGTTACATGACGAAATTCTTCGAGAACGTCAAGAACGCTACCCGCATGGACGCCTACAACGAGACTTACGCCAGCATGCAGCATATCTTCGACACCGCACACTTCGGCGACATCCCCAAGTCCATGGGCGCTGTCGCAGATATCACCGGAACCGACCAGCCGCCACAGCATCTCGCCATCAACACCGACGGGCTGAAGTGGGTGCGCGATACCCAGGCCGCCCGACTCGCCGAGTACGCCGACTGGGAACACATCACCAAAGAAACCGACTGACTTCGCCAATTCAGTAACACGAATCAGGGCTCAACCGCGAGCACCCGAGCTAAGCACGCTTCGAAGCCAATCTGTTTCTCAGCAAGTGTTTTTGGGCCTTTCCGGCGCCATTGCGCGGGATGAGCGCGAAAATGAACTCGCGCGGGATCTTGTAACCGGCGATGCGAGAGGTGCAGTACTGTCGTATCGAGGCGGGCGTGAGATCAGACCCATCGACCGCGGTGAGGAACGCCACGATCGTTTCGCCCCATTCAGGGTCTGGGCGGCCCACCACGGCGACATCGATTACCTCCGGATGGTCGGCGATTGCCTGTTCGACTTCTGCCGAGTACACGTTGCGCCCTCCGGTGATGATGACGTCTTTCAGTCTGTCGACCAGACGCATGGCACCGTCGTCGCACACCTGCATCAAGTCACCTGTGTGCAACCACCCGTCGCGGATAACCTCCAGCGTGGCTTGCGGTTGGTTCCAGTAACCCTTGGTGATGGCCTCGCCACGAAATACGAGTTCGCCAACCTGGCCGGGAGGCGTGTCGTTACCGTCCTCGTCGACAACACGAGCCTCGATAAAGGGCTGTGCGAGGTGGCCAGATGACTGCGGTTGACTCCGCACCTGCTCCATCGTCGAGTAGATCCCGGTGGGTCCGGCTTCGGTCTGGCCACATTGCTGGAAGAAGGCGACGTGCGGAAACGTGGCCAGCAGCCGCTCGATGGCGGCCGCCGGCATCGGCGCGGCACCGAATATTCCAATTCGCCACGATGTCAGGTCACAATGGTTCGCCTTATAACAGCCGAGGATCTGCTGATACATGGTCGGGACAGCGAAAAGCCATGTTGCCCTGTATCTCTCGACCATCTCCAGGACTGTCGTCGAATCAAACCTCGGAACGACGATGTGGGTTCCGCCCAGCAGCGTCGTCGCATTCAAGAAGGTCATTCCACCCGAGTGGTACATCGGCGCCAAGTGCAGGTAGCGATCGCCGTCACGCAGGCCCAGCGAGATGATCTGTGCCATCGCCGCCCACACTGCACGGTGGTGATCCAGCAGCACACCCTTGGGTTTTCCGGTGGTCCCGGAGGTGTACAGAATGAACGCGTCGTCTTGCTCGACGGCGCGATCTTCATGTACGGCATCGCCGTAGCCGCCGGCGAGCAGATCGGGATAGCGTGTCGACGCGCCAAGCGAGAGCAATGTGATGGGTGCCGCGGTGCGAGCTGCGGCCTCGGCAAGGTGGGCTTCACCGGCGCCGAAAGCCAATACGGTGCTGGTGGAATCGTCCAGGATGTAGACCAGCTCCGGTGCGGCCAATCTGGTGTTTACCGGCACGACGATCGCGCCGAGCCGCGACGCGGCGTGGGAGGCGATGATGAATTCGGCCGAGTTTGCCGACAGGATGGCGATTCGGTCATGTTGCCGCACCCCGAACGCGGCCAGCGCCGCCGCGGCATTGGAGATGTCGGTCTCCAGTTCTCGCCAGGTCCACCGTTGCTCGGCGGTGACGATCGCCTCACGTTCGCCAACCCGGTTGGCGTTGAGTAAGGCCGTTCCACCTATGGTCGGCATCGCCTGCCTTCGCTGCAGCCACCTATTATTGAGCCTAGCTATATCAATATAGAGAGCTGCCGTAGCAGGGTCAACGACGTGGAAGGTCCTACACAGGGGTGCTGCATGCGGTAGTTACGTGTCTGCCGTGTGGCGCCGCGAACTGGGCCAGCCGCTCAGGCCACGCCGCGTCCGGGTGACGACGAGCTGAAAGTGTCTCCTAGCCATTGCCTCAGACGATAAACCGACTTAACATATATCGAATTATTGCGCCGCGTTTGGAACGGAGGCCCATGTCGATCCCGTCGGTCGCCGAGGTCGCGGACGCCACCGCCAGGCATTTGGGTATGACAATCACCGAGGTGCGCAGGCAAACACGCTGGCGCCCAACGTGGTTCGTGCGTGGTGAGCGAGACGGTGTGCCCTTCGGCGTGGTGGTCCGCGGTGCCAGGGTCGACACGGAGGTGTTCCCGCTGCGGCACGAGATGACGTTTCACCGGATGCTCGAAGAGCAGGGAATCCCGGTCGCCCGGCATCACGGCTGGATCGAAGACCTGGGCGCCGTCGTCATGGAGATGGTGGGAGGCAAGCCCGATTTCGAAGGCGTGCCCACAGGCCAGCGTGATGCCGTGGTCGACGAGTACCTGCACGTCCTCGCGCGTCTGCATGCCCTGGACCCGGCACCGTTTCTGGACGCCGGAATCGCCCGACCACCCGCGCCCGAGCAGTCCGGGATCTGGCCCCACGCGCATCTGGAGCAGCGGTGGCGCTCACGCAAGCAGCACCCAGACGCGTTCCTCGAGTTTTGTCTGGGATGGATGCACCGCCACCCGCCGCGCAGCCAAGGCAGGCTGACGCCGATCCTGTGGGACACCGGGCAGTTTCACCACAGCGACGGACACCTGGTTGCGGTGCTCGACCTCGAGTTCGGTTGCGTCGCAGACCCGATGCTGGACCTGGCCGAGTGGCGGATGCGCGACACCCTCATCCCGTACGGCGACTTTCGGTCGCTGTACGCACGGTACGCCGAGCTGACCGGCCGTGAGGTCGACCTGGAGGCGATAAAACGTCACCACTTCGCGGCGACGCTGGACAACCAGCTCATCTTCGGCCCCGCGGTCTCCGACCCGGTGGACGAGACGGACCTGATGAACAACATGCAGTGGACCAGCGAGACCAACCTGCATGCCACCGAGGCTCTCGGGGAGCTGCTCGATATCGAGCTGCCCGCAGTCGAGCCCGCCGAACCGCGGCGCACGCGCCACGACCACACCTACGGGCATCTGGTGCACAGCCTGCGGGCACTCTCGGTGGGCGCCGACGACGATCTGGTGGGTCATCAGTTGAGGCTGTGCTTCCGGATGGCGCGACATCTGCAGCGGCTCAACGAGATCGGCGACGATTGCGCCGAGGCGGAGCTTGACGATGTCGCGCGGGTGCTGGGTTACCGGCCGGACACCTGGTGGGACAGCGATGCGGCGCTGGAACGTTTCGTGCTGGCCGACGCCGGCGTGGGCGTGCACGATGAGGAACTGGTGTGGCTGTTTCACCGGCGCAACCTTCGCCGTCACGCGCTGCTGGGCCCGGTCGGGTCCAAGATGGTCGCGCACTACCCGACGCAGCGGTTCGACGCCGTGGCCATCCGCTGATGCCGCGGTGCGCTCAGCAGCCGGCGATGATCTCGCTTCCGTAGCGGTTCAGTTGATCCAGCGCGAGCCGCGAGTCCTCGCCGGGAATCTTGACCACGAACGACGTGACGCCGACGGCGCCCAATTCGCCGAGGTGGTCGCGGTGCTGTTCGAGACTGGGCTCGCACGCCCACGTGCCGGCCTGCGGTGTCGCGACCTGGACGTCGACCCCGGCGGGGTCGCGGCCCTCGGCGGCCACGAAATCACGTAGCTGCCCGATTGCGACGCCGAGCTTTTCGGGAGTGTCCAGCAGCGCGGTGCGGTTGGTTTTGGCCGACGTCGGGTCGTTCATCAGCGGCGCCCAGCCCTGCCCGCTGCGGGCCACCCGCCGGCGGGCGTGCTCGCTGTTACCGCCGAACCAGATCGGCACCGGCTGCTGAACCGGCCGGGGCCGCGCAGTCTGCGCGATCGCCGTGAAGTGTTTGCCCGCAAAGCTGAACGCGTTGTTCGACCAGATGCCGGTCATCGCCGCGACGGCCTCGTCGAGTATTTCGTTGCGTTCGGAGAACTCCACCCCGAGCGCGGCGAACTCCGATCGCAGGTAGCCCGCCCCGAGCGCGAGCACGAGCCTGCCCTTGGACAGCACATCGACCGTCGCCGCGGACTTGGCGGTCAGCAGCGGGTTGCGATAGGGGGCGACGAGCAGCAACGTCATCAGGCGCAGCCTGGTGGTGACCGCGGCGCAGAATGCCAGTGCCGAGAATGGGTCCAACGCGTCGTGTCCACCAGCGTTCATCCACTTGTCGGACGGAGCGGGATGTTCGGTGAAGCCGACGGCGGCGAACCCGGCCTTCTCGGCGCTTTGCGCGACGGCGCTCACCACGTCGGGGTCGAGGAATTCCTCGTTGTACGAGGGATGGGCGACCGGGTACTCGAGCGTGAACCGCATCTGGATCCGTTCTGTCGTGCCGTCAGTGCCCGTCGGCCGGCATGCCCAGCGGGGCGGCCAGGGCGGTCATATCCGTTGTCGCCGAACTCAATTCGATACCGCTCTGCTGGGTAGTCACCGTCAAAAATCAATCTATCATATAGCGACTTCTGCAGAAGGCGTCCGACCCTCATCCGCTCGGTTCCCCCGGTCGTCATCGACATCGGCGGGTCTTTGTCTCACGGCGAAATCGTTGCCAGTGAACTCGGAATCCTTAGTGTCATAACCACTGGGGACGGCAGGCGCAGGCTGCCCATCGGCGATCGAGTGACCGTCGACTGCGGCGCGGGCTCGGTCCGGCTGCAGTCAGGTGATATGGCGGTCGAGGTGATCGCTTTCCGGTGAGGTCGGGTACTTCACCGCTTTGACCAGCCAGACAGTGTTTGCGACGAACTGGATGCCGAAGACCACCGCAGGCAACCAGAACACGAAGACTCCGTTCCATGCGAACGGCCCATCTTTGAAGAACTGCAACACGATCGCTGGGGTGTAGACAATCGTCGCCCAGATGTTGAGGTACCCAAGCCATCGCGGAAACAGGGGTCTGCGCCGGGAATCGGTGAGGATCGCAAAGGCGAACGCGAAGTTCTGGGCCATAAACGGCGCCCATGGCATCACCACGATGAACCACGCCATGTCATTGAGCGTCTGGGTGGTCTCCGGTGACCGCTCAGGGCGAAACGCGGTCACCGCCCACAGCATCGCCGGCATCATGAACGTCACCGCGGCCACCGCACCGCCGGCTAGCGCAACCCCCGCGGCGGTGTGTCCAGACCCCGGAATGCGGCGGATCTGACCGTAAATCGCTCCCGAGTAGACGATGTAGAACATCGACGCGAGAAGGATCAAGGCCGCACCGAACCGGATACCGGTCGCGTGCTGCTGATAGTGCGCAGCGATCTGGATCGCCGACGCACCGGGCCGCAACGGCGGCAAGAACCCACAAAACAGCAGGCCCCCGAAGAACAACAAGGGACACACCACACCGCTAATCGCACATAGCCGCTGGAAGGTTTGCTGAACCCTGATCGCCGAAGATCCCGAAGCACCGGCTGCCTCGACGGACATCGCCGTCGTCCCGCCTTCAAAGTCAGTCCCGCCACCGATGTCGTGCTGCAGTGCCATGACGATTACTCCCTACGATTGGGCTGACAGGTCGGGCAGCTCGAAACCAGATGTCGGAGCGCTCAATGAGCGGCGATGGCCGGCAAAGCCTTGCCCGTGCCCAATGACGCGGCCCCGCAAGACCTGCCGCACGCGCGGGCACTGAACAATTGTCAACACCGCCCACTTTCCGAGTCTGGGCACCCGGATCACCCAGATATTGGCCAAACTAACCTACGGTGAAATGACTTTCAATGGTGAGCCGAGATTCAATGGGTCCCATATCGTACCGGCCATGACCGGTAACGAGCAGGCCGATCGTCAAGAACGTCAGACCCGCACAAGATGCCGATGAACTCGTAATCCCTTGTGTCATCCATACTGTGGATGGCAGCCGCAGACGGCGCACCGGGGATCGGGGACCATCGATGGCGGCGCGGGCTCGGCCCGGGTGCAGCTACGGTAGTCGGCGGCGGGCAATCTCTTTCGCGGAAGCCGCATCGAGGCCGAAGCCGCGCAGCATCATCTCCGCGCCTCGCGACTCGGTCTTTGGACCCGCTGGGATGCGGCCGGCCAAAATCGCCCGAATGGCGGCCAGCGCGGCACCCGTGACCGACGTAAGCGCCAGGTGTAGATCGTCAACGGCGAATCGACCCGATTTCCGGCCACGGGACAGAGTCTCCATGGCCCAGGGCGTCACGGCGTCCTCGAAAATCGCGTTGACGCGATCGAGTTCGACGAGAACCCGCGCCACTTCGGGTTCGTCGCGGCTGAAGCGGAGGAAACGCCGGTAAGACGCCGAGGCCGCCTCGGCGGGATCGGTGAATTCGAGGGCGTCCCCGCCGATCCTTGCCGCGAGTCCGGCAAGCACGTCGGCCACCACCGCCTCGATGAGCGCCTCCTTTGACGGGAAATACGTGTAGAAGGTGCCGAAGCCGAGGTCGGCCAGGTCGGTGACATCGCCAATTCGAAGGTCTGACACGCCGTTCTCGGCGATCAGCTGGTGGGCTGCGGCCAGGAGCCGTTGCCGGGCCTCGGCCTTACGGCGATCGCGGCGTCCCATCGGGGCAGGAGACACACTCACGAGAGCAGTATCGCATTCGATCGACATCTCAATCTTGATTTTGTAATCGAGTTCGATGAAGATTGCAGATATGACGGAAACCACTCTCCCCACCGAAGCCGACTACCTGGTCATCGGGGCCGGGCACAACGGGCTGACCGCCGCGTGTTATCTGGCCCGCGCCGGACACCGCGTAGCCGTCCTGGAGGCATCGCCCACCGTGGGCGGCATGACCTCCACCAACGCCATCCTGTCGAAGGCGCCGGGCCACTACTTCAATGAGGGCGCGATCCAACTGACCGGAATCTTCCGGCTTTCTGGGGTCGCCGAGGACCTCGAACTGCACAAGTACGGGCTGCAGCAGATTTCGGTGGATCCCGCACACATCCAGTTGGCTCCGGACGGAAGCTCCTTGGCGATCTGGAAGGATGCCAGTCGCACCGCTGATGAGCTGCGACGGTTCTCACCCAAGGACGCTCGGGCCTGGCTGGACCTGGCCAATGCGCTGGATCCGATCATGGACCTGGTGGTGGCCTACATGAAATCGCACCCGCTGCGACCGTTCAACCGCGAGATGGCCAGCTCGCTGCTGGGCGCCGCGCGTCATCTCAAGGGTGCGTGGAGCCTGCGGAATATGGTGACCGCGTCGCACACCGAGTTCCTCGAAGAGACCTTCGAGACCGAGTTACCCAAGGGCGCGCTGGCAGCCATGGCAGCGTTTTCGCAAATGCGCTTGGATGCAACCGCCTGGGCAATGATTTATCTCGGTGTCGTACAGAAGGTTTCGAATGCGATGCCGGTCGGCGGCACCGGCGCGCTACCCGCCGCACTGCATCGCTGCCTCAGCGCGCTCGGCGGCACGGTGCACACCAACAGCCGGGTGCAGGAGCTCGTGGTATCCAACGACCGCGTGACGGGGGTGCGTCTCGAATCCGGCCAACTCGTCACTGCCCGCAATGGCGTCCTGACCACCTGTAACCCCGTCGTGACGCTCAACGAGCTGCTGCCGGCTGGCACGCTGGATACCAAATTATCGGTGCGCGCCAAGGACATTCCGATCCGCAAGACGCACGCCACATCGCTCAAGATCAACGTCGCCCTCGAGGGCCGCGTGACGATGAAGAAGCACGAGGACTGGCGCGGCGACGGTCTGGACCTGCGCAAGTACCTCATCGCCTGGCACACCCTGGAAGAACAGGACACCGCATGGAATGCCGTGGTGCGCGGACAGTGGCCCGACCCGGTTCCGGTGAGCTGCGCCATCATCCCCACCGCGGTCGATCCCACCCAAGCCCCCGAGGGCCGCGACAACCTGTGGCTGTGGTCGGGTGTCATCCCGGTGACACCGGAAGAGCCATGGGACGACGTGCGTGACAAGGTCGGCGACGCCGTATTACGTGACTCCGCCCAGTATTACGAAGGACTCGACCGACTCGAGATCGATAGGGCCGTACTCGGCGGACCTGATCTCGAAACCAGGTTCAACGCCCCTGCGGGCAACGTCTACCACGTCGACCCGCTGATCTCACGGTTCGGGCCACTCAAGCCGGCAGCCGGGCTGGCCGGCTATCGGACACCGGTCGAGGGCCTGTACCTCAGTGGCGCAGGCACCCACCCCGTCGGCGGTGTGTGCGCATTGCCGGGCAAGCTCGCCGCCCAGACCGCCATTCGCGACCAGAAGAAGCGCTGACAGCAGCGAGGCGCGATTGACGACGGCCTAGTTGGTTCGTCCTCCTCGCTCTCGACCGACTGCCGCGCGAACGATCGCTTCAGCCTCGTCCGGCGGAAGCCCGAGTGATGCGAGCACGTGGCGGGCGAAAGCGTGGTGGGCACCCCCGCCGTGACGACCGTCAAGGATTTCTCGGATCAGCGCGAACGCGCCGCCGATCACCGCCGTCAGCAGGACCTCGATATCGCCGACAACGAAGCGCCCACTTTGGATTCCGCGTTCCACGGCGATGCGCGCATACGGGTGGACGGCGTCGCCGAACAGCGCTTCGGAGTGGCCGATGTTGACGATCAGGCGGGCGAAGTCGGGTTCGTCGTAAGCGAGCCGAATGACTTGAAGGTTGGCCAGGGCCACGACCTCGGCAGGGTCGGTGTCGTCGTCGACATTGGCGATGATCGCGGACGTCAAGTCGGCAAGACTTTCGGTGATCACCGCCTCCAGGAGCTCCTCCTTGGACTGGAAATAGTTGTAAAAGGAGCCCAGCGCCACGTCGGCCTCTTCGGTGATGTCCTGGATGCGCAGGCCGGCCACCCCTTTGGCGGCGATCAGCGTTCGGCCGGCGTCCAGCAGCAACCGCCGGGTGCGCAGCCGCTGACGTTCGGTGCGCGTCGCCTTGCCATCGGTTTCGGACGTCACACCCGGATTCTTCCCCGATGAATAGATTTTCACTCTTGAAACTATATTCATCCGATGCTAGTTTGGCCATGCCGACGTGAACTGGCTCACAAATAGGGAGGGCGCGGCAATGGTAACGATGGTCTTGGCGGCGACGATTCCACAGCCGCCGGTCGACGCGGTGATGCCCAAAACGGCGGAGACGATCTTCAACGTCTTCATCTTCATTCCACTGGGCATCGCGTTGGCGCTGGCACTGCGCAAGCTGCTCAAGGGACAGGGACCGCTGCTGCTGTACTGCATCCTTGGCGGGGCGTTGGCGGCCTCCTTCGAGCCGATCGTCGACGTGCTCGGTTTGGTGTTTTTGAAGGAGCGGGGTGCGCTGGGCACGTTCACGATCCTGGATCGCACGATGCCGCTCTATATCTGTTTCGTCTACCCCTGGTATGTCGGCGGGCTGGGCTACTTCGCCTACAAGCTGTTCAAACGCGGCGTCACGATGCGGGATATGTTCCTGTTGTGGGCGTGCGACTTCCTGGTCGACGTGGTGCTGGAAAGCCCAGGCATCCTGGCGGGCACCTATCTGTATTACGGCCATCAACCGTTCAATTTCTGGGGATTTCCGCTGTGGTGGGGATTCGTCAACCCGGTGATGCCAATGGTGGCCGGCGCGTTGATCTTCCACATCCGCCCGCATCTCAACACCGCGTGGAAGCTGCCCGCGGTGATCGCGTGCGTCCCAATGGCCGACGGCATCGCCAACGGCGCCACCGCCTGGCCGATGTGGGCGTCACTCAACCAAGCGAATGTGTCCTACGTCTGGACTTACCTGGCATCCTTCGTCACCCTCGGCCTGGCGCTGTTCTCGGTGTGGATCATCGGGCTGTCCGTTGTCGGTCGCGGCGAGGTGGCCCACCCGGAGTCGGAGACGTTGTGGCAGAAGCTGAAAGCGATCGCAGCGCCACCCTCGCAGTCCGCGGTTCTTGACCCGGTCACCGCTTAGGAGCGGGCATGGCAATAGCAACGCATTCCGGTGACACCGATCTGTTACTGCCGCTGCCTGCGGCCGGGGAGCAGTGGGATCCGCACCTGATCCACACCCACTACTTCGGCTTCTCCGTTCCCGAAGCGGCGATCGGCGCCTTCCTGTACGTGCGCTACCAGCCGGCGTTCCCGCTGTCGCAGGGCGGTGTGTGCATCTTCCAGGGCACCGACAATGTCGAGTACACCGACATGGCGTTCCTCGATTACGAGATCACGATGCCCTGGCCGCGGGTCGAGGGCAGCACGATCACCACCGACAACGGCCTGAAGATCGAGTTCCTCGAGCCCGGCCAGACCGCGCGCATCACCTACCGCAGCAGTGACGGGAACACCGCCATCGACGTCCTCGCCGAGGGTGTGACCCCGCTACTGGCCCGCGGGCATGTCATGCCGGGCGAGGAAGACCACCACGATGTGGCCCGCGAACCGGGCGGCACCGAGCAGTTCATGCGCATGACCGGCGAGTTGCTGCTGGACGGCACGACGTATCCGGTCGACTGCTATGCCCCGCGGGACCGCTCCTGGCGCCAGATCCGGGTGGAACGCCGCGGCGCGGTCCCGGTTCCGCCGGTCGGCTGGTCACCGATGTATTTCGGCCCCGATCTCATCTTCAACCAAATCAGTTTCGAGCCGCTGGACACCAACCCAGCCTGGGCCGGGCTGTACAACGTCGGGGACCGTCCATCACATCATTTCGCCTGGATTCAGCGCGGCGACGAGACCCGGTCGATCAAGTGGGTGCGCCGCAACGTCCTCGAGTACCACCCGCGCATTCATCTGCCGATCCGCCAGGAGATCACCGCTGAGGACGAAAACGGGGAGCTTTACCGGTTCCAGGGTGAGGCAATCGCCTGCGCGTCGCTGCCGGCGTGGCCCAACACCTCGTTTCACGACAGCGTGTACCGCTGGACCGACGAACAGGGTCGAACCACTTACGCGACGTATCAAGAGCTGTGGTTCGACGAATACCAGCAGATGATGAAACGCCGGACGTTGGCATCTTCGCACTTATAAGAGTCGAAAGCCTTGTCTCGTTGGCATATTGGTGCAAAAGGAGCAAACGATGGCCTTGAAGAACACTATCGACACAGAGCTGGCCGCCAAGCGGCTCGCAAATTGGTTGGCGTCGAAATGGCCTGACGCGCAGGGCATAACCGTGACTGACGTGCAAGTGCCCGGCGCGGGTGGGCTCTCCAATGAAACAGTTCTCTTTACGGCGAACTGGCGTGATGCTGACGGTGAGCAGACCCAGGGCATGGCTGCCCGCGTGCAACCCGACAGCCCCGGTGTGTTTCCCGACTACGACCTGGCTAAGGAAGCCAACGTCATCAGGGCGCTCGGTGAGCACTCGCCGGTCCCGGTGCCCCCGGTGTACTTCTTCGAAGAGGACCGATCCGTCCTCGGTGCGCCATTTCTGGCAATGCAGCGGATCGACGGTCGAATTCCTGCCGACGATCCGCCGTTCACCGCGGCCGGGTGGGTGCTGGACCTGACGCCGGATGAGCGACGCCGAATGTGGCACAACACCATTGACGTACTCGCGCAGATCCACAGCGTCGACTGGCGCGCACTGGGACTGGAGTTCCTCGATACACCCGAGAACCACAGCGGTCTCGACGCGGGTCTGGCCAAATGGCGACGCACCTTCGAGTGGGCGGCCGAGGGCGAGCCGAACCCGACGATCGAGGCGGCGCTGCGCTGGTTGGACGAGCACCGTCCAGAGCAAGATGAACCCAATGTCCTCAATTGGGGCGATGCACGGGTGGGCAACATCATCTTCTCCGACGACCTTGCCCCGGCGGGTGTGCTCGACTGGGAGATGGTGGTGCTGGCCAGCCGCGAACAAGACCTCGGCTGGTGGCTGTTCCTGATGCGACACCACACCGAGGGGGTCGGCCTTCCCTTGCCGGCGGGTATCCCCGACCACGGCGAAACCATCGACTATTACGAACGGGCGACGGGCCACAAACTGCGCAACCTCGACTACTACGAGATCCTGGCCGGCACCCGGCTGGCGATCCTGATGGTCCGCGCCGCGCACATGATGATCGCCGCCGGAATGATGCCGGCGGACTCCCCGATGGCGCAAAGCAATCCGGCAAGCCAACTCGTCGCGAAGCTCCTTGACCTGCCGGCACCCACCGGAATCGCGACCAGCTTTATCGGGAATCGAGGCCAGTAACATGAACGCGCAAGCGACTTTCCAGCGATTTTGCGCATACAGCGGCATCGTCTGCGTGCTGCTGTTCTTCGGCGGTTTTGTCGCCGCCGGCTTTCTGCCGCCGCTGTCCCCGTCCATGTCAGCGGCACAAGTCGCGGCGCATTACCAGGCTCACACCAGCGGAATCCGGTTCGGCGCCGGGCTGATCTTTCTCAGCTCAACGTTCTACGTGTGGTTCACCGCGGTCATCGCGGGGCAGACGCGGCGCATCCCCGGCGTGCATCCCACCGTCGTCAACGCGGTGCTGGCCGGTGGGGCGTTCGGGTGTCTGACGTTTTTGGTGCCGGCGCTGCTGTTCGTCGTCACGGCGTTCCGTCCCGACCGTTCACCCGATTCGACCCTGCTCCTCAACGACATGAGCTGGATCATTTTGGTAATGCCCTGGGCGCCCTTCATGGCACAGTACTTTTCGTTCGCCTTTGCGATTCTCTCCGACCCGAGGCCCCAGCCGTTGTTTCCGCGCTGGCTGGCGTATTTCAACATCTGGGCCGAGTTGATGTTCACGCCGGCAATCGTTTTGCCGTTCTTCAAATCCGGTCCGTTCGCCTGGAATGGGTTGTTCGTCTTCTGGATACCGGCCGTGGTGTTCGGCGCCACATTCATCGTCAACTCGATATGGGTTCTCAAGGCCATCAACTCCGAAGCCGAGGAAACACTTGCTGCCGGGGCGACCGACGGCCAAGTGCTGCTGAGTCGCGAAACCAGCTCCACCTAGAGGTCAAGGTCTACATCGGGCTTGTGTGACATTGTGCGTCTCAATAAGCTAGCGGGGTCTCACAGGTACGGCCACTAGGGCGCTAACGGCAAGACTAGGGCGCTAGCGGCAGGGGAGGGAGTGTCTTGATGTCCGTCTTGAAAAAGGCCGCGATCGTCGCGTTGGGCGCCGTGACGACCGTTCTTTCTCTGGCAATTCCCGCCGGCGCCGACCCCGACCCATGTGGCACTCTTCCCATATTCATCTGCCACATGATCCCGATTGCGCCTGACCTCGACCACGATATTGATCTCACACAGGATCCCAGCGGACTGACAGTTGGGGGGGACGGGCAGAGCGCCGCCGATCAGCCCGGTGCCGTCCATAGGGGCGGCTAGGATCCGGTCGCCACCACAGCCGGCACATCACTCTCGCTGCGGGATGTCTTTCGGCTGCCTACCTGGCCTGCCAACGTGGTGGGCGTTTCTCTGCAAACGCGGACGCGCCTTCCTTGGCGTCGGCCGATTCCCTTACCCGAGCCGTGATCTCACGCTGCCATTCAAACGCCGGGAGGTCGGTCCAGTTGCTCTGATGGGAGAGAATCTCCTTCGTGGCCTTGACGGCAAGCGGTCCGTTCGCGGCGATCTTGGTCGCGACCTCACGCGCCGTTGCCAATGCCTGGCCCGGTTCAGCGAGCACCGAGACAAGTCCGTGACGCTCGGCATCTTGGGCAGTGATCGGTTCGCCCGTCAACGCGGTTAACATCGCCAGCGAGTACGGCAGGGCTTTCGGAAGCCTCAGCAGCCCGCCGGCGGCGGCAACCAGCCCTCGTTTGACTTCGGGCAAACCGAATTTGGCCTCCGTGCTCGCCACCACGATGTCCGCGCTCAAGACCAGTTCGCAGCCACCGGCGAGCGCCCAGCCCTCCACCGCCGCGATCAACGGCTTTGTCGGGGGACTTTCGGTAAGCCCGGCAAAGCCGCGGCCCGGGATAGACGGTGACTCGCCCCGCAGGAAGGCCTTGAGATCCATACCGGCACAGAATGTTCCGCCAGCACCCGTCAGGATCGCAGCGGTGAGGTCGTCGCGGGCCTCCAGGTCGTCGATCGCCGCGGCAATACGGGTGGCGACCGAGATGTCGACCGCGTTCTTGACTTCTGGGCGGTTGATCGTGATCACCATGATTCGGTCCGCTGTGTCGACGATGACGGTGTCAGTCACTGTCTGCCTCCTGAGTTTTTGCCAGTGTTGCCGGCGGCTAAGCCGAGATGTTCTCCCACAGTTGAATTTCGCCTTCCGAGCGGGTCCGGGCCCCGAGCCGCCGGCAATAGGCCGATTGAGATTCGTCGGCGTCTCTCAAGGCCCACAATGTGCTGGTGTAGCGGTGCAGGCCATACTCGGCCGTGATGCCGACGGCGCCGTGCAGTTGGTGGGAGGTGCGTGCCACCAGGCTCGCCGTAGTGGCCGTGCTGATGCGTGCCGCCGACACGGCGCCGAATCGGCGCAGCGCGGGTGTCTGGACGTCCGCGCACGCCGTGGTCGCTCGGCCCAGTGCCGACTGGGCGGACCTGATCTGCACCGCCATCTGCGCCAGAGCCGTCGACACCGCGGGAATCTTGATCAAGGGCGCACCGAATTGCTCGCGCTCCGTCACGTACCTCCGGGTGAGTTCGTATGCACCCCAGGCACTGCCGAGCAACGCAGCCGACCTTGCAAGAGCCAGACGGTCGATCACGTGGGGGGCGGATCCCAGCGGTATGTGCGCGACAGATGCGTCGTCGAGGCGCACACATCCATAGGGCAAGCCCGCGATGTCGTGGCCTGGCTCCACGGTGACCGTCTCCCCCGCCAGCGGGACCGTCACGACCGAGGAGGCGGTGACAATGACGAGCCCGCTGGCCGTGTCCGCGAATGGCACTCCCGCGAAGCTAGCGGTGACGGCGTTCGATAGGACATCCCAATCAGGCATCACGACGATCGTTTCGAAACCCTCACGCGGCGTGGCGCCAATGGCGTATGCGGCCGTGGATGCCTCGACGATCGGGGTGCTCACCCCCGCACGCGCCAATTCCTGAATAACGACCATCAGATCGACCAGGCTCCCGCCCGAACCACCTTGTTCCTCGGACATGCCAATTCCGGCGAGGCCTAGCTCGCGGACCTGAGCCCACACCGAATCGGTGTAGTCGTCGAGTTTCTTCCCGGCGTCTTCAGCGAGATTCCGGATGAGGTCGGTCAATTCGCGGGCAAATTCACTCATGGCTTGCTCTCGCTCTTTGCGACGATCGAAAGTAGAACATCCGAAGCACCTCCCCTGATCGTGAACC
>NZ_JBAPRN010000187.1:0-9756 GCF_049281135.1 Mycobacterium sp. | reverse complement strand
GTCATCTATCACAACCCCCGATGCTCGACTTCGCGTAAGACCCTGGAGTTGCTGCGCGACAACGCTATTGAGCCCAAGGTCGTCGAATACCTGAAGACACCGCCGTCGCGTACCGAGCTGGTGAAGATGATTCGCGCTGCCGGTATCGAGGTGCGGGCCGCCGTGCGTAAACGCGAGGCGCTGTATGCCGAGCTCGGTCTGGCCGATGCGAGTGACGATCAGTTGCTCGACGCGATGGTCGAACATCCCATCCTCATCGAGCGGCCGTTCGTCGTCACATCGAAAGGCACGCGGCTGGCTCGTCCGGTCGACACGGTGCGCGAGATCCTGTGAGCCCACCGGTACGACTCGCCGCGACGCTGGCCGCCTTGACGGTGGCAGCGGCCGGATGCGGATCGAAAAGCCCTGACTATCAGTCGATTTGGTCGACCACCCCAACGACCACCAGCGCGGCGCCGACCGAGAAGCCGATCCCGTTCTCGCAGTATCTGGAAAGCAACGGGGTATCCGGTACGCCGGTCGACCCCGACACGCTGACCGACCTGACCGTGTCGATTCCGACGCCGCCGGGCTGGAAGCGGATCAATCGGCCGAACATCCCGCAAGCCACGAAGTTGATCGCCGGGGCCGACGCCTTTCCCAACGCCATGCTCATCGTGTTCAAGCTGGTCGGGGAATTCGATGCGGCCGAATTGGTCAAGCACGGCAACGACGATGCCCGGCTCGCGGAGAACTTCAAACAGCTCGAATCGTCCGGTGCCGATTTCCACGGCTTCCCGTCGTCGATGATCGAGGGCAGCTACAACCTCGGCGACCAGCGGCTGCACACCATCAATCGAATCGTGATCGCACACGGATCCGGCGAAGAAGCGGACCGCTACCTCATTCAGCTCGCGGTCACCAGCCTGGCCGACAAGGCCGTCGCCGACGCGGTCGACGTCGAGGCGATCATCCACGGCTTCACCATCGCCGCCAAGTAACACCACCGCACTACTGTGTTTTCCATGACCTCGTGGACCGCAGCAGACCTGCCCTCGTTCGCCGGACGCACCGCCATCGTCACCGGCGCCAACAGCGGCCTCGGCGAAGTGACGGCCCGCGAACTGGCCCGAGTCGGCGCTCAGGTGATCCTGGCCGTGCGCAACACCGGCAAAGGTGAAGCCGCCGCCCGTGAAATGACCGGAGACGTCGAAGTCCGTCAACTCGACCTGCAGGATCTGGCCTCGGTGCGGCAGTTCGCCGACGGGGTCGACAGCGTCGACGTCTTGGTCAACAACGCCGGCATCATGGCCGTCCCGCACGCCGTCACCGCCGACGGGTTCGAGAGCCAGATCGGCACCAACCACCTCGGCCACTTCGCGCTGACCAACCTGCTGCTGCCGAAAGTCACCGAGCGGGTGGTGACGGTGTCGTCGCTGATGCACTTGATGGGTTACATCAGCCTGCGCGACCTGAACTGGACGTCACGCCCCTACTCGGCGTGGCTGGCCTACGGCCAGTCCAAACTCGCCAATCTGCTGTTCACCAGCGAGCTGCAGCGGCGGCTCGAGGCGGCCCACTCGCCGGTGCGAGCGGTGGCCGCCCACCCCGGCTACTCGCACACCAACCTGCAGGGCCATTCCGGTCACCGGATCGGCGACGCACTGATGGCCGTCGCCAACCGCCTGGCCACCGACGCCGACTTCGGCGCCCGGCAGACGCTGTATGCCATCTCGCAGGACGTCCCGGGCAACAGCTTCATCGGCCCGGCCTTCGGGATGTTCGGACCTACCCGGCCGGGCGGGCGCGGCCCACTGGCCAAACGCCACGCCACGGCCGGTGCGCTCTGGGAGTTGTCGGAGCGGCTCACAGACACCAAATTTCCGCTCTGAGGTGCTGATGGGCTAGCCTGACCAGGCGTCACGGCGAGGGTGGCTTAACAAGCCGCCGTTATCGACGGGGACCGACAGCAGTCGCGATCCTGGCCGTGCAACGGAATCTGACACAGGAGCGACACCATGGCTAGATCTGAGAACAAGCTGACCGCGCTAGTGCGGACCCGGACCGGCAAAGGCGCGTCCCGGCGGGCACGGCGCGAAGGCAAGATTCCGGCCGTTCTCTACGGTCACGGCGCCGACCCACAGCACTTGGAGCTGCCCGGGCATGACTTCGCGGCGGTGCTGCGCCACTCCGGCACCAACGCGGTGCTGACCCTCGACATCGACGGCAAAGAACAGTTCGCATTGACCAAGGCGCTCGCCATCCACCCGATCCGCCGCAGCATCACACACGCCGACCTACTGGTGGTCCGTCGCGGCGAGAAGGTCACCGTCGAGGTCAACGTCGAGGTAGTCGGTGAGGCCGCCTACGGCACCCTGGTGACCCAGGAGACCAGCACCATCGAGATCGAAGCCGACGCAATGTCGATCCCGCAGTCATTGACCCTGTCGCTCGACGGCGCCGAGGCCGGTACCCAGTTCACCGCCGGGCAGATCGCCCTGCCGGCCGGGGTCACGCTCATCGCTGACCCCGATCTGCTGGTCGTCAACGTGGTGAACGCGCCGACCGCCGAGGACCTCGAGAGCGAGGGCGCCGGCGAGGTCGCCGAAGGCGCAGAACCGGCCGAGGAGGCCGCCGAGGGCGAGGGCGAGGCAGCCGAAGCCGAGTCCGAATCCGAATAGACCGTGGCCGGCCCACAATTGGTGGTGGGTCTGGGCAACCCCGGACCGAACTATGCCCAGACGCGGCACAACCTGGGGTTCATGGTGGCAGACCGGATCGCGGCTCGGCTGGGCTCGAACTTCAAGGTGCACAAGCGTTCCGGCGCGGAGATCGTGACCGGTCGCCTCGGCGGCCGTTCAGTCGTGCTGGCCAAGCCGCGCTGCTACATGAACGAGTCCGGCCGCCAAGTGGGTCCGCTGGCCAAGTTCTACTCGGTGCCCGCCGCTGACGTGCTGATCATTCACGACGAGCTCGACATCGACTTCGGCCAGATCCGGCTGAAGCTCGGTGGCGGCGAGGGCGGTCACAACGGACTGCGCTCGGTCGCGAGCGCGTTGGGCACCAGAGACTTTCAGCGGGTGCGGATCGGTATCGGCCGTCCGCCTGGCCGTAAGGACCCGGCGGCGTTCGTGCTGGAGAATTTCACCGCTACCGAACGCCCCGAAGTGCCGGCGATCTGCGAGCAGGCTGCAGACGCCACCGAGCTGCTGATCGAGCTGGGTCTTGAGGCAGCGCAGAACCGAGTGCACACCTGGTGAGTCGACGCGCTTACATCGCCCTGAGCACGTAAACCCGTTTCAACGTAAAGATCTCATCAAGGAAGCTGTCAGCTCACGTAAAGAAGTCGTGAGTGCGGTTGTCCGCTCATATTAACTGCTGCTCTGCTGTTCCCATGGACCACTGCAGGGTGGACGCACAAGCCAAGCGCCGAGCGCTTAGGCCGTGGTGCGCCCGAGGCACCTAGAAGCTTGTAGGTGGCCGCGACCACACGTCGCCCAAGTTGCTGCCAACGTCCCGAAAGACAGCCACATAAACGCACTTTCGCGAAGTCGTACATACCTACACGCCGCTTCGGCAGAAGGATGGCGCCCTAAAGGCCTGTCGGCAAACCGACGCAATGGTTCGTTGCCATCAAATCTGTTGTCTATCAACCTAATTCAGATCAGTATGAATGATATTTATTGTGCCCGTTACATAATCGGACCCACTTCGGAAACATAACGGCCACACAATCACACCGGAAAAAACGGCACCGCCTCCGCGGGTGACTCAGAGACGTTGCCAGACAACATATCCGTCATAGCCGACGACTTCGGAGATGGGGCTAAGACCAATGCTTCAAGAGTTCTTGCACAACTTCCTGCACAACCTCTTCAAGCCGTTGCTGTTGTTCTTCTACTTCGGTTTCCTGATGCGGATGCTCAAGGTGGACTTCGAGTTCCCGTACGTCATCTATCAGGGCCTCACGATGTACCTGCTGGTGGCCATCGGTTGGCACGGCGGCGAAGAACTCGCCGATATCAAGGCTTCGAGCATCGGCCACATTGTGGGATTCATGATCACCGGGTTTGTCTTGAACTTTGTGATCGGCATGCTCGCATACCTGCTGTTGAGCCGCCTGACAGCGCTGCGGCGAGTGGATAAGGCGACCGTCGCCGGCTATTACGGGTCGGACTCGGCAGGCACTTTCGCCACCTGCGTGGCCGTCTTGGCCGGCGTCGGGCTGGCCTTTGACGCCTACATGCCGGTCATGCTGGCCGTCATGGAGATCCCGGGGTGTTTGGTTGCGCTGTATCTGGTGGCGCGGTTGCGGCACCGGGGGATGGACCAAGACGGCAACATGCCCGATGAGCCCGGCTACATTGCGCCGGTGCCGGCGAGCGTCGGTCCCGGCGCGGCAGCCCAGCCCGCTCCCGGACAGCAACTCGACATCGAACCGGACACCGAGGAGCGGGTGCAGTACGCGCTGAGAAGGCGCCGCCGTCCCGCGTGGGCGTCCGGCGAAAAGGGGGGTCTCTTCTCACGCCAGCTGCTGCGGGAGGTCTTCCTCAATCCGGGACTGTGTCTGCTTTTCGGCGGCATCGTCATCGGGTTCGTCAGCGGGTTGCAGGGACATAAAGTCACTCACGACGCCGACTCGTTGTTCATCACCGCGTTTCAGGGCGCGCTGTGCCTGTTCTTGCTCGAGATGGGCATGACGGCTGCCAGCAAATTGCGGGACCTTAAGGCTGCTGGTCGCGGGTTCATCTTGTTCGGCCTTCTGGCGCCCAACCTCTTCGCCCCGCTCGGGATCATCGTCGCGCACGCCTATGCCTACCTCACCCATACCAACTTCGGGCCGGGAACGTATGTCCTATTCGCGGTGCTCTGCGGCGCGGCATCGTATATCGCCGTGCCTGCCGTTCAGCGTCTGGCGATCCCCGAAGCGAGTCCGACCCTGCCGCTCGCCGCGTCGCTGGGTTTGACGTTCTCCTACAACGTCACCATCGGGATCCCGCTCTATATCGAGATCTCCCGCGTCGTCGGGCAATGGTTCCCGGTCACGTGACGTCGCCGTAGCTCGACGTCGAGAACCCAACAGCGGCAACGTCGCCGGACGCAACTCTTAAAACTGATCGCGTCGCGATCAGCCATGCCACCGGAGGTGAGCATCAATGGATTTTGCATTCCTGCCGCCGGAGATCAACTCCGGACGGATGTATACCGGACCTGGAGCCGGGCCGATGCTCGCCGCCGCGGCGGCCTGGGACGACCTGGCCGCCGAATTGAGTTCGACGGCAGCGTCTTACGCATCGACGGTCTCCAGCTTGACTGGCGGGACGTGGCAGGGCCCGTCGTCTGAGTCCATGGCTACTGCCGCCGCAACCTATGTGGAGTGGATGAATACCACTGCAGCACAGGCCGAGGAGACGAGCAACCAGGCCAAGGCTGCGGTCGCGGCATACGAGGCCGCGTTCGCCGCGACGGTGCCGCCACCGGTGATCGAGGCCAACCGTGCGCTCTTGATGATGCTGATCGCAACAAACATCCTGGGGCAGAACACCCCCGCAATCGCTGCCACCGAGGCCCATTACATGGAAATGTGGGCTCAGGACACCGGCGCGATGTACGGCTACGCCGGGTCTGCAAGCAGCGCCTCGGTGCTGACTCCGTTCACCGAGCCGCCCCAGACAACCAACCCGGCGGGCACCGCGCAGCAGTCAGCCGCTGCCGCGCAAGCCGGCACCTCCGGCGCGTCGAGCATCGGCACCGAGATAACCCAGTTCATCAATTTCCTGCCGACCGCTCTGCAGAACCTGGCCAACGGCCTTCTGCAATCGCCGACAACATCGACGAACTTGTTGTCCGGACTCTCACTGCCGCAACTAACCACAGCCACCTTGCCACCCTGGCTCACGACCGACCTGACGAACTGGAACACCATCTTCTCGACCTTCGCGTCCGGGCCCTACTCGCTCCAGGGGTTGACTTCCATCCCCGGTGGCCCGTTCCTGTCGTTCGGTCAGGCATACGCATGGGGCCAAAACGGACAGGGCGCCGCTTCTTTCCTCGCCGGCGCCAAGCCCATCACCGGGGCGTTGGCCCCGCTGGCCGGCGAGTTGGGCACGCCGCATCTCAGCGCGGCCTTTGGTGCGGGACCGGTATCGGGGTCGATGGGCCGCGCAGCGCTGGTGGGCAGCATGTCGGTACCGCAAGGTTGGACGCAAGCCGCCCCGGAGATGGGGTTCAGGACGCTCGCCGCCGCGCTGCCCACCAACCTGGCGGAGGCGGCCGTCCCGGAGGCGTCACTGGCCGGCCAGGGTGGCATGTTCGGCCAGATGGCGGCTTCGAGCCTGGCCGGACGGGCCGTGGCAGCCACCGCGACGCAGTCGGTGGGTAGTGGTGCTCGTATGGCCTCACTCGGCGGCGTCGTCACGGAGGCGGATCCGGCCGCAGCCACCATCTTCGTCATCCCGGCGATCGAAGACTGACTGCGATGCCGACCCAGTCGTGCACCAAAAGGCAAGGGGTATAGACATGTTCTACGCAGCGTTTCCGCCGGAGATCAACTCGGGCCGGATGTATACCGGCGCGGGATCGGAGCCGTTGTTGGCCGCCGCGGCGGCCTGGGGCGAGCTGGCCGACGAGTTGCACCAGGCTGCGACGTCCTATTCGACGGTGATCTCATCCTTGACCAGCGGACCATGGTTGGGTCCGACATCGCTGAGCATGGCGGCTGCGATCGCCCCATACCTCACCTGGATGCAGGGCACCGCAGCGCAGGCGGCCGAGACTGCGAGCCAGGCCAACGCCGCGGCCAGCGCCTACGAGACGGCGTTCGCCGCGCATGTGCCACCGGCTGAAATCGCCGCCAACCGTACCCAGTTGGCGTCGCTGGTTGCGAGCAACATCATCGGGCAGAACAACGCAGCGATTTCGGCCACCGAAGTCCGATACGGCGAAATGTGGGCGCAGGACGCGCTGGCGATGGATACCTACGCCGCCTCCTCGGCGGCCGCCTCCAAGCTGACGCCCTATACCGAGCCGCCACAGACAACCAACACCGCGGGCACCGCGGCGCAGTCGGCCGCCGTGGCTCAAGCCGCTGCCACTCAGGCCGGTTCGAGCGCTCAGACGGCCGCCGCCGCAGCGGCCCCCACGGGATCGCCGCTGCTGCAATGGCTGGCGAACCTGTCCACCGACTACACGGATACCCTCAACGGCCTGCTGAACAGCCTGTTTGGGTCAACTGGGGCATCGACGTACTCGTTGCTTTTCAATGCGGTCAAGACTCCACTTAGCTTCACCACCGGGTTCAACGACCTCGGGTTGCTCACCAACTTCCCCGTATCGCAGTTTCTCAAGTTCACGCCCGCCCCCGGGTTCGGCGCGATACCGAAAGAGGGTCTGGGAGGGGGACTTACCGGACCCTGGTGGGGTCGGGGCTGGCTGACCAGCTCGGTGTCGGCGGACATGGGCAATTCCGGCACCGTGGTGGGACAGCTGTCAGTTCCCCCCAGCTGGGCGACGGCCACACCGACCGTCAGAACGGTCGCTGCCGCATTATCGGCCGCCGGGCCGGAAGCCGTGTCGCCGGCCGCGATTGCCGAAGGAAGCATGTTGAGTTCAATGCCCGCGGCGGGAATGCTCGGCAGCGCAATCGGAGCCGGAGCCCCAACCGTCGTAGCCAACAGTGGCGTTCGCGGCCGCCTCACCCCGCTCAAGGACCTCAAGGGCAACCAGTCACCGGAGCAACTGAAGCGTTTGGTCGCACAGATCTCGGAGAAGCCCGAAAGTGTGCAGCACCACACGGTCGACCAAGACGGTCTCGACAGTCTGCTCGAACAACTGGCGAAGAAACCGGGCGTGCACGCGGTGCATCTGAAAGGCGGCAAGGCCAAAGTCGTGCCGTCGGATTCGCAGTTGGGCTAGAGGACAACATGATTCATGTCGACTAGGGACTTGGCCACAGCATGAAAGCTGACAGGGCTTCTCAGCAGAAGGAAAGGAAGGACGGGTTATGAGAGCGCTACTTGCGGCACTCGGCGTTGGGATCGTGATCGCTGTCGCGGCACCGGCGTACGCCGATCCGGACGAGGCTACCGGCGACGACGCGGGCTTCTTGTCTGCCATACGGAAAGTCGGCATCCATTATCCCAGCCCCGCTCAAGCCATCACCGCCGGCAAATCGGTGTGCGGGTGCCTGAATAACGGCGAATCGGCTCTGGAACTGGTGCACGAGGTGAAGGTCCGAAACGCGGGGTTCTCCATGGAAGAAGCGTCCGACTTCGCTATGATTGCAGCGAAATACTACTGCCCCCAACAACTCTCAAAGAGCTGACTCGTAGCCGGCTATCGGGAGCGCCGCTATTACGTAACGAGAGTGACCGAGTTGGCCCGGCGCAGCTTGCCCGACGACGTCTTCGGGATGGTGCCGGGGCCGAGCACGACGACGTTGCGCGGCCGCATGTCGACCTCGCTGACGACCTCGTGGGCCACCTGGTGCTCGATGCGCCGCACCTCCGCCGGGTCCTGCCAGGCGTTGGACTCGACAGCGACGGCGAAAGTCTCCCGTGAGTGCCCGGCGTCCAGCCGGACCGCGACGGCGCAGCCGATGCGCACACCCTCGACGCGACCTGCGGCGCGCTCGATGTCGGTCGGATAGATGTTGCGGCCGGCCATGATGATGACATCCTTGACGCGGCCACACACGACGACGTGGCCGTTCTCCATCTGGTAGCCCAGGTCACCGGTGTCGTACCAGCCGTGCTCATCCTGCGCTGGCAGGAACCCACCCATGGTGATGTAACCGGGCGTCACGCATTCACCGCGCAGCTCGATGACGCCGACGCCGCGGGCGGGCATCACGTCGCCGTTCTCGTCGACGACGCGGGCCTCGAGATCCTTCAGCAGCGGACCGAGCGATGCCAGCCGCCGGGTGTTGCCCTTGCTGGACGGCACAGCGCGGCGCAGCGCAGCCAGCAGATCGGCGTCCACCTCATCAACCACCAGGCCGGCGTTGCACTCGGAGAACGACACCGCCAGCGTCGTCTCCGCCATGCCGTACGCGGGCAGGATCGCCGACGGCTTCAGCCCGAAGGGCCTGCCCGCATCCAACAGGTCCTCGACGTCGGCGGGGTCGACCGGCTCGGCGCCGGACAACGCGAACCGCAGCGTCGACAGGTCGTACTGACCGGGCTCGGCCTGGTTGCGCAGCCGCTTGGCGAACAGCGCGTAGGCGAAGTTCGGCGCCGCGGTCATGGTGCCCTTGTACTTGTCGATGAGCTTGGCCCACAGCAGCGTGTCGCGCAGGAAGTCCATCGGCGTGACCTTGACCAGCTCGGCGCCGAAGTACATCGGGATGGTCAGGAACCCGACCATGCCCATGTCGTGGAAGCAGGGCAGCCAGCTGACCATGACGTCCTTGTCGACGTCGTACTCGGCGCCGATGAACATGGCCTCGGCGTTCGAATAGATGTTGCGGTGCGTGATCTGGACTGCCTTTGGAGACCCAGTAGATCCGGACGTTAATTGCATTAGCGCCAGGTCGTCTTCGTCCGTCTCGACCGGATCGATCGGATCGTTCTCGAGCAGGTCGCCAATCTTGAGCACCTTGATGCCCTTCTCCTCGAGCACCGGAATGGCGACGAGGAAGGGCTCGGCGACGATGACGGCGTTCGCCTCGATCATCGCGATGACGTTCATGGTGTCCTCGGCCCAGACGGCGAGGTCGGTGCGCGGCGTGGGCTGGTGCAACATGGTCAGGCTGGCGCCGCGCATCCACAGCGCCTGCGC
>NZ_JBAPRN010000186.1:0-6153 GCF_049281135.1 Mycobacterium sp. | reverse complement strand
GCTCCGGCCACCGTCAACCCGGGTGTCAGATCGGCCAGCAGCCGGCTCAACGTCAGCGCCAACCCCAACCCGAAGCCCGCACCCACCAGCATCATCAGCCGGGTCTCCAGCTTCCGCGACTTCAGCTGTGGCGCCGGAACCTCGATCGTCGGGAGCGTCGTCGGCGCCGGCAGGTCAACCGTCAGGTCCAGCCCCTGCGCGACGTCGGCCAAATGTGTGGTCGTGCCATCGTCAACCTCGGTGATCACCTCGTTGAGGCGCGCACCCGCGTAGGCCTCGAACTCGGGCAGCTTGGCCTTGGTCAGGCTCGCGGCGTCCTGCTGCAGCTCGGAGCGGACCGACGCGCAGCGGTTGCGGGCGAAGTAGGACAGCTGAACCCGAGCCTGCTGGGTCTGGCTGCGCAAGGCGATCGTGCGTTCGGACTTGGACAGTCGTCGCTGCCGCAGGATTGCGCTGCGCTGGTCGCGCAGCACCTCGACCCGCGCCCGCCGGCCCACGCCATCGGCGTCGCGATCGTATCGGCCGGCAATGGTCTGCAATCGGGAGTTCCACGCCCGCAACCTGTTTCGCCGCGGAAGATCTTTGTCGGCGAGTTTGTCGGACACCACGGTGACCAGGTCGTCGATACGGGGTTCACCGGATTCTGGCGCCGCCGCGACCCCGACCCAGGGCACGTCGAGGTACCGCGACGCGTACGACCCGAGGACCTCACGGTCGGCCGCCAGGACTTCTTCCCAGTTGCGGTGCACGTCGACCTTGGACACCGCGCCGATCACCACGTCGGTTTCGGCCATCGACGCGTCCAGCAGCGCGCAGTCGGATTCGGTCAACGTGGCGGCCGCCGAAACGACGAACACCACCACCGTTGGCGCTTCGCCGGCTTCCAGGTCCGCTGACTCGACGAACTTCCGCTTGGGCAGCCGCTCGCTGAGCGCGGCGACCACACCAGTCACCCCGGCCAGCCACGGTCCGGTGACCAATACCGCGTCCAGGCGCTCGATGTTCGGCGCGTCGAGTCGCGGGCCGATCGCCGCCACCATCGCGTCCACCTCGGCAACCGCGTCGTTGCCTGGCTTTTTGGTCACACCACCCCTCCGACCTTCGCCCACAGCCGCAGCGAACCCCTGACGATGTCCGCGCCGCAGGCGCGGTGGTTAGCCGCGACCGGCCCACGTCGGTAGCACTGCCAATGCACCGCACGGCGCAGATGCGCCGCAGCCGTGTCGCCTCGCTCGACGTTCATGCCGACCGCCTCGACGACGTCCACCGCGGCCATCATCCGAGCGACCACGGTGTCGTCGCGGCGCAGGAACTCGCGAATTCGCCGGTCGGTGACGGCCAGCGTCTCCAGGTCGGCGACGGCGTCCAGCACCCGCTGATAGCGCACGGGTGCGCCGAGCGCCTCAATCTTGTCGACGATCTCGTCTATGCAGCTCAGGCTCCGGAGCAGGGCAACGACGTCGGCACGGGTCACCCCACGCCGGATCGCGGCGGTCGCCTGCGCGACACCGAACTCGTCGAGGGTGTCCATCATTCGGCGGCGCAACGCCGCGTCGACGGGATGCCCGCTGGCCAGCGCCCGCAGCCCAGACCACAGGCCGTCGTCCAGGCCGTCGACCGCGAGGATCCCCACCACCGGTTCTATCGAGATGCCGGCGTGGGCAGACAGTTGCACGCATCGGGCCCTGGCCGAGATGGTCGGCCCGTGCGGATGGCAGCCGGATTCGGTGGTCGCGATCAGGTCTGCCTTGTTGAGCACCGCGAGCAGCGGTCGTCTGGCCGCTCCGATCGCGGCGCGGTCCTCGGGTTTGACCGCGTCGGCGAGAACATAGAGGTCAACGTCGGCAGCCGAAGGGGTGCTCAGCGTAATCGTGCCGCGCAGGGTCCCGGCCTGGGCCACAGCGTGCGCGACCGCGGAACGGCCGACACCGCGGCGTCCCGATATCGCCACCCGCAACGGGGTGGCGAGCCGCCTGGCGATCGCGGCGCAGCGCGGGTCGGAAACCTCGGCCGCAAATCGGTCCAGCTCGTCGCCGAAAATCGGATGCCCCTATCCGTCTCGTAGTTGCTGCTAACGCCCCATTGTGGCGGAGTAACCGCCGATCGCGGCGCATCACCACCGGTTTGTTGGACGAATGGTGACATTTGCGCGGCTGCGAAGCGAGTCACCTGATACCAGGTAAAGGCAACTGTTGGGTATCAATCTGCCCCGCGGGCGGCAACATGGTGGGTTGATGGGTAACGATGAACGGATGCGCGCGCAACCCTGGGTGGACGCGGCCACACCGCCGACACCCCCTTCAGACCTGCGTGCGGAACGTGGCGTCGGCGGCTACCGTCGGACGACCAGTTTCCGCACGCGGCGCTCGCAGTTGTCGGCGGCACAACAGCGGACCTGGGAGCGGCTGTGGCCCGAGCTCGGCTACGTCGCCGCGTCTGGACACGACCCCCAAGCACCGGCCGAACCGCTGGACACCCACGCCTGGTTCGGCCGCGATGCTCCACTTGTCCTTGAAATCGGCTGTGGCACAGGGACTTCCACACTAGCGATGGCGAAATCCGAGCCGAACGTCGACGTGATCGCCGTCGAGGTCTACCGGCGTGGGCTGGCCCAGTTGCTCTCCGGTATCGACCGCGAAGGTGTCACCAATATCCGGCTGATCCGCGGGGATGCGGTCGATGTGCTGGACCAACTGATCGCCCCCGGCTCGCTGAGCGGGGTCCGGGTGTTCTTCCCGGACCCGTGGCCCAAGGCCCGTCACCACAAGCGCCGGCTGCTGCAGCCAGAGACGGTGGCCACGATCGCCGACCGGTTGCGGCCGGGCGGGGTACTGCACGCCGCCACCGACCATGCCGGCTACGCCGAGCAGATCGCCGAGGTGGGCGACGCCGAACCCAGGCTGACCAGGCTGGATGCCCGTGCCGATACGGCGATCTCCGTCGTCCGTCCGGTCACGAAATACGAGGGCAAGGCACACGTTGCCGGCAGCGCCGTCACCGATTTTTTGTGGGAAAGACGCTGAATATGAGCCTCATTGAAGAAAAAACCGGCGCCCCGATCGGGCTGCCCGGCGGCCCCGCGGCCGACGCAGCGCCGGCGCCTCGTCGGGTACTTCTGGTCTGGGATGCGCCAAATCTGGACATGGGGCTGGGATCCATTCTCGGCCGGCGGCCCACCGCGACGGAACGGCCCCGGTTCGATGCGCTCGGCCGCTGGTTGCTGGCCCGCACCGCCGACGTGGCGGTGAATCGGAACGACGTGTCGGCCGAACCCGAGGCCACCGTGTTCACCAACATCGCCGGGGGTAGCGCCGATGTGGTGCGGCCGTGGGTCGATGCACTGCGCAACGTCGGATTCGCGGTCTTCGCCAAGCCCAAGCTCGACGAAGACAGCGACGTCGACAGCGACATGCTCGCGCACATCGCGCAGCGCTCACAGGAGGGTTTGGCGGCGCTGATGGTGGCGTCCGCCGATGGGCAGGCATTCCGGCTGCCGCTCGAGGAAATCTCGCGTAGCGGGGTACCCGTCCAGGTGCTTGGATTTCGCGAACATGCCAGTTGGGCGCTAGCGTCGGATACCTTGGAGTTTGTCGACCTGGAGGACATCACCGGTGTGTTCCGGGAGCCACTGCCGCGGATCGGCCTCGATTCGCTGCCTGAGAAGGGGGCGTGGCTGCAACCGTTCCGGCCGCTGTCCTCGTTGCTGACCTCGCGTGTCTGACAACTCAAAACTAATGCGCGGGTCGCCGCAGATCCAGTAAGGAGCTTACGTGTTCGCCTGGTGGGGTCGAACTGTATATCGCTACCGGTTCATCGTGATCGGCGTGATGGTGGCGCTGAGCCTGCTCGGCGGCATCTTCGGGATCAGCCTCGGCAAGCACGTGACGCAGAGCGGGTTTTACGACGACGGCAGCCAGTCGGTCAAGGCGTCGGTACTCGGCGACAACACTTATGGGCGCGACCGAACCAGCCACGTCGTGGCGACCTTCACCGCCCCCAAGTCGGTCAACGACCCGGCGTGGCAGAAAAAGATCGTCGACGAACTCAACGCCTTCAAGAAAGACCATCCGGATCAGGTCGTCGGCTGGGCCGGCTGGCTGGCCGCGCCGACCAGCACCGACCCCATCATCAAGGGAATGGCCAGCGAGGACGGCAAGCACACCTTCGTCAGCATCCCGCTCAAGGGCAACGATGACGACACGATTCTGACCAACTACAAGGACATCGAGCCTGATCTGCAGAAGCTCAACGGCGGCAACATTCAACTCGCCGGCCTGGAGCCGATCGCGGGCGCACTGACCGGCACCATTGCGACCGACCAGAAGCGCATGGAAGTGCTGGCGCTGCCGCTGGTGGCGGTGGTGCTCTTCCTGGTATTCGGCGGTGTGATCGCGGCCTCCCTGCCGGTCATGGTCGGTGGCCTGAGCATCGCCGGCTCGCTGGGCATCCTGAGATTGATCACGATGTTCGGGCCGCTGAGTTTCTTCGCCCAGCCGGTCGTGTCCATGATGGGTTTCGGTATAGCGATCGACTACGGGCTGTTCGTGGTCAGCCGTTTCCGTGAGGAGATCGCCGAGGGATACGACACCGAGGCCGCGGTCCGCCGCACGGTGATGACGGCCGGTCGCACGGTGGTGTTCTCGGCGGTCCTGATAGCCGTGTCAGCCTCTAGCCTCTTTTTGTTGCCGCAGGGCTTCGTGAAGTCGCTGACCTACGCGGTGATCATCTCGGTGACGCTGGCCGCGATCTTGTCGATCACGCTGCTGCCTGCCTGCCTGGCGATCCTCGGCAAGCACGTCGACGCCCTCGGCGTGCGCACCCTGTTCCGCATTCCTTTCCTGGCCAACTGGACGCCGTCGCGCGTATATCTGAACTGGCTGGCCGATCGGCTGCAGAAGACCAAAACCCGCGAAGAGGTGGAAGCCGGGTTTTGGGGCAAGCTGGTCAATGTCGTCATGCGGCGGCCGCTGGTCTTCGCCATCCCCATCATCATCGGGATGATCGCGCTGGTCATCCCCCTGCACAACCTCTCCTTCGGCGGGATGAGCGAAAAGTACCTGCCACCGAACAACTCGGTACGCCTGGCGCAGGAGAACTTCGACAAACTGTTCCCCGGCTATCGCACGAACCAGCTGACGCTGGTGATCGAAAGCAACAACCACAGCAAGGTCACCGACCAGCAGGTCGCCGAGATCCGCAACGACGCCGCCTCGATCAGCGGATTCACCGACACGACCTGGCAGGAGCGCGCCTGCCCGACGATCGAGGGCAACCCGTGCGTCTCGGGGCCGAACGGCAGTCATCCCAAGAATGACTCGGTCCGGGTCATCCAGAACGGTCTGTCGAACGCCAGCGACGCGGCCAAGAAGCTTGCCGAGCTGCGATCGATCACGCCACCACGAGGCTTGACCGTCTTGGTCGGCGGCGTTCCGGCGCTTGAGCAGGACAGCATCCACAGCTTGTTCGACAAGGCTCCGCTGATGCTGGTGGTCCTGCTCAGCACGACGATGCTATTGATGTTCCTCGCATTCGGATCGGTGGTGCTACCGATCAAAGCCGCCGTGATGAGCGCGCTGACCCTGGGCTCGACGCTGGGCATCCTCACCTGGATCTTCGTCGACGGACATTTCGCCAGCTGGCTGAATTTCACGCCGACACCGTTGATGGTCGTCTTGATCGCGTTGGTGGTCGCGGTCGGTTTCGGTCTGGCCACCGACTACGAGGTGTTCCTGGTGTCGCGGATGGTTGAGGCCAGGGCGCGCGGCATGTCGACGGCCGAGGCCATCCGAATCGGTACGGCGACGACAGGCCGTCTGATCACCGCGGCGGCATTGGTGTTGGCCGTGGTCGCCGGCTCGTTCGTCTTCTCCGACCTGGTGATGATGAAGTATCTGGCTTTCGGGCTGATGGCCGCACTGCTGTTGGACGCCACCGTCGTCCGGATGTTCCTGGTGCCCGCGGTGATGAAGCTGCTCGGCGACGACTGCTGGTGGGCCCCGATGTGGATGCGGCGCCTGCAGAACCGGTTGGGGCTCGGCGAGATTCACCTGCCCGACGAGCGCAAGCTGCCGTCGCCACGGTCACGGTCGTCTCGGCCGGCAACCACCCGCCCGCCGGTCACGTCGACACCGCGTCCACCCCACGACCCCACCC
>NZ_JBAPRN010000185.1:0-11578 GCF_049281135.1 Mycobacterium sp. | reverse complement strand
GGTCGCGACCAGGACCCGTGGCGGTCGGCCCGCCGCGTCGGCGACGGTCGCGCGCCGAACGTCTCCGTGCCGAGCGGGAGGGTCGTCGACGGCGCACTGCTCGCGGAATTCTCGTCGCCCTATGCATTGGCGTGGTTGTCATCGCGGCGTTCGTCGGCTTCAGGATGTTGCACGGCTTCGGCCCGCAAAACGACTTCGCCGGCGACGGCAAACAGGACCTGGTAGTCCAGGTGCATCCCGGGGACTCGACCACGGCGATCGGCGAGACGCTGCACAAACAAGACGTCGTCCGGACCGTCAAGGTGTTCCTCGAGGCCGCGCAAGGCAACGAAGCAATTTCGGCGATTCAGCCCGGTTACTACCGGCTGCGCACCGAGCTCCCCGCGGCCTCGGCGGTCAAGGCGCTCGCCGATCCCGCGAGCCGGGTCGGCAAGGTGGTCATCCCCGAGGGTGAGCAGCTCGACGACACCACCGACGTCAAGACCAACGCCACCACACCCGGTATCTTCACCATGATCGCCACCGCCAGCTGTGTCGAGCTGAACGGCGACAAGCATTGCATCGCGGCGGCCGATTTGCGGGCAGCGGCCGAAAAGACCCCGCTGGCATCACTTTCCGTGCCGCCGTGGGCGGTCGCGTCGGCAACAGCGATGGGTGACGATCACCGTCGGATCGAGGGCTTGATCGGGCCGGGCACCTGGAACGTCAACCCGTCGGCGTCTCCGCAGGAGATCCTGGAGTCATTGATCAGCGCCAGCTCGGAGCATTACGTGGGCTCGGGTCTGCAGGACACCGCCAACGCGATGAACATGTCGCCATACAACGTCCTGGTGGTCGCCTCGCTGGTGCAGCGGGAGGCCAAGCCGCAGGACTTCGCCAAGGTGGCGCGGGTCATCTACAACCGGCTCGCCGAGCACCGCAAGCTGGAGTTCGACTCGACGGTGAACTATCCGCTGGACCGCCGCGAGGTCGCTACTACCGACGGCGATCGCGACAATTCCACGCCATGGAACACCTACGCCAACGACGGGCTGCCCGCGACGCCGATCTGTTCGCCCGGCAGCGACGCCCTCAAAGCGGCCGAGCATCCCGAAGACGGCGACTGGTTGTACTTCGTGACCATCGACCCGCAGGGCACGACGTTGTTCACTCGCGACTATCAACAGCATCTGGCGAACATCGAGTTGGCCAAGCGCAACGGTGTCCTCGACAGCGCGCGCTAAAAAGGCGGCGGTGCTCGGCTCGCCGATCGCACATTCGCGCTCTCCGCAACTGCACCTGGCCGCCTACCGCGCGCTCGGCCTGGATGGGTGGACGTATCAGCGGATCGAGTGCGGCGCCGACGAATTGCCAGGCGTTGTAAGCGGATTCGGCCCGGAATGGGTTGGCGTGTCGGTGACCATGCCCGGCAAATTCGCCGCGCTGCGGTTTGCCGACGAGCGCACCGACCGCGCAGAACTGGTTGGTTCAGCCAACACGCTGCTGCGTACGCCAGCTGGCTGGCGGGCCGACAACACCGACGTCGACGGCGTGGCGGGTGCGCTGAGCTCAGAAGGCTTCGAGGCGGGTGCCGCCGTGGTCGCGGGATCCGGCGGTACCGCGCCGGCGGCGATCGTGGCGCTGGCCGAATTGGGTGTCACCGACATCGCCGTCGTCGCACGCAACCCGAACAAGGCCGCTGGCCTGGTCGAGCTGGCTGACCGGGTCGGCGCGGTGGCCCGGTTCTGCGACCTGAACGACGGCGCGATCAGCGAAGCGGTCGGTGCCGCCGCAGTATTGATCAACACCTTGCCCGCCGAGGTCGCGGCGCGTTACGCGGAGTCCTTCGCCGATGTGCCGGTGCTGCTCGACGCGATCTACGACCCATGGCCGACGCCGCTGGCCGCCGCGGTGGCAGCCGCGGGCGGGCGGGTGATCAGCGGTCTGCAGATGTTGTTGCATCAGGCCTTCGCGCAAGTCGAACAATTCACAGGGCTACCCGCGCCACGAGCGGCGATGGCAGCGGCCTTGGATTAGCCTGCGGTGCATGCTGATCGCGGCCGTGCTTCTCTGGATGGCGGCGCTGACCGGCTATGACGTCCACCAACGCCGGCTGCCCAACTGGCTGACGTTGCCCGGTTTCGCGGCGATGATGCTCGTCGCCGCCGGCTCAGGCCACGGCCCGGCGGCCGTGCTGGGAGCCGCAGCGTTGACCTCTGTCTATCTGCTGGTGCACCTGCTGGCACCGACGGCGATGGGCGCCGGGGACGTCAAGCTGGCCCTTGGTTTGGGTGCGCTGACCGGATGCTTCGGTGCGGACGTGTGGTTGCTTGCCGCGATCGCAGCGCCGTTGTTGACCGCGGTGGTCGGCACAGTGGCGCGACTCGGTTGGTCGGCGAAGATGGTCCCGCACGGCCCGTCGATGTGTCTGGCCAGCGCTGCCGCGCTGGGACTGGCACAGGTGTAGTTGTCGCACCCGACGGCAATGAGCTCGGCTATGGAATGCGCCAGGAACTTTGGTGGGGGTAGTCGTCGTCGGGCAGGGGCACTGTCTGCTGTTGTTCGATCCAATCGGCGAGATCGGCATCGGTAAAGCTGATTTCGGGCCCCGGGTAGCCGATTGCAGCAACATCGAAGACAGACTCGATCATGACTGGCTTCCTTCCCGTTAGCTTGTGCACTGCAAAGTGTTGGTGTTCGACGAGATTCGCTGGTGCTTCCCCGCCGGAGGGGGCCGGGCTACCCGCCCCTCCGGAGAATCGCCTGGATGGGCATCGGCGTGTCCTCACACGACGAGGTGAGGCGCGCCCGTTGTGTGGCCGGAGGGTGTGCGGGCGGCTCGGCTTTATCTGCGGGGATGGCATCACCTGCCTTTCGCGTCGACTCGATGATGTGTTCGCGGGCTGTTCTCGGTTCGGGGGGCCGCGTTGGACGGCGCGGACAGCCTGCACTGGTCCGCTCCGCGGGCGTAACGGTGCACCGGACGACCGGCCAGCCAACCGGGGCTCGATGACGGCGCAGCCGGTGGCTGGTGGCGCCGGCGGCTGAAGCGCAGGGGTGAGCGCTGCGCACAAGATGGCGTCGACCTCGGCGATCAGCTTTGCGACATCGGGATCCAAGTACAGAATTTCTGATTCCAAACTGTCGATGGTGTCGCCGGTCGGCGCCGCCGTGACTATGTGCCTCATCGTGGCTCACCTCATCCCGCGCTCACCGGCCGATCAAGCGTTGATCGCCTTATGTCCGTTGCTGTTGCCGATCGCGATCTTGCGGGGCTTAGCCTTCTCGGCCACCGGGATCCGCAATCGCAATACGCCTCCGTCGTAGGAGGCGGCGATCTGGTCGGTGTCGAGGTTGTCACCCAGGACCAGCTGCCGGCTGAATACCCCGCGGGGGCGTTCGGTGGCCAGCATCTCTTGGCCGGGATCAACATCGGGACGCTGAGCGCGCACGGTCACTACGTTGCGCTCGATGTCCAGTTCCAACGAATGCTCGTTGATCCCGGGCAGATCGAATTCGACGACGAATTCCTCACCCTCGCGCCAGGCGTCCATCGGCATCGCGGCCGGACGGGCCGCGGTCCCCAACACCTGCTGGGTGAAGCGATCAAAGTCACGGAACGGATCTGTTCGCATCAGCATGGTCGCCACCTCCAACTCCCCAATCTGGTGTCAGATATCAGTTAATATGTGCCAGTTGGCATAGATTTGATATAGCACGTGCATGCCTCTTAGGCAAGAACCAGATGAGATTTTCTGGCATCATGCGAGGGGCATGAGTAACTACCAGCGGCGCGGGCCCGGACCGACACCTGACCAGGGCGTGTACGGCATCTCCGTGGTCGCCGAACTATGCGGCGCACCCGTCCAGTCGATACGGCTCTGGGAACGCCACGGTCTGCTCACCCCAGCACGAACCCAGGGTGGCACCCGCCGTTACAGCGCAGAAGACCTCACCCTGATCGCCCGCATTGCCGCCTTGGCCGCCGCCGGCGTCAACATCGCCGGCATTACCCGCATCCTCGATCTCGAAGATGCCAACACCGCCCTACGCACCGCCGGATCTTCGCGCCGATAGTCGGTGCAACCGCACCAGGTGAAGCCGATGTGATCCGCTCGTGTCTTCAATGAGGGAAACGACCCTGATGTAACCGCACGCTAGACGGTCGCGACCCGAGGAAGTGGCAGCGTCTGGCAGCGCTGACGGTCGATCTGGCAGCGCCTCGCGCCGCACCATCTGCGCATGACGAATGCATCGATCTCTCATAGCCGCGACCGAATCCACGACTCGCGCTGGCGCTCCGTCGGCACCGACCTCGCCTTCTGGACCGTGGTGGGTGCGGTGGTTGCCGCGCTCAGCGGTCCGCTCGGTCACATGTGGGGTGTGCCGCGGGCCGACCTGGTGGCCGGTGGGTTGTCGTTCCTCGCCGGCGGCGCCCTGTTGCTGTTCGGTATGAACCGGATCCGTCCGCTCTCGCGCGGGCTGGTGCTGGGCTGCGGCGTTTCCAACCTGGTGCTGGCGCCGACGATGTGGGCGGCGGCGGCCCTCGGGTGGCTTCCGCTGAGCTCCGCGGGTAACTGGGCGCTGGCGGGTGCGGGCGACGTGGCCCTGGTACTGGGTATCTGGCAGCTCGCAACGGCACGACGTTCGCGGTAGCGCGCAGTCTGCCGATTTTTAATTGTCGAGGCCTGTCGTGGGAAGATGGGACTCGTGTTGCGATGGACTACTGCTGGTGAATCTCACGGCCGGGCATTGGTGGCCGTGGTCGAAGGCATGGTCGCCGGATTGAGCGTCACCTCCGACGACATCGCCGACCAGCTGGCACGCCGCCGCCTCGGCTACGGCCGCGGCGCCCGGATGAAGTTCGAGCGCGACCAGGTCACCGTGCTGGCCGGTGTGCGCCACGGCGTCACACTCGGCGGGCCGATCGCCATCGAGATCGGCAACACCGAATGGCCGAAATGGGAAACCGTGATGGCGCCCGACCCGGTCGACGCCGCGGAACTGGAGGTGGCGCGCAACGCGCCGCTGACCCGGCCGCGACCCGGCCACGCCGACTACGCAGGCATGCTCAAATACGAGTTCGATGACGCCCGCCCGGTGCTCGAGCGGGCCAGTGCCCGCGAGACCGCTGCCCGGGTCGCGGCTGGCACCATCGCCCGGCAGTTCCTGCGGCAAGCCCTCGGGGTCGAGGTGCTGTCCCACGTCATCTCGATCGGCGACTCGTCGCCTTACGAGGGTCCGCCGCCGCAGCCCGGTGACCTCGTGGCGATCGACGCCAGCGGGGTGCGGGCATTCGACAAGGCGACCGAAGAGTCCATGATCGCCGAGATCGAAGCCGCCAAGAAGGACGGCGACACCCTGGGCGGCGTCGTAGAAGCCGTTGCGATCGGATTGCCGGTCGGGCTGGGCTCTTTCATCAGCGGCGACAACCGGCTCGACAGCCAACTCGCCGCCGCCGTGATGGGCATCCAGGCGATCAAGGGCGTGGAAATCGGTGACGGGTTCGCCACCGCGCGCCGGCGTGGCAGCCGCGCTCACGACGAGATGTACCCGGGTCCCGATGGCATCGTGCGCTCGACCAACCGGGCCGGCGGGCTGGAAGGCGGCATGACCAACGGCGAACCGCTGCGGGTACGCGCCGCGATGAAGCCGATTTCCACCGTGCCGCGCGCGCTGGCCACCGTCGACATGACGACCGGCGATGAGGCGGTCGCGATCAACCAGCGCTCGGATGTCTGCGCGGTGCCCGCTGCTGGCGTGGTGGTCGAGACGATGGTGGCGTTGGTGCTGGCTCGCGCCGCGCTGGAGAAGTTCGGTGGCGATTCGCTGACCGAGACCCGGCGCAACATCGAGTCCTACCTGCGGTCGGTGGCCGAGCGGGAGCCGGTTAGCGAAGTTCGGGCATCGGGGTAATTCTGATGGCGCCGAAAGCAGTGTTGGTGGGACTGCCGGGATCCGGTAAGTCCACTATTGGGCGACGGCTGGCCAAGGCCCTCAACGTCGGCATGCTCGACACCGACGCGGCGATCGAGGAGCGGACCGGACGCCGCATCGCCGACATCTTCGCCACCGACGGAGAAGAAGAGTTCCGCCGCATCGAAGAAGACGTGATCCGGGCGGCGCTGGCCGAGCACGACGGCGTCCTGTCCCTTGGCGGCGGCGCGGTGACCACTCCGGGGGTGCGTGCCGCATTGGCCGGCCACACCGTCATCTATCTGGAAATCACTGCGGCCGAAGGGGTTCGGCGCACCGGTGGCAACACGGTGCGGCCGCTGCTGGCCGGGCCCGACCGGGCCGAGAAATTTCGTGCGCTGATGACCGAGCGTGTTCCGCTCTATCGGAAGGTAGCCACGATCCGGGTGAATACCAGCCGTCGCAATCCCGGAGCCGTTGTCCGCCACATCGTGTGCCGACTGAACGACCCGAAACCCGGCAACCTCGCGCGCAACCTCCGCCGTCCGCCGTGGCGCCGCACGCCGTCCCCGGAAGTGCCCAGCGCACCCGAGCCCAGAACCGGACCGCCGCCCACCCCCGCCACGCCGGCCGCCCTGGCCGCGGCCCGTCGCGCTGAGGCGGATAAATGACGGAACTTCCCGCACCGGTCACCGTGCACGTGGCCGTCGATCCGCCCTACCCGGTGGTGATCGGTACCGGGCTGCTGGGCGAGCTCGGCGAGCTGCTGGCCGGCCGGCACCGTGTCGCCATCCTGCATCAACCGGTGCTGACGGAGACGGCCGAGGTGATTCGAAAGCACTTGGCAGACCAAGGCATTGACGCACATCGTATCGAGATTCCGGACGCCGAAGCCGGCAAGGACCTACCCGTGGTGGGTTTCATCTGGGACGTGCTGGGCCGCATCGGCATTGGCCGCAAGGACGCCTTAATGAGTTTGGGCGGCGGTGCCGCTACCGACGTCGCGGGCTTCGCCGCTGCGACCTGGCTGCGGGGAGTGTCGATCGTGCACGTTCCCACCACGCTGCTGGCGATGGTCGACGCGGCGGTCGGCGGCAAGACCGGGATCAACACCGACGCCGGCAAAAACCTGGTGGGCGCGTTTCATCAGCCGGCCGCGGTACTGGTCGACCTGGCGACCCTGCAGACCCTGCCGCACAACGAAATCGCGGCCGGTATGGCCGAAGTCGTCAAGGCCGGTTTCATCGCCGACCCGGTGATCCTGGACCTGATCGAGGCCGATCCGCAGGTGGCGCTGGACCCGTCGGGGGAGGTGCTGCCGGAGTTGGTCCGACGCGCGATCGTGGTCAAGGCCGAGGTGGTGGCCGCCGACGAGAAGGAATCCGATCTGCGCGAAATCCTCAACTACGGACACACATTGGGACACGCAATCGAGCGGCGGGAGCGCTATCAATGGCGACACGGCGCCGCGGTCTCGGTGGGATTGGTGTTCGCTGCCGAATTGGGCCGGCTGGCAGGGCGTCTCGACGACGCCACCGCGGAGCGTCACCGCAGCATCCTGACCTCGCTGGGGCTGCCGACGAGCTACGACGCCGACGCCTTGCCGCAACTGCTGGAGGCCATGGCCGGCGACAAGAAGACTCGTTCCGGGGTGCTGCGATTCGTGGTGCTCGACGGCCTGGCCAAGCCCGGCCGGCTGGAAGGTCCGGACCCGGCCCTGCTGGCGGCCGCCTACGCGGAGGTGGGCACTCGATGACCATCAATGTCATCAACGGACCCAACCTCGGCCGGCTCGGCCGTCGCGAGCCCGAGGTCTACGGCGACACCACCCATGACGATCTCGTCGCGCTGGTCGAACGCGAGGCCGCCGAGCTCGGCGTGAAAGTCATTGTGCGACAAAGCGACAGCGAGGCTCAGCTGCTGGACTGGATCCATCAGGCGGCAGACGCCAAAGAGCCGGTGATCCTGAACGCCGGCGGGCTGACCCACACGTCGATCGCCCTGCGGGACGCCTGTGCCGAGCTGAGCGCGCCCTTGATCGAGGTGCACATCTCCAATGTGTATGCGCGCGAAGAGTTCCGGCACAACTCATACCTGAGCCCGGTGGCGACCGGGGTCATCGTGGGATGTGGCGTCCAGGGGTATCTGCTGGCCCTGCGCTACCTGGCCAGCCTCGGCCGCTAGTGGTCTTCTGACTTCGGCTTTTCGATGTGCTCGGTGGCCGGCTCGGAATGCTCCTGGGACGGCAGCGCCTCGGTCTTCGCGGCGCTGGGCGGCCAGGGAATCTTCTTGGTCTTTTCCTCGCTGGCGGCTTCCGTGGTCGCTTCGGCTTCCTGGCTGTAGGCCGTCGGCGCCTCGTACTCGCGTTCGGCGGTCGCCACGGACGTCGACTGCTCCTCCGGCCAGGCGGCACCCTCAGCCGTGGCCTGCTCCGATCGGACCGCGGCGAACACGTCGGTGTCGGCCCGATCCTCGCCCCCACCGCGGGTGCCGCTCTGCGGGTGGTAGGCGCCGGTACGGTCAACCCTCCAGCGGCCAATGGCAACCCCGCTGATCGCGCCCAGGAACACCACCAAGGCGGTGAAGGCCGCGAACGTAGTCAGCTCGTTGATCAGGCCACCGACGTACAGCGCCTTGTAGAACACCGAGATCAGCCAGGTCACCGCACCGCTGAGCACTCCGGCGACCAGACCGGCCAGCAGCCACGTCATCGCCAGATCTTCGCGACGGTCCGGGTCGGGGTTGCTTGCGGCGTCCTCGCGGCCGTCGATCAACCCCCAGGCGACCACGCCGGCGAGGAACAGAAGGAGCAGCGCGATGCTGATCAGTGCGGCCTGCGTCTGCCACACGCTGATCAACGTTCCCTGAAACAGCCGAACGACGACCATCGCGGCGCCGAACACGACCCCGCGCAGCATCCAGTTAGTCATGGGGCCACAGCGTAGCGAGTAGCGTCACCTGGCGTGTCACATTCCCAGCGGCGCGCCGCACTCGCAGCTCGACTTCTGGCGGCCGGGCTGGACGCGATGCTGGTCACGGACCTGATCAACGTTCGCTATCTGTCCGGCTTCACCGGATCCAATGCTGCTCTGCTGGTGTTCGCGGACGACGATGGCGCCGTTTTGGCCACCGACGGTCGCTACCGCACTCAGGCCGCCCAGCAGGCGCCCGATCTGGAGGTGGCCATCGAACGGGCCTGCGGGCGTTACCTCGCCGGGCGGGCCGCGGGCAGCGGGGCCCAGCGGGTGGGTTTCGAAAGCCACGTGGTCACGGTGGACGCCTACGACGCACTGGCGGCCGCGTCGGCTGAGGCCGGCGGCAGCGAGCTGGTCCGCGCCGCCCAGACTGTGGAGGCGCTGCGCGAGATCAAAGACGCCGGGGAGGTGGCGCTGCTGCGGCTGGCCTGCGAAGCCGCCGACGCCGCGCTGACCGATCTGATCGCCCGCGGCGGCCTGCGGCCGGGGCGCACCGAACTCGAGGTGGGCCGCGAGCTCGAGGCGCTGATGCTGGACCATGGCGCAGACGGCATCTCGTTCGAGACGATCGTGGCCAGCGGGGCGAATTCGGCGATCCCGCATCACCGGCCCACCGAGGCGGTGCTGGCCGCCGGGGATTTCGTCAAAATCGACTTCGGCGCCCTGGTCGGCGGGTATCACTCCGACATGACCCGCACCTTCGTGCTGGGCAAGGCGAACGACTGGCAGCTGGAGATATACCAGCTGGTCCACGACGCGCAGCGAGCCGGCCGGATGGCGCTGGAAGCCGGCGCGTGCCTGGCCGACGTGGACGCGGCGGCGCGCGAGGTGATCATCGAGGCTGGGCACGGCGCGCATTTCGGTCATGGTCTCGGCCACGGGGTGGGGTTGCAGATCCATGAAGCGCCGGGGATCAACGCCACCGCCGCCGGTACACTGCATGCGGGCTCTGTGGTCACCGTGGAGCCCGGCGTCTATTTGCCGGAACGCGGCGGCGTCCGCATCGAGGACACGTTGGTTGTGGCCGACGCGGGGCAGGCCCATGGCCACGCACCGGAATTGCTCACCCGGTTCCCCAAGGAACTGGCGATCCTGTAGGAGATTCACCGACTGTGGCAAGCACTGCCGATTTCAAGAACGGACTCGTGCTGGTGATCGACGGCCAGCTGTGGCAGATCATCGAGTTCCAGCACGTCAAGCCCGGCAAGGGTCCGGCGTTCGTCCGCACCAAGCTGAAGAACGTGCTCTCCGGGAAGGTGGTCGACAAGACCTACAACGCCGGGGTGAAGGTAGAGACCGCGACGGTGGACCGCCGCGACACCACCTACCTCTACCGCGACGGCACCGACTTCGTGTTCATGGACAGCCAGGACTACGAGCAACACCCGTTGCCGGAGTCGCTGGTCGGTGACGACTCCCGGTTCCTGCTGGAGGGCCTTCCGGTGCAGGTGGCGTTCCACAATGGCGCGCCGCTGTACATCGAGCTGCCGGTGACCGTCGAACTCGTGGTCACGCACACCGAGCCGGGTCTGCAGGGTGATCGGTCCAGCGCCGGCACCAAGCCGGCGACCGTGGAGACTGGCGCCGAGCTTCAGGTTCCGCTGTTCATCAATACCGGCGACAAGCTGAAGGTCGACTCCCGCGACGGCAGCTACCTGGGACGTGTCAACGCGTGAGCCGGCCCGTCCGGGGACGGCACCAGGCGCGTAAGCGCGCCGTCGATTTGTTGTTCGAAGCCGAGGCTCGCGGATTGACCCCGGCCGAGGCGGCTGACGCCCGCACCACGCTGGCGGCGGCCAAACCTGATGTGGCGCCACTCAACCCGTACACGGTGACGGTGGCCCGCGGCGTCACCGAGCACGCCGCACACGTCGACGACCTGATCGCGTCGCACCTGCAGGGCTGGACGCTGGACCGGCTGCCGGCCGTGGACCGGGCGATCCTGCGTGTCGCGGTGTGGGAGCTGCTGCACGCCGACGATGTGCCCGGGCCGGTCGCCGTCGACGAGGCGGTCGAGCTCGCCAAAGAGCTGTCCACCGACGACTCACCCGGGTTCGTCAACGGAGTGCTGGGCCAGGTGATGCTGGTGACACCGCAGATCCGGGCGGCCGCAGAGGCGGTGCGTTCGACGACGATACAGGCGCCTGACGGCGCCCGAGGAGGAGACGAACCGACCAACGCTGCCGCCGGCGATTCATGACCCGGCTGGAGCTGCGCGCTCTGATCGCCGCCATTCTGGCGGCGACGGTGATTCTGGGCGCGGTGATGTGCGCGGCATACGGGCAGGCGGCGATCGCAGCGGCGCTGGCCATCTATGCGCTCGGGGTCGGCGCCTGGCTGTATCACTCGATCGAGCGTCTCGTGCTGGCCCGTCGCATCGAGACGGTTCGCACGGCCGTCACGCCGCTCCGCCCGTTGCTTCCGGTGATGGCCGCGATCATGGCGCTGACCCAAGCCGTGGTGCGATCGCTGTCCGACGTCACCGAGGTCGCACCACGCCGCTGGATTCCGATCACCCGCGGCCGGAAAGACGACGACTTCGAGGTCTGAACCCGGGTTCGCGGCGGCACGTCGTGATACCCCTGTTGCCTCATGTCAATATGCCCGCGGCGCTATTCGTTGCCTCAAATGCCGGATGCCCGCGTGAGCTGGTTCGTCGCGTCGTTTGCTGATGCCGGCTTGGGTGGGGCTTGGCGCTTGGGTCCGGC
>NZ_JBAPRN010000184.1:0-7887 GCF_049281135.1 Mycobacterium sp. | reverse complement strand
GTGTTGCCGTTGCGCTGGACTGACGGCGGGCAGTCGCGGGTACGGGTGCTGCGCGGTGTGCGGTCCGGTGCCTATGTGCGACGCACCGGTGACGACGTGCAGCCCGGTGACGTCGCCGTTCGGGCCGGGACGATCATCGGCGCCGCCCAAGTCGGACTGTTGGCGGCGGTGGGCCGCGACCGGGTCCTGGTGCATCCGCGCCCGCGGGTATCGGTGCTCGCGGTGGGCGGCGAGCTGGTCGACATCTCGCGAACGCCCGGCAACGGACAGGTTTACGACGTGAACTCCTACGCGTTGGCCGCCGCCGCGCGTGACGCGGGCGCGGAGGTGAACCGGGTCGGCATCGTCAGCAGCGACGCACGAGAACTCGGCGAAGTCGTTGAGGGTCAGGTCAATCGGGCCGAGATCGTGGTGATTGCCGGCGCGGTCGGCGGCGCGGCGGCCGAGGCGGTGCGATCGGTGCTCGCCGAGCTCGGCGAAATGGAAGTCACCCGCGTCGCCATGCATCCCGGTTCCGTTCAGGGCTTCGGGCAGTTGGGCCGTGACGGTGTGCCGACCTTTCTGCTGCCCGCCAACCCGGTCAGCGCGCTGGTGGTCTTCGAAGTGATGGTCCGGCCGCTGATCCGGTTGTCCTTGGGAAAGCGACAGCCGATGCGCCGGGTCGTGCAGGCACGCACGCTGTCGCCGATCACCTCGATCGCCGGCCGCAAAGGGTTCCTACGGGGACAGCTGATGCGCGATCAGGACACCGGCGAGTATCTGGTGCAGGCGCTGGGTGGGGCGCCGGGCGCCTCGTCGCACCTGTTGGCGACGCTGGCTGAGGCGAATTGTCTGGTCATGATTCCGCGTGATGCAGAGCAGATCCGCACCGGCGAGGTCGTCGAAGTCGCGTTTCTGGCTCAGCGCGGCTGAAAGGGCCTGGTGGCATCGGCACGTGAACCTGTTTCGCTCGAACTCCCAGCACCCCGGCTGGCCGACTTCAGTCGGACCGTTGCGGGTCGCCGCCGGGACGATCCGGCTGCGCCCGGTGCGCCTACGCGACGCCTCGAAATGGAGTCGCGCGAGGCTGGCCGATCGGCACCATTTGGAGCCGTGGGAACCCAGTACCGAAGTCGATTGGACTGCGCGACACTCGGTTTCGACGTGGCCAGCGGTGTGTTCGAGCTTGCGGGCCGAAGCGCGCAACGGCCGGATGCTGCCCTATGTGATCGAGCTGAACGGCGAGTTCTGCGGGCAGCTGACGGTCGGGAACGTCACGCACGGCGCGCTGCGGTCGGCCTGGATCGGCTACTGGGTCTCCAGTTCGGTGACCGGTGGCGGCGTCGCCACCGGAGCCTTGGCGCTGGGTCTCGATCACTGCTTCGGCCCGGTCAGGTTGCACCGCGTGGAAGCCACCGTCCGGCCGGAGAATGCGGCCAGCCGGGCTGTGCTGGCAAAGGTCGGGTTTCGCGAGGAGGGGTTGCTGCGCCGCTACCTTCAGGTCGACGGCGGCTGGCGCGACCACCTCTTGGTCGGCTTGACGGTCGAGGAGGTCTACGGGACGGTGACGTCGGCCCTGGTGCGCGACGGGTACGCCGGCTGGGCGTAGTCCCGGTATCCGACCGAATTACGCGGCGTGTCGTGTTACCAACGTGACTTTTGTGACTAATGATGCTTGTCAGAGGTAAATTACAGATGTGTAATTGATCTGAGCGTGCCTCGGCCGGCAGCGCCGGCCACCGGTTGAGTCTTGCGGGAAAGGAGCGGGTCGCTATGCCAAGCATCCCGCAGTCGTTGTTGTGGATTTCGCTCGTGGTGCTCTGGCTGTTCGTGCTGGTCCCCATGTTGGTCAGCAAGCGCGACGCGGTGCGGCGCACCAGCGACGTGGCGTTGGCGACCCGCGTGCTCAACAGCGCCAGGGCTGCCCGGCTGATCAAGCGCGGTGGGCCGGCGGCAGGCCATCGTAGCGACCCCGACTGGCAACCCGAGGAAGACGAATACGGCGACGACCTTGACGACGTCGACAGTGACGAGACCGAAGACGCCTCGCCGTCGCGCGTCGTGACGGTTTCAGCGGCCTCGGTCGAGGATGCGGCCCCCGACCATCTCGACTTCGATGCGGTCGGCCCCGACTCGGAAGTGTTGCCGGTGAGCACGGGCGCGGTAGTCGACGACGAGACCGTGGAGGACACGAACACCGAGGTCGATCCCGAACTCGAGTACGACGACGAGGGCGAAGCGTTCGACGACGACGCCGATCAGTACGAATACGTCGACGACACGTCAGGAATACCGATCGGCGCGGAGCCGCTGAGGACCACAACTCCGCCATTCGGCCGGCGGTATCGCTATGACGCAGACAAAGCCGCCGCGATCGTTGCCCGCAAATACGCGGCCCGCAAGCGGGTACTGATGGTCATGGCGCTGACATTGGTCCTCTCAGCGGCGACGGCTTTCCTGCTGACCTCCACGGCGTGGTGGTTCTTCGGCACCCTGTCCGCTGCGACCGTGCTCTACCTGGGCTACCTGCGCAGGCAGACCCGGATCGAGGAACGGGTGCAGCGCCGCCGGATGCAGCGGATGGCACGCTCGCAGCTCGGTGTGGAGAACACCTACGACCGCGAATACGACGTTGTTCCGTCCCGGTTGCGACGTCCCGGCGCCGTCGTGCTGGAGATCGACGACGAAGACCCGATCTTCGAGCATCTCGACTACGCGCCCTACGCCGCCCGGGATTACGACTGGGACAGGGTCTTGCCGCGAGCGGTGGGGCAATAGCGGTTCGGCGAGGCCAGCCGCGACTGGTAGCCTGATCTACCGGTCAGGGGCTATAGCGCAGTTGGTAGCGCGTCTCGTTCGCATCGAGAAGGTCAGGGGTTCGATTCCCCTTAGCTCCACAGATTTTGAGCAGTTCAGGGCGTGTGTTGTCCGCTGGGGAACCACCGCGTCCGAAGGCCTCCGGGTGTGTCGCGCGCCAAGGCGTGCATCGACGGGGCATTGGCTCAAGATGTTGTTGGGTTTCGATCGTCAACCCAAGCAACAGTTGGATCAGTGCGGCGCTAGTGAAAAACCAAGAGCCCATGAGGCACAGCAGATTCCTGGCGCCCGCACCGCAAAACGCCGCGAACTCCGGCGCTGTACCGACCGCGAACAACGACGCACCGATCATGAACGACCAGCACTGGGCCCGCAGCATCTCGATTCCCAGCAGGGCGTTGGCAACTACCGGCGACTGTTGAGTCCGTCGTCACCGAGTGAAGAGAAGCACATTCGAATACTGGCGTGCGACCGTTGACGTGAAACAGGAACGGCAGCCTTCGGTCGACCTCAAGAGGCTGGCGATCGCCCGCGACTGCCTTGCTGTGATCGGCTGACACAACCCGGGCGGCGCCGACGGGTCCTCCCGCCCGCCGACGCCGCGTCCGAGCTCAGGGCACCAGGCCGGCGAGCAGTTCCGACGCAAGGCCCGTGAGGTTCACTGTGAGATCGCCACCGGTAATCGAGACCGGCAAGCCTAGGTCGGTCACAACACTGGTCAACAGGGATGTCACGTCGAGCGTCGGGTCGGTGCCCGACAGGCTCGAGAGATCCGACGACACCGGTGCGATGCTGCCGAGCGCGGCCAACAGGTCCTGAGCCAGGTCCACGTCGTAGGTCGGCACGGCGCCCCCGGTCACGTCAGGGATGTCCAGGTCCAGACTCAGCGTGCTGGGGAAGAGCCCCTCCAGGGTGCTAACCGGGATGCTGATGTCCGAGCTGCCGGCCGCGCCGAAGAGCGACTCGAGAGTGCTGACTGACAAGCTGATGTCCTGGCTGCCGGCGTTGCCGAGAAGCGTCTGCAAGTCGGAGATCGACAGGGTGATGTCGCTGCTGCCGGAGGTGCCCAGCAGCCCCTCGAGGGTGGCGGTGGAGACGCTGATGTCCTGGCTGCCGGCGGCGCCGAGAAGGTTCTCGAGACTGCTGACGGAGACGGTGATGTCCTGGTTGCCGGAGCTGCCGAGCGCCGACTCGAGGTCGCTGAGGACAGTGGCATCGGAAATGGATGGGGGAGTGATGGTCTCGTTGCCGATGCCGAGGTCGTTAATGAAGGTTTGGAGGGAGACGGTTTCTTTGGCGATGCCGAGGTTGATGGTGTAGGAGGGATCGCCGAGCAGGTTGACGATTGTGTCGACGGATATCGGTGGGACGCTGATACTGCCGCCGTTGCCGAGGGCGTCGCCGAGGACTGCGTCGATGGTGACCGGCACAGTGATATTGCCATCACTGGCGGCATCGCTGAGCAGCCCGTCCAGCGAAATCGGCAGGGAGACAGTGCCGTCGGGAGCAGCGCCGTCGAGCAGGCTGTCGAGGCTGACCGGCAGGGTGAGGCTCCCGCTGGGTGCGACGTCGCCGAGGAGATCGTCGACGGAGACCGGCAGGCTGAGCGTGCCGCCGGGGGCGGCGTCGCTGAGCAGGCTGTCCAGGCTGACCGGCAGGGAGAGAGTGCCGCTGGGGGCGAGGTCGTTGAGGATTGTGCTGACGTTGACAGCGATGTCCAGGGAGCCTGGTTCTATCAGGGTCGGGGTCGTCGTCACATTGCCGCCGCCGACCGCGGACAACTCGTCGGCAATGGTGTTGCTCAGCTGTTGAAGGGCGTCGATCTGGCCGGTGGCCGCGCCGTCGGTGGTGTTGGTGAGTAGCCCGAGCTCGGGTGAAATCAGCCCGGAGCCAACGGTTTCCGGGTAGCCGTTGAGGAATGCGTACAGGACCGTGCTGGGCCCGTCTTCGAGGTCGGTGAGCGCCGCGGAGTAGTCCCCGCTGCTGAGCGCCGATTCGACGTTGTCCGTGACGGCCGTCAGCGCGGTGGAGGCGGCGTTGGACGCGTCGCCGCCGCTGGTGAGCAGCAGCGCGCCCTCGGTGAGCAGTGAGATCGGGTTGGTCACCGGGTTCGCGGTGCCGGTCGACAGATCGCCCAGCACTGTGCTGAGACCTTGGGAGATGTCTGGGTCGGTCAGCCAATTGCTGCTGCCGAGAACCGATTCCAACCCGGACCAGTTGGCTTCGCTCGTGCTGACCAGCTGAGATAAGTCGAACTCGTCGTAGTCGACGAGCCGGACCTGTCGGTGCTGCACGTCAGGCCGCGGTGTAGCCACCGGATTGACGGCGATCAGGCTGGCGCCCACGAGAACGACACCAGTGGTGATCCAGGGTTGAAGATCGCGCTGCATGAAGGGGCCCTTTACGAACATTCGAGGTACGGCTGAGACGTGCCTGAAGGATGTCTGATGTGGATCTGAGAAATCCACGTCAGATGTTGCACGTCCTGTTGGGCTCCTGGCAACGCGCAGAAGCGAACTCACAGCGGGACGTCTAGTAATTAGGTTTGTACCAACGACGGATGGGAAACTTGAGGAATGGCCCCAAGTCGAACGCGCGGTCGACCCCGCAGCGAGGAACACCGTTACGCCGTTTTGAAAGCCGCCATGGAACTCATGCTGGAGGACGACCTGCGCAGGGCATCGGTCGACCGGATCTCGGCACGCAGCGGGGTCAGCAAGGCGACCATCTACAAATGGTGGCCGAACAGAACCGCCGTGGCTATCGACGCGTTCCTGCACCAGATGATGGCCGACGCGCCAGTGCCCGACACCGGGTCAGCGGCCGAAGATTTCCGCCTGACGTTGCGCGGCATGATGGGCTTCTACTCCAGTCCACTCGGTTTGATCTACGCCCAACTCGTGGGCGAGTCGCAGTTCTACCCAACTGAACGCGAGCGCATACGAACCCACCAGGTGAACGTCCGCCGAGAAGCGGTGAGGACGATCTGGGACCGCGGAGTCGCCCGCGGCGAATTGGATCCGAATCTTGACCCCGAGGTTGCGCTGGATCTCATCTTCGGGCCGGCGATGTACCGGAGGGCGACCGGGCACGGAGGATTGACGCCGGCCGACGCCGACGCCATCGTGGGCACAGCGATGCGGGCTCTGGCCAGCTGATCGGCGCCTTGCGCTCGGTTCACTGTGTGGGAAACGAGTCCGTTGGCCCCTGGCAACGCGCAAGCGCAAACTCACAGCGAGTCGCTAACAGAAGAGTTGTGGCCGCCTGATTACCTATGCCGTGCAACAGGTTTGGCCAGCTTCGAATGTGGTTGGTTCTACTGGCTATGGCGTGGGCAGAACGCGGCGATGCTGGCTCCGACGAAAAACCCGGCGTGATAGCCGTCCAAACCAGACTGTGTCATCACATTGTTCGCGACGTCACTCGCCTGCACACCTTGATCGAGTTCGCCGCAGACCTCGCGAGCGGCGGCGGTCGCGGCTTGCGTGGACGTGAAGGTGATGCCCCTGGAAGAGAGCGCGCCGTGGAAACTGCCGCTGTCGACGGCGTAATCGGCGTGTGCGCTCGGGGCCGCTACTCCGATGACGCTCAGTGGCGCGACCGCCAGGACAAGGCCGGCGATCAGTGATCGCAGCGGGCGGAACGAACGCACGTGGGGGGTGGCGACCGCGGCGGACGCCTCGTTGATTGGAGAAGTCATGTCTGTGCCTCGCGATCTCGATGCGTAGGAGTTCGGCACGTTCGCCGACGGACCGTTCCAGTTTGACGACGTTTCGTCATATTCGCAAGTGTTAAAATGTTTGAAGAGGCGAATCCCATCCTCACCAGTGCGTAAGAATGGATGCCGCCATGGCAAAGCAAAAAGTACGGCCACCCGAAGCCGCGAACGTGGTTCCGCGAGCCGAACCCACCCGGCCGCAACTAGCCTCGGCCGCCGCCACATTCACACTTTTGAGCAACCCGACACGGCTACACGTGCTGTGGCTTGCCGCCCAAGACGTCCACGACGTCAGCACCCTGGCAGAACGTACCGGTGTCGGTGTTGCCACCATGAGCCAGCACCTGAGCAAGCTGCGCCTGGCCGGACTGATCAGCGCGCGCCGAGACGGCCGCCGCCACATCTACACCGTCGACGATCCCCATGTGCTCACCTTGATCCAGCAGATCTTCGCCCACATCGCGTCCGACGGCAGTCTCGCACCTGACCCACAACACTGAGCCGCTTGTTGCGGTGCCGACGACTGACTAGCGGCAGCAGTTCGGGTCTAGCACCGTGCACAGTGCGACGAGCGCGTCGCGGCGCGGACGGTGGTAGACGTTCATGCCGCGTCGTTCGGACTCGACCAGACCTGCGCGGCGTAGCTGGGACAGGTGATGGCTCACGGTCGACTCGGTCAATTCGACTGCCGACGCGAGGTCGCCACTGCACACCTCGCCGGCATCCGAACTGAACAGCAACGAGACCAGCTTCACTCGCACCGGGTCCGCCAACGCCTTGAGCCGCAACGCAATTGATAAGGCGGCGGCGTCGTCGACAGGTCCAGCGGCCACCGGCGAGCAGCACACCGGCGCGGACATATCGACCGCAGGCAACGTCTTCGGCATGCGACCATCCTGCCACAAAGATTGACATATATCGAAGAGGTGGCATCATCGGGGGAGTCAGCAGTTCGATATAAGCCACATAGGTCGGAGTTGTCATGGCCCGCGTTCAACTCGCCCTCAATGTTGATGACCTCGATGAGGCCATCGCGTTCTACTCCAAGCTGTTCAACATCGCGCCGGCCAAGGTCAAGCCGGGCTACGCAAACTTCGCCGTCTCCGAGCCGCCGTTAAAGCTCGTCCTCATCGAAAACCGCGGCCACGGTGGAACTCTCAATCACCTCGGCGTCGAGGTGGAGTCGAGCGCCGCCGTCCACACCCAGATTGCCCGCCTGACCAATGAGGGAATGTTCACCGAACAGGAGTTGGGGACGACCTGCTGCTTCGCGACCCAGGACAAGGTGTGGGTGACCGGACCCGCCGGTGAGAAGTGGGAGCTGTACACAGTTCTCGCAGATACCGAATCGTTTGGCACAGACTCATTGATAC
>NZ_JBAPRN010000183.1:0-3220 GCF_049281135.1 Mycobacterium sp. | reverse complement strand
GATCCGTCCGACGCCGCAGTGGCTGGTCAGCGGCGCGGCGGCTCGCGGCGGCTTGCTGGCACGCAACCTCGAGGCCGCTCGCGACCCGGCCGGATTCGATCGGCTCCGAACCGGCTGCGCCAGCAATGACCGGGTCTCCGAGGTCGATGCCAGGGCGATGCGTTACCGGGTCGCGCAGATCCTGGCGTGCAAGGGTGGTGTGCTAGCCGAGATCACGATCGGCGACTTGCTGGAACTGTTCGATGCCGAAAACGTGGTGCGCGCCACTCGCGGCGGCCAGGTCACGTTCTACGGCATCCTGCGAGAGCTCGGTCTGTTCGGCGAGCGGGCACCGCTGACGCTGCGCGCGCTCTACACCAGTGGGCAACGAACGCCGGAAGAACTGATCGACCGTTACGTGATCGGCCGCGGCCCGATCCGGGACCTGCTCGTCGAGTATCTCCGCGAACGACAACCGGCGTTGGACCACACCAGCCTCGAGGCGTTGGCCTATTACCTCGGCAAGCGGTTTTGGGGCGACATCGAACGACACCACCCGGAGGTGACCACCCTCGATCTGCCCCGTCACGTCGCGCAGGACTGGAAACTGCGGCTGCGGACGATGACCCAGCGAATCCGGTCGGCGAACGGCGAGGTCAGCGAACAGGTCGTCGAGCGGATCAACTACCGCGAGTGCCTAACTCCTGTCCGCTCGTTCTACCTCGACCTGGCGCACTGGGCGGTTGAGGATCCCGCCCGGTGGAGTCGGTGGGTCGCACCCTGCCCGGTCGGCGCGGAGGAGATCAACCGCAAGAAAGCCATACGCCAAAGGAAGGCGCGCATGGATGCGCGCACCCGTGAACGGCTCCCAGCCGTGCCGGCACTCGCGCAACGCCTCACGGTGCGTCGAACGCAGGCACGCGCGCTGCTCGACGTCGGCCGTGCCACACCGGCCGGGGAGTCCTTCACGAGCGCTACCGGCGCCACGCTGGTTCGTTCGATCGTCGACGATCGCGCGGTGGCCGGACGTGTCTGGGTGCACGACCCCGTGACCGGCACCCGCCGCGATCTCGCGAAGGAGGAGGACCGGGCCTTCTGGGCATGGGCGGCCGTCGAAGTGTTCCGAGCGACCGGGCTGCGCGTCGAGGAACTCGTGGAACTCAGTCATCACAGCCTGGTGCAATGCAAGCTGCCCGACACCGGCGAGCTGGTCCCGCTGTTGCAGATCGCCCCGTCGAAGACCGACGCCGAACGGCTGCTCGTGGTCAGCCCCGAGCTCGCCGAGGTGCTGGCCGAGATCATCGACCGGGTCCGCGATCCCTCCGGCGCAGTCCCGCTGATCCTCGGCTACGACAGCCGGGAGAAGGTCTGGTCCGCGCTAACACCATTTCTGTTCCAGCGACCGATAGCCGGTGAGAACAGGCGGTTCCCGTTGTCCGGCATCGGCGACCTGATCACAGAAGCGTTGGACGGGTGCGGCCTGCGCGACCCTGACAGTGGCTCGCTGCTGCGCTTCACCCCGCACGACTTCCGGCGGATCTTCATCACCGACGCCATACTCAACGGGCTCCCGCCGCACATTGCGCAGGTGATCGTCGGGCACCGCGACATCAATGTGACCATGGGCTACAAGAACCCTCGGGAATTGCATCAGACGGGCGTTGGCGGATCGGCACTCCGAGAGTTGGCGGCGTGAACATGGTTCTAATTCAACGCGATAGCCGGCTTTGCGGCCTGTCGGCTGGATAGGTCGATCCCGTCTGATGCATGATACGCCCGTCTGGTGAGGAGAGGGGCTGTGGTGCGGCGGGTCGGCTTGGTTGGTGCGGCGAGCACGGAACTGGTCTCCGGGGTGCTGCAGCTGCGGCCGGAGGAGGCGATGGTAGAGGCGATGCTGCGGGGCTGGTCGGCACAGCAGGCGGCCCGCGGCCTGCTGTCGGGGAGCATCGAGGCCAGGGTCCGGCTGATGCGTCGGTTCCTGGCGTTCACCAACGAATACCCGTGGCAGTGGAGCCCTGCCCACGTGGACGAGTGGACGTTGACGCTGACCGCGGAGAATCACCTTGCGCCGTCGACGATCCGGGGCTACCAGACCGATCTGCGGCTGTTCACTGACTATCTCACTGATGGCCGCTACGGCTGGGCGGTGGCGTGTGAGCAGGAGTTCGGGCAGTTCCCGGTGGCGATCTGCCACGAGTGGAACACCATCGCGCATCTGAACGAGTACGAGGGCAGCCCCGAGGCGCGTCCGCTGTCGCGGGAGGAGCTGCAGCGTTTCCTCGATTACGCAGACGATCAGGTGCAGCGGGCCGCGAAGTCCAAGCGCAAGGGGTCGTTGGCGGCCTACCGCGACGCGACGCTGCTCAAGGTCGTCTACGGCTGGGGGCTGCGGCGCAACGAGACGGCCAAGCTCGATCTGCTGGGCCGGGGCCGCAACCCAGCTGCCGCCGAGTTCGGTGACTACGGGATGGTGAGCGTCCGCTACGGCAAGGCCGTGCGTGGTCAGCCGCCGCGGCGGCGCACGGTGCACTCGCTGATGGGCTGGGCCGTCGAGGCGTTGGTCGACTACGTCGACAACATCCGGCCCCGCTTCGGGTTGGCTGATCATCCGGCGTTGTGGGTGACCGAACGCGGCGCACGGATCAAGCCGGCCGAGATCAACGCCCGCTTCGTCGCCTACCGCGACGCGCTGGGCCTGTCCAAGGAGCTTTCGCCCCATTCGATAAGGCATTCCTATGTCACCCACCTCACTGAAGACGGCGTCGACCGGTTGTTCCTGCAGCACCAGGTAGGCCACCGCTGTGACACCTCGACCGCGATCTACACCCACGTCAGCAGCGACTTCATGAACACCGCGCTGCGCCGAGCACTCGGACCGGCGCTGGACGCGCCGAGCCCACAACACTGAGGAGGACAGATGGCAGCCAAACTCGACTACCGCTGGCGGCTGCGGCAGGTGATGGCCGAGCGCGGCATGTTCGCCACCACCGACCTGCTCGAACCGCTGGCCGAACGCGGAATCCGGCTGTCCTCCAGCCAGGTCTATCGACTCGTCGTGGAACGACCCGAACGGCTCAGCTTGAAGATCCTGATGGCGCTCCTGGACATTCTCGACTGCGCGATGACCGACCTGATCGAACCCGCCGCCGTCACGACCGCCGGGACCCGAACGAAGAAGTCAGCAGCCGGCGGCAGCGACGCCGGTATCGGCACGCTGCGCCCGAAGCGGGCCCGCATCACC
>NZ_JBAPRN010000182.1:0-13776 GCF_049281135.1 Mycobacterium sp. | reverse complement strand
ATTGACAGACGTTCAATGGAACCACCAGCTTTTTCTATCTCAACAACCGATGACTTTTGTCAACGGCTGATGACTTCAACATACGCCCGGCGGTGTACCTAGTCAACGGCTGATGACATAGAGTTGGTGAACGATGACAAAACGGCCCCGCAACGCCGCCCAGACCAGGGCGGACATTCTGGCCTCCGCGCGCCGCCGGTTCGCGGCGGACGGCTACGACCGCACCACTCTTCGTGCGATCGCAGGAGATGTGGGCGTGGACGCGGCGATGGTCACTCGGTATTTCGGCAGCAAGCAGGACCTGTTCGCCACCGCCACCGAATTCACCATCGAGCTGCCCGATCTGACCGATGCGGGTCCTGACGACATCGCCGACATGCTGTTGCCGCGCTACTTCGCTGTGTGGGAAGAGGACCACTCGTTCATGGCCTTGCTGCAGGCGGCGATGACCAGCCGCGTGGCCGCCGACAAACTCAACGAGACCCTCGCTGTTCATGTCGCGCCGACGCTGAAGGCCGCCACCCCCGACTATGACCAGCAGCGGATCGCGTTGACCGACGCATTCGTGATCGGGCTGGCCGCGACTCGGTCGGTGCTGGGTAACGTCCCGGCCGCCGACCTCACCCGCGAAGAGCTCCGACGATGGGCGGCACCGGTGTTTCGGCAGCTTCTGGTCGGGCCGGCGCCGTCATGAATGCGACTCGACCGCGTAACGCGGCGCAGACGCGCGCCGACATCTTGTCCGCGGCGCGCCGTCGCTTCGGATCCGAAGGTTACGAACGCACGACCCTGCGCGCCGTGGCCTCCGATGTCGGTGTGGACGCGGCATTGGTCATCCGGTATTTCGGCAGCAAGCAGGACTTGTTCGCGGCGGCAGCGGATTTCGCGATCGACCTTCCCGACCTGTCGAATGTCGATCCCGACGAGGTCGCCGCCATCTTGCTGCCCCGCTTCTTCGCGGTGTGGGAAGAGGACGAAACGTTCTTGGCGCTGTTGCGGGCCGCGATGACGAGCCCGCTCGCTGCCGAGACCCTACGGCGAGTTTTTGCCGAGCAGGTTGCGCCCAAATTGATCACCGCAACCCCCGACCATCCCGTGCAGCGGATCGGGCTGATGGGTGCGTTCGTCATCGGCCTCGCGATCACGCGATACGTGCTGGTGAATCCACCGGTGGCCGCTCTCACTCGCGAGGAGCTCAGCCGCTGGGCCGCGCCGGTGATCAAACAGCTGCTGGTCGGGCCCGCGCCGACCTGATCTCGGCGCGCAGCTTCGAAACGAGACTGTTAGTCTCGAAACCAGGACGTAGGTGGTCTCGGACAGCGCAGCTTGATCGCTCAAGGGGGTGGCGCGTGGCCAATGCTGTGACCCACCCGGGCCAAGACAGCGACTTCGCTCTCGCCGGCTTGTCCGAGCGGGCCCGGCTTTGGTTGCTCGCGGTGGCGTGCTTTGGCGTGCTGCTGGTCATCTCCTCGATGGTGGCGCTGAACACCGCGCTTCCTGACATAGCGATCGCGACGTCGGCCACCCAGACCCAGCTCACCTGGGTCGTGGACAGCTACACCTTGGTCCTCGCGTGTCTTCTGCTGCCGGCCGGCGCGCTGGGTGACCGCTACGGCAGACGGGGCGCGATGCTGGTCGGTCTGGCCATATTCGCAGTCGCATCTCTGATACCGGCCCTGCTGTCCGACCCCTTGATCGTCATCGTCTCCCGCGGATTTGCCGGTGCGGGCGCGGCGTTGATCATGCCCGCCACGCTGTCGTTGATCACCGCCGCCTACTCAAAGGAGGAGCGGAACAAAGCGGTCGGCATCTGGGCCGGCGTCGCCGGATCGGGTGCCGTCATCGGGATGCTCGGATCCGGCGCTTTGCTGAATTTCTGGTCGTGGCATTCCATCTTCTGGGCCTTCGCGGGTGCAGCCCTGACCATCTTCATCTTGACGTCGACCATCGCGAGTTCGCGGGATGCCGACGCCAAGCCATTGGACTGGCGCGGAGCCCTGGTCATCGGCGGCGCCGTGGCCACCCTCGTCTTCGGCATCCTCGAGGCGCCAGCGCGTGGGTGGACCCATCCAGTGGTGGCGACCAGCCTCGGCGTCGGAATCCTGTTGGGGCTGGCGTTCGGCTTCGTCGAAGTGCGGCAGCGTTATCCGCTGTTGGATGTGCGACTGTTCACGGTTCCCGCATTCGCCACCGGCGCCGCCACCATCACTGTCTTTTTCCTGTCGATGTTCGGCTACATGTTCCTGCTCATGCAGTACATGCAACTGATCCTTGGCTACAGCCCCAGCAAAACGGCGCTTGCACTGAGCCCGATCATGGGCCCGATGCTCGTGCTGTCCGTGCTGTCCTTCTGGTATCTGCCCCGCCTCGGTCTGCGTGCGGTCGTGTTCAGTGGACTCATGCTGATCGCGACAGGGTCGATCTGCATGCTCGGCATCAAACTGGGTTCGCCCTATTGGCGGGCAGCCTGGCCGATGTTGGTGATGAGCACCGGCATCGGACTGTGCACCGCACCGACGACATCGGTGATCATGACTACCGCGCCGGACGACAAGCAGGGAGTGGCCTCGGCGGTCAACGATGCCAGCCGGGAAATCGGTGCCGCGCTCGGCATCGCGCTCGCCGGATCGATGCTGGCCGCGCGATATGCGAAGACGTTGGCGCCCAACCTGGTCGGCTTCCCGAAAGCGGTGGGGGACGCCGCGAGCACGTCGCTGGGCCAAGCGCTGGAGGTCGCGCGACGGCTGGGACCGGCGGGTGCTCGACTGTCGGAGGTCAGCAAGATGGCGTTCATCGACGCCATGCATTCGTCGCTGTTGGTGCTCGGCGTACTGGTAGCGGTCAGTGCTGTCCTGATAGGACTGTGGGCACCCGGGCGTGACGACCAACAGCTACGGCCCGTGCGCGAATTGCTGGCGCGGCGACGCCCTAAGTAGGTGGCGCCATTCCGTCGCATCTCGTCCAGCGAACAGTCGCGATCGTCTTCATCGATTGTCGAGATGCGCCTGGTCTGCATAAATGCGGCAACGACCGAAGCGAAAGCCGGTAATCACCCTGCGGGACTGGGCCATTGCGATCAGCCTGATTTACAACGCTGTGTATTCAAAGTTCGATCGATAGTCTCCAAATTTCAGTCGCCGGTGGCCGGCAACTTTCACGATTCCGGTTATGGGTATGGAGGCGGCAATGACAGAGCCCGTGCAGCCATCGTCGCGTTGGCGCAGGTTTCTCTTCTCGGTACCGCGGCTGAATATCGTCGGCGTTGTCGCCATCGTCGTAGCGGCCAGCCTCATCGCGATCCACAACCTGCATCACGACAATTCGCCGAACCAGATTCTCAATGTCTCCTACGACCCGACCCGTGAACTGTACGCGGCACTCGATAAGACATTCGTCGACCAATACCGGCGGCAAACGGGTGTCACGGTGGAAGTCAAGCAATCTCACGGTGGTTCGGGCCGCCAGACCACCGACGTCATCAATGGAACGCAGAAAGCCGACGTCGTTTCGCTGGCGTTGCCCAGCGACGTTGACGCGCTGCGCAAACGGGGGCTGATCGCGGCTGATTGGCAACAGCGTCTGCCCAATAACTCTGTGCCGTATACGTCGACGATCGTGTTCGTCGTCCACAAGGACAATCCAAAAGGCATTCACGACTGGCCCGACCTGATCAAGGATGACATCGAGATCGTGAATCCCGATGCGCGTACGTCTGGCAACGGCAAGCTGAGCGTCCTCGCCGCCTGGGGCTCGGTGACGACGCGCGGTGGCAGCGATGCCCAAGCGTCCGATTTCGTCAGGGCCCTTCTGAGCCACGTCGTGGTCGCCGACCCGGGCGCCCGCAGCGCGGCCATAAGCTTTGCCACCGAGAAGGTCGGCGACGTGCATCTGACGTGGGAGAACGAGGCGTTACGCGAGGTGGCGGAAAACAAGGACGAGCTCCAAATCGTCTATCCGCCAGTCAGTATCCGCGCCGAACCGGCGGTCGCCTGGGTCGATGCGAATCTCGAGAACAAGAAGATCGCGTCCTACGCCAAGGCGTATCTGGAATACCTCTACACCGATGCCGCGCAGGAGACCGCCGCGCAGTACGGCTATCGCCCGATCAATCCGGAAACCCTCGCCAAACACCAGGACCGGCTGCCCGCTATCGAGCTGTTCCCGATCACCGCGATCGCCAAAGACTGGTACGACGCACGCGAGAGATTCTTCGGCAATAACGGTATCTACGACGTGGTTTCCTCTGCTCCGGCGAGAAACGCGTCCGCACACCCTCGGCGAAAGACGAAGACGCCATGAGTATTTCGGACAGATTTCACAGCCTCAACTACACCGGAGACAAAGCCCGCCGGGATCTGATCGCTGGGCTGACGGTTGCCGCGGTATCGCTGCCACAGGGCATCACCTATGCGTTGGTGGCCGGCGTCGATCCGAAATTTGGCGTGTATTCGTCGATCGTGGTGACATTCGTCGCTTCGGTGTTCGGATCATCCTCACACCTGGTCAACGGACCGACGAGCGCGATTTCGTTGCTGGTGTTCAGCTCGCTGGCCTTCCTGGATCCCGAGAATCGCACCGTGTTGTTCGAGGCGCTGTTTCTACTCGGCGTCCTCGTGGGCGTCTTCCAGATTCTCATCGCCGTGTTCAAGCTCGGTGATCTGACTCGATACATCTCCGAATCAGTCATCCTCGGATTCCTGTTGGCCGCGGCCGTCTTGATCGCGATAGGTCAGCTCGGCAACGCGCTGGGGGTGAAGGACCAGGGCAACGGCCGGCAATCGGTGCTGAAGCGTACTTACCTCACGCTGTTCCACGGTGATGCGCTGAACTACCGCGCGCTGGTCATCAGCACTGCGACCGTGGTGTTGGCCATCCTCTTGCGGCGGCTGGTCAAACGCTACGGGTTGCCGCAACTCGATTTGCTGGCGACACTGGTCATCGCGGCCCTGATCGCGTATCTGGCCGGCTGGTCGACGGAAGACCACACCGGCAAGACGGCGGTAACCCTGACCGCGAAAATTCCGCAGAGCTTGCCGCTGCCGCACATCCCGTCCGTGCAACTGAGCGAGGTGGGTCAACTCTCCGAAGGCGCGTTGGCCATCGCCTTTATCGGACTGCTCGAAGCGCTGTCGATCGCGAAAGCCATTGCCTATCAGAGCGGGCAGAAGATCGACTACAACCGGCAGATCATCGCGGAGGGCCTGGCGAACCTCACCGGCGGCTTCTTCCAGGCCCTGCCGGGCTCAGGTTCGGTGACGCGGTCGCCGATCAACTACCAGGCCGGCGCCGTGACCCGGTTCTCCGGCGTTATCGCATCGATCGGCGTCGCCGTCGTCGTGCTGTTGTTCGCGCCGCTGTTGCATTACATGCCGCGGGCGGCGCTGGCCGGACTGCTGCTGATCACGGCCGCACGACTGATCGACATCAAGCGATTGAGCTACGCGATCAAGGCATCCCGCTATGACGCGGGCCTGGTCCTGCTGACCGCGTTCACCGGCGTGCTGATCGACTTGGACACCGCGGTACTGCTCGGTGTGGCCTTGTCGATCCTGCTGTTCGTGCCGCGCGCGGCGAAGCTGAAGGCCAGGGAGCTGGTGGTGGCCCCGGAACGGGTGGTCCGCGAAAGGGTGCCCAGCGACCCGGTCGACCGGTCGATCATCATCTACGACTTCGAGGGCGAGCTCTTCTTCGGTGCCGCACCCGAACTCGAGCGTTATCTTGAAACGCTGGGACAGCGGATCAAAGAGGAGGACATCAAGTTCCTGGTGTTGCGGGTCAAGCGGGTGCGCCATCCCGACGCTGTGGTCATCGAGCGGATCGAGAAGTTCGTGCGCGAAGAATCCGATCGTGGCGTGACTGTCCTGCTCGCGGGTGTGCAAGCCGACCTGTGGAAGCTGCTGACGAACGTCGGATTCGACAAATGGTTCCCGTCCGAGCGGGTCTTTCCCGAAGAAGACGAGGAGTTCTCCGCAACGCTGAAGGCCGTTCGCTACGCCCACGCGTTACGTGGGTTCGACGAATCGGGCGCGCAGGTTCCGGCGGAGGCCGTCAGCAGCAATGGTGATTCCAAGCATTACTACTACCTGGTCTGACCCGCGTGCGGTCCGCAGACGTATTCTCGCCCAATGGCATTGGACGAGACGCATGAACCGGGACTGAACGGCCGCCGATACGTCATCGTCGGGGCAGGAGCAATCGGCGGCACGGTAGGCGGAGTGCTCGCTCGGGCGGGTGTCGCCACCGTGCTGGTCGCCCGGGGGCGTCACGCGGAGACGCTGGCGACCACAGGCTTGACGCTGAGGACACCCGACGGCATCTTCCACACGCCGGTCAGCGCGGTGACCGGCGCCGAGCGTCTGCGGTTGACCTCCGACGACGTGCTGGTGTTCGCGACCAAAACCCAACAACTGGATGTGGCGCTGCAGCAGTGGGTCGATCAGCCGGTCCACGGTCCCGACGGAATCATCGGTAGCGCCGGCGACCTGCTTCCGGCGATGACTGCCCTCAACGGCGTTGTCGCCGAGGCGAAGGCGTTGCGCTATTTCCGGCGGGTTTTCGGTGTCTGTGTCTGGTTGCCTGCCGTACACCTTGAACCCGGGGAGGTCATCGTCCGGTGCTGGCCGGTGGTGGGCCAGTTCCACATCGGACGCTGGCCGTCGCATTGCAATTCGCCTGCTGACGGTGAACTGCTGGGCGAGGTGAACATGACGTGGAGCGCCGCGGGTGTCCAGGTGCGCGTCGTCGACGATGTGGCTCCATGGAAGTACAACAAGCTACTGAGCAATCTCGGTAATTCGGTGGTCGCGCTGTCTGCCGATGGAACCGATACCACCGAAGTCGTTGCGGCGCTGCGCCATGAAGGTGAATATGTATTGCGGCATGCGGGGATCGAATTCACCTCGTTCGAGATGTCCACCGCGGCCCGAGTCGACGGGCCGACGCCGCGACCGGTGCCCGGCCCGGATACCGGCGCAAGCAATTCCACCTGGCAGTCGCTGAGCCGTAACACCGGCAATGTCGAAACCGACTACTTCAACGGCGAGATTGTCCGGATCGCCCACCAGCACGGGATCACCGCGCCGCTCAACGCCGCCTTGGCGCGTGCGTCGCGCGAAGCAGTGCGCAATCAGCTTGGGCCGAGCCGCTTTTCGGCGGCGGAACTCTCAGAACTACTGGGTACCCCGTGACGGTGATGCGCTAGAAGAAGAATCCGGCGTGTGGTGCTTCATGTATCGCGAAGAGCCGCTCGGCCGTCGCGAGCACTGACGGATTCTCCGCGTGGGCCAGCCCGGCAACGGCCAGACTGCGCCATGTCGCGCCGCCGAGCAACACGGCGGCCAGGCCGGCCACGCCGACGCGCAGTTGCGAGCGCCGGTCGGTCTGTTCGGCGCCGTCGCCGGTGATAGCAACGCTGATCGAATTGTCGGACAGCAGTGGGTCGTCGACGGCGACGACGACATCTCCGGTGCCCCCGTATTGCCTTGCAGACAACGCCTTCTCGACATCGATGACACGTAACCACGTTTCGTCGTGAGTGGCGGTCACCCGCGCCGCGCGCCGGTCGAGCAGCAGCCAGGACATCGGATCGTCGACTGGCAGCATCCAAAACACCACGCGATCAATGAGGTCGAGCCCGAGAAGAAATCGCAACAGCCCGAGGTAGGTGTTGCTGTCGGGTGCGAAGAAGTCTTCCACCGCGATGGTGCGCTGATCGCTGACAAACCACTTGTCGGTGTCGATCGGCCGGTAACGAGCGAACCCTGTTTCAGATCCCGGCTCACCGTGCACTGCGACATACCAGGGCTGCGGCGATGATTCAGACCGGAGCCGGGCACCCTGCCACCACACATCCGGGCGATCGATGGTTCCCGGACGTGACGGCCGGTTCTCGGTGTAGATCCGGGGCAGCACGTCCCACACCCGCTCGGTCTCCAGCAGGCGCACCGGCCCGCCTGTCCCGAGACCGGGGCGAAGTTCTGCTCGCCCCGTTTGGACCTCGATGGTTTGCGATGAACTCGCGACGCCGTAGCCGTACCGCTCGTAGATGGTCGCCTCCGAAGCCCGCAGCGTCGCGACGGTCTCGCCGCGCGCGGCGACGTCGTGCAGCTGATGGCGCATGAGATCGGTGGCGATGCCTTTGCGGGTGAACGACGGCAGAACCCCGACGTGCGTGACAGCAGCGTGGCCGACGATGGTTCCGCCGGGCAGGGTGAGCCCGCTCGTCACGGCATCGGCGGTGCCAACGAGTTGGCCCTTGACGAAGGCGCCGACGGTTCGGCCCCGTTCCAGCAGGGTGGTGATCTGCCCAGGTGCCAGACCCGCCAACGGCGGGAAGCCGATCATCGCGGTACGAAACAGATTCGCCGCGGCGACCAGGTCGCCTTCGCTGTCGAGCACACGGATCTCGGTGGTCATACCGACATCATGGCCTGCGGCTTGTACGGGCAGCGAAGGTTACGCCGACCAGTACGGCTGCTGCTGGATCGCATGTTCCAGAAATCCTGGTACGGCTTGCTCGTCAGCCGGGACGTTGTCGCCGTGTGCCAGCGGACACCCCACCGGTGCGCCTTGGACGATCCACACGGTCTGCACCGGCTCGTAGACCGCGGCTCCCGGCGGGGGTGAGACTAGGTCGGCAGCGAATCCCTGCGCCGATGGCCAGGTGAATCCATCGCTGCAAATCAGCTCCCCATCCGGATTTTCAGCGACGACGTGGTAGTGCGGTCCGGCGGCCGGATCCCGCCGATGTCGGCCCGTCTCGCCCGCCATCAGATGAGGGTATTAGGTGTGGGCTATCTTCAGCGACCCCGCAATGCGGTGAGCGCGCGGCGCTCGGCGGCGTGATGGGCCTCGGATATCGCGGTGTTCTCGGCGTCGGGATCCGCGAACAAGAAACTGCCCGAACCGGGGGAGCCGCCGGAGCCGAGCTTGTTCATTTTCGTCGGCACCGGAGCGCCCTGATATTCCAGCGGTAACGGTCCCAGTGGCTGGTGCAGTTCGACATAAGCGCCGTGCGGCAACCGTTTGAGGATGCCGGTTTCGATGCCGTGCTCGAGGATGGCGCGGTCGCTGCGCTGCAGCCCAACACACCAGCGGTAAGTGATGAAGTAGACGATCGGTGGCAGCACCACCATGCCGATGCGCCCGAACCAGGTGGTGGCATTGAGTGAGATGTGGAACTTCAGCGCGATGATGTCGTTCATCGCCCCCAATGTGAGTACCGAGTAGAAGGCGATGGCCATCGCCCCAATCCCGGTGCGCACCGGCACGTCGCGTGGACGCTGCAATAAGTTGCGGTGGGCTCGGTGGGCGTGGTCTCCGCTGAACCGCTTCTCCAGGAACGGATAGATCGTCAGCAACACGAACACGATGCCCATGATCATCGCGGCACCAACGGCTGCGGGCACCGTATGGTGGCCGATGTAGATCTCCCACGCCGGCCACAATCGCTGCAGGCCTTCGGTCCACATCATGTAGAAGTCCGGCTGGGATCCCGCCGACACGTGAGATGGCGTGTAGGGACCCAAGTTCCAGATCGGGTTGATCTGCAGCAGGCCGCCCATCAGGCCGAGGACACCGGTGGTCAGCGCAAAAAAGGCGCCGGACTTGACCGCGAATACCGGCATGACCCGGACGCCGACGACGTTGTTCTCGGTGCGACCGGGGCCGGGGAACTGAGTGTGCTTTTGGAACCAGACCATCGCCAGGTGCGCGCCGATCAGCGCGAGAATAATCGCCGGCAGCACCAGAACGTGCAGCGCGTAGAGCCGGGGAATCAGCGTGGTGCCCGGAAAGTCGCCGCCGAAAAAGGCCCAGTGCAGCCAGGTGCCAATCACCGGGAATCCCAGCATGATTGACGATAGTGCGCAGCGCAGCCCGATGCCGGACAACAAGTCGTCGGGCAGCGAGTATCCGAAATAACCCTCGAACATGGCCAGGATCAGCAGCAGCGAACCGATGACCCAATTGGCTTCGCGTGGGCGGCGAAACGCTCCGGTGAAAAAGACGCGAGCCAGATGAACCATGATCGACGCGGCGAACATCAGTGCGGCCCAGTGGTGTACCTGGCGCACGAACAGCCCGCCCCGTACCTCGAACGAGATGTTGAGCGCCGACTCGTAGGCGCGCGACATCTGCACACCGCGCAAGGGTTGGTACACCCCGTGATAGGGGATCTCGATCATCGACGGGTCGAAGAACAGTGTCAGATAGATGCCGGTGATCAGCAGAACGACGAAGCTGTACAGCGCGATCTCGCCGAGAAGGAACGACCAGTGCGTCGGGAAGACCTTGTTGAGCTGGCGCCGTAGTGCGGCCGAAGGGTGATATCGCTCATCGATGTCGTGGGCTTGGCGCACCGCGGTATCCGCCGGTCGGAGGTTCATGGCAACCATCCCCTCACGGCTGAAACCGCTGAGATGGGGCCCAACCGAGTTCTACTATGCAACGTAGTACCACGGAGCGTAGTACTGAATTCGGCGGGGGTAAAGAGTCGATTCGGCCGCTATTTCCCAGTGCGCTCGCGGTGTTTGCAACCGGGCCAGCAGCAAGGTCGGCGAAGGCCCTCCTCGAGTTCCTCCTGGGTCCGGCGGATGCGGCGCTTTCGGGTCGCGTCTTGTGTGGCGTCGTCGACCCAACAGATGAACTCGTTGCGCGCCAAGGGGGTGATGTCCTGCCAAGCCGCCAGTGCCGTCGAATTGGCAAGCAGCGCCTGGCGCAGGTCTGCGGGCAGCTTGTGCACCACTCCGCCGGACACCCGCTTGCCGCTCATGGACGCCAGCGTAATCCGCAGCGTGGCCGCTAGCGTGGAGGTCGCCGCCGCCTTCACACCATCAGGAGAGCTGCATGCAAGCCACGAAGATATTTGCCAACCTTCGAGTCGCGGACATCGAAGCAGCCAAGCGTTTCTACACCGACTACCTGGGGCTGACCAACGAAGAGTTCAACATGGGCTGGGTGGCCCGCTACTCCTCGGCCGACGCCGGGGCGCGGCTCCAACTGGTCACCGGCGATGCGACTGCCTCGGAAGATTCGGTGATTTCGGTCTGCACCGATGACATCGACGCGGCGTACGCGGAAGCACAGGAACTCGGCTATGACATCGTCCATCCGCTGACCACCGAAGCGTGGGGCCTGCGACGCTTTTTCGTTCGGGCGCCCGACGGCAATGTGCTCAACATCGTCAACCATCACGACTGAAATCCGATGTTTTGGACATGTGTGGAAGGGGGTATAACGCCGTTTATGACCATGTTCGAGAAACTCAATTTCATGAAACCGCTGGTTATCGGTGGGGCTGCTGCGGCAGCGATCGCCGTGATGCCCGTGGCCGCGGCTGAGGCCTCAGTGGGCTCCCCAGCCACGGCGGGACCCACCCACAGTGTCTTCAAGCAGGACCCGGGTGGCGGCGGTTGCGACTCCAACGGCAACTGTGGCTCCGGCGGCCAATTCAACGGCCCCGGCGGTGGCCCCGGTGGACAAGGTTGTCTCCCGGGTGTCGGCTGTGGCTCCGGCGGGCAGTTCGCGGGTCCGGGCGGCGTCCCCGGCGGCACCGGATGTCTTCCGGGCGTCGGTTGCGGCTCCGGCCACGGCTGAACCGCCCCAGAAGGATTGATTCATGCGGCTTGGTAACCCAGGCCGCATGAATCGTCATTCGTCCTTCAGGCTGCCGATACCGAGCGAGAAGTCCTTGCGCGGCAACCGCGCCGCGCCTTCCTGTTCCGCGACGTAGCTTTCCGGGTCGCGGTCGACGATTGACAGTCCCTTCGTGGTCGGATGTTGGGCCATGAACTCGCGGTATTGACGCCCCAGTGCTTCGCGCAGACCGATCGGTGCGTGACGACGAAAATCGGCCAGGCCTTCCCGCTCTTCTTCGCCCATGTGGTCGTCGTTGGCCAGGCGCGTTCGACCGACCGCCGCCCACCATTCGTCGCTGGCTATCGCGGCGGCGTTGGCGTCGCGCACCCCGTCGCGAATGTCGTTGTGGTCACCGATCGCATCGAGCGTCTCGCCTTCGGCGTCCTCGGTGCCGCGCGTGAGTAGTTGTGGGTAGAAGATCTTCTCTTCGATGTAGGCATGAACGTCCAGCTTGTCGGCAAGTGGACGCCACACTCGTTCCAGCGCTCGCTGATCGACTGGTGTCTGGGCTTGCAGAACATCCAGCTTGGCGAATTGTTGACGGAACCAGTCGTGGTCGGTGAGGATCAGCATGGTGATGTCGGCCATCCCGACTAGTTAATCAGCAAGCCCGCCAACGCATTGGACTTCCGCCGGCATCGGTGACTCGTCGGCGGCAGCCTTCCACCGGAACGCGAGTACGGCCGCGATGAGTGCGGCGCTGCCGGCGGCCACGGCGACGAACGCCCATCCGCGCCGAACCGCAGCGAGGTCGATACCGGGTTGGTAAATCATGGTCAGGGCCGTCGTGCCCAGCACCATGCCCAGCTGTCGTGCGGTATTGGTCACCGCCGAACCGGCTCCCCACCGGTGCGACGGCAACGCCACGCCGGTGACGGCGGAAAGACTCGGCATCACCAATCCCACGCCCGCGCCGGTAAACAGTTGCGCCGGTAAATAGTCGGTGAAGTAATCAGGCACGGGACCAATGGTGCAGAGCCAGATCCCGATCCCGACGACATAGAGCGCTGCACCGGTCGCGGCGACGACGGCGATGCCGAGCTTGTCGATCAGTCGGCCGGCCAGTGTCAGCGACACAACGACCACGACGATCGGACCCGGCGCCAGGCACAAGCCGGCGACGGCCGGCGGCATGCCCCAGACGGTGGTGAGAAGCATCACGCCGCCCAGCAGCATCGCGCCATGGGCCGCGGAAAACACCAGCAGCGCAAGGCAACTCGACCACATCGGCAGCACCCGTATTGCGGCCAGGTCCACCGCGGGCGATCGATGACCCAGCGAACGCCACACCGCCAGGGTGATCGCACAACCGGCACCGATGGCGGCCAGCAGCACCCTCGGCGCGTGCCAGCCGGTGACCGGTAGCTCGATCAGGGCCCACACCAGCGCCCCAACCCCTACCACCAGGCAGAGCGCACCGAATAGATCGGGAATGCCGCTACCGGCGCCCGGGGCCTTGCTCAGCACCAGGAGTCCGGCGACCAGCGCCAGCAGCCCAACCGGAACATTGACGAAAAAGATCCAGCGCCAGGACAATTCGACCAGAAACCCGCCAACGGGAGGCCCGAGCGCCGCTGCCATGGCAGCGATGGCAGACCACGTGCTGACCGCAACCGCACGCCGGGCGGGCGGAACCGCGGCCAGCAGCAGTGCAAGCGAACTCGGCATCAGCATCGCGGCGCCCAGAGCCTGGACGACACGGGCGGCGACCAGCGCGACAAACGATCCGGACAGCCCGCACGCGGTGGAGCCCAGGGTGAACACGACCAGGCCGGTCAGAAAAATCCGGCGGTGGCCGTATCGGTCGCCGAGCCGGCCCGCCGGATTCATGAAAGCAGCGAAGACGAGCGTGTAGGCATTCAGGATCCACGACATCGCTCCGAAGTCCGCTGCGCCGAAGGTCTGACGAATCTCGGGGAAGGCGATGTTCACGATGAACAGATCCAGGCTGGCCAGGAATCCCGCGGTGGACACCACGACAAGCGTCGCCGTAGGACGCGTTGTTGCTGTCTGCGTCGTCGTTGCCACGTCTGCCTCGCGGTTGCACTCGCTGACCGATCGAGCGCGATGCACGACCGCTGGATATAGCAAACTGTACCTAGCCGATCATTCCCGGGGTACCGCCGCGCGAGTGGGATC
>NZ_JBAPRN010000181.1:0-9603 GCF_049281135.1 Mycobacterium sp. | reverse complement strand
AGCCGGTGCTGCTGATCTGGGGCCGCGAAGACCGGGTCAACCCGCTCGACGGCGCCTTGGTAGCGCTCAAGACGATTCCGCGCGCGCAGCTTCACGTGTTCGGCCAGTGCGGGCATTGGGCGCAGGTGGAGAAGTTCGACGAATTCAACAAGCTGACCATCGACTTCCTAGGAGGTGCGTGATGAGCATCCGTTCACTTGGCTACCTGCGCATCGAGGCCACCAACATGCAGGCCTGGCGCGACTACGGCCTGAAGGTCCTCGGCATGGTCGAGGGCAAAGGCAGCACCGAGGGTGCCCTCTACCTGCGGATGGACGACTTCCCGGCCCGCCTGGTGATCGTGCCGGGCGAGCATGATCACCTGTCCGAGGCCGGTTGGGAATGCGCGAATGCCGAAGGGCTGCAAGAGATCCGCAACCGACTTGATGTCGAAGGCACGCCCTACAAGGAGGCCACCGCCGCCGAGCTGGCCGACCGTCGGGTCGACGAGATGATCAGATTCTCCGATCCCTCGGGCAACGGCTTGGAGGTCTTTCACGGCGCCGCGCTCGAACACCGTCGGGTAGTCAGCCCATACGGCCACAAGTTCGTCACCGGCGAACAAGGTCTGGGCCATGTAGTGCTGACGACTCGCGACGACGTCGAGACGCTGCACTTCTACCGCGACGTGCTGGACTTCAAGCTGCGTGATTCGATGCGACTGCCGCCGCAGGTGGTTGGCCGACCCGCCGACGGGCCGCCGGCCTGGTTGCGGTTCCTGGGCTGCAACCCGCGTCACCACAGCCTGGCCTTCATGCCCGGGCAGACGCCCAGCGGCATCGTGCACCTGATGGTCGAGGTGCAAGAAGCCGACGACGTGGGGTTATGCCTGGACCGGGCGCTGAGGCGCAAGGTGCCGATGTCGGCCACCCTGGGCCGCCACGTCAACGACCTGATGCTGTCGTTCTACATGAAGACACCCGGCGGATTCGACGTCGAATTCGGCTGCGAGGGAAGAAAAGTCGATGACGTCGACTGGGTTGCCCGGGAGAGCACCGCGATCAGCCTCTGGGGGCACGACTTCAGCGTCGGCTTCAAGTAATGTCCGAGCGGATCGACGCCAGCGCCTTCCGCAGTGTGCTGGGTCAGTTCTGCACTGGAATCACGATCATCACCACCATCCACGACGACGTGCCGGTGGGTTTCGCTTGCCAATCCTTTGCGGCGCTGTCACTGGATCCTCCGCTGGTGCTGTTCTGCCCGACCAAGGTGTCGCGGTCCTGGAAGGCGATCGAGGCGAGCGGGAATTTCTGCGTCAACGTACTGACCGAGAGTCAGCAGCACGTCTCGACCCGCTTCGGCTCGAAGGAACCGGACAAATTCGCCGGCATTGACTGGGCGCCTTCGGAACTCGGTTCGCCGATCATCGACGGGTCGCTGGCCTACATCGACTGCACGGTGGCCTCGGTGCACGACGGCGGCGATCACTTCGTCGTGTTCGGCGCGGTGAAGTCGCTGTCCGAAGTACCGAAGATCAAGCCGCGGCCTTTGCTGTTCTATCGTGGCGACTACACCGGCATCGAGCCGGACAAGACGACGCCCGCGCAGTGGCGTGACGACTTGGAAGCATTCCTCACCACGACCACCCAGGACACCTGGCTCTGAGCGTGCGGCCGCGTGCCATCGCCGCGACCTCGGTCTTGATTCTTTGTTAGCGCTACGCTTCGCCACGAACACTCTTTCGCGGGAGGCGGGCTGCATTGATCCGTTTTGTCTCTGTTGCACTGCTGACTGCCCTGGCCGGGGCACTGCTGCCGTTGGCGCTGCTCTGGACGTGGGTGTGGTGGATACCGGCAGCGGTTGTCGCGGTCATTGCATCCGTGGGCGTCTACGACCTCCTGCAGCGACAGCACTCGGTGCTGCGGAACTATCCGATCCTCGGTCATATGCGTTTCCTGCTCGAGGCCCTGCGGCCCGAGATACAGCAGTACTTCATCGAGCGGAACTTCGACGGACGTCCCTTCGACCGCGACGTTCGATCGTTGATCTACGAACGGTCGAAAGGCACAGCCGCCGAGCTGGCCTTCGGGACCGAGCGCGACATAGACCAGATCGGCTACGAGTACTTGGTTCATTCGGCGCGCCCGGTCGAGCCGCCCGCCGAGCCGTTCCGGGTGCGGGTCGGCGGACCCGATTGCACGCAGCCCTACGACATGGCGCTGATGAACGTTTCCGCGATGAGCTTCGGGGCGCTGTCTGCCAACGCGCTACGCGCCCTGAACAACGGCGCCCACAAGGGTGGCTTCGCCCACGACACCGGGGAAGGCGGGCTGACCCCGTATCACCTTGGTGGCGCCGACGTGATCTGGGAAATCGGCTCGGGCTACTTCGGTGCACGCACCAAAGACGGCACATTCGATCCAGAGATGTTCCAGGCCAAAGCCGCTCATCCGCTGGTGAAATGCATCTCGATCAAGTTGAGCCAAGGCGCCAAACCCGGCATTGGCGGCGTGCTGCCCGCCGCCAAGGTCACCGAGGAGATCGCCGAGTACCGCGGAGTGCCGGTCGGCGAGAAGTGCGTCAGCCCGGCCGCACACTCGGCGTTCCACACCCCGCGGGAACTGATCCGGTTCGTCGCGCGGTTGCGTGAACTGGCCGACGGCAAACCGATCGGCTTCAAGGTGTGTGTCGGCTCACGGATCGACGTGCTGGCGACGTGCAAAGCGATGCTGGCCGAAGGCGTGACGCCCGACTTCATCATCGTCGACGGCGCCGAGGGCGGAACCGCAGCGGCGCCGCTGGAATACGAAGACAACATTGGGCTTCCGCTCACCGACGGATTGATGACCATGCACAACGCGTTGGTGGGAGCGGGTCTGCGGGACCGGATCCGGATCGGGGCCGGCGGCAAGGTCGCGTCCGGAAACGACATCATCAAGCGGCTGATCCAAGGCGCCGACTACACCAACTCCGCCCGGTCGATGATGATGGCAGCGGGTTGCATCCAATCGCAGCGGTGCCACACCAACCACTGCCCGGTCGGCGTGGCCACCCAGGATCCATATCGGGCCCGTGCCCTCGACGTCGCCGACAAGAGCGAGCGTGTGTACAACTACCAGCGCGCCACCGTCGCGCAGGCCATGCGCATGATGGCCTCGATGGGTGTCTCGGAACTGTCCATGCTCAACCCGCAAATGCTGCGCAAGCGGGTATCGCCCACCGACCAGCGTTCCTATGCAGAGCTTTACGAATGGCTCGAGCCCGGTGTACTGCTGAACCACGCGCCGGCCAGTTGGCGGGCCGACTGGGAACTCGCGGACCCGGACTGCTACGCGCCCGCGGGCGTCACGATGAGCGCGAGCAGATCGGTCTAGCTTCGGTGCCAGCGAGTCTGGTGGTCGGCATGGGTACCCAAATAGGCGCCAGGGCCGAATAACTCGTCGTAGAAATCCGTGTCGAGATGTTGGGCCTGTAGGTACATCAGGACATGCACCGTCGGCATCGTGCCGGGTAGCTTGCCGAAGGTGTCGTAGATGTACGACGCCTCGGCGGTCACCAATTCTTGAATGCCCTCCGGCGGCAGGGCCGAGCCACGCACCTTCCCGCTATCTGCCCACGGCCCCGGAGTGTCGGGGTGAAATGGCCCGCCAGGACTGAACTTTCGGGCCACCAGCTTCTCCACCCCGGCGGCGATCGACGGCACGTGCGGCGGGCTGAGCGTTTCGAAATAGCCGGGTAACCCGGTGACATTGGGGAACGGCCAGCGGTCATCGCTGTCGGCGACGAAACCCAGCCCGGGCGCCCGCGGATCGCCGGATCCGCCCAGCACGGACAACCGGTCCAGCCCGTCGTAGGTCCACCCGCCGAGGCCCATCGCCTGCAGGGCCAGCACCCCGTTGTTGGTGGCGATGGAGAGTTCCGCACTCGCTTCGGCGATTGTGTACTGCTCGACGAAGGACAGCGGGAGCGGGTCGTCGGCGTGTGTAAGCGATGAAAAGCGTTCCAGGCCTGGGATAGTGCGGCTATTGATGTCGTCGGTGATCGGGTAGCCGTTGGCCGCGAAGAACCACAGGTTCTCCATCAGGTGTTCGGCGAGGTCGGCTGCCGGGAAGGCCAGCAGACTGCCCGGGTGATTGCCGATCCAGGTGTTGTGGCCCTCCATGTACGGCTCTTCGCGGGGCAGTTCGAGGCGAGTGTCCGAGATCCGCACGTAAGAGTTCGCGGTGTGGCTGATCCACGCTTCGATGGTGCCGAATTCGCGTGGCGTTTGGTCGCGGCTGGGCAGCAGGTAGGTGCCGGTGTCGTCGGTGAAAAACAGCTGGCTGGTGTGGAAGCCCGCGGCCGACGGGAAGGTCCGCCCTGTCGCGCTGCCCGAGTAGTTCGGGAAAGACGGCGCATAGCCGGGATGGTGCGTGATCCCGAAATTCCAGCCGGTAACCCCGCCGGTCACCGAAATAAGAAGCGCCCGTTCGACGTCCGACAGCGCTTGAACCGGCCGCCGGCTGGTGTAGGCCAGCGCCCCAGCGGGTATCCGGCCGCCGACCGGAAATCGGCGCGATCGCCGGCCGGTCAGCGCGGCGAACAGCGGGAACCGTGCTAGCTCGGCCAGCGCGGCCCGTTCGTGGTCGGAGATCACCAGGCTCACGGGCCCAGTTTCTCACTGCGCATAGGTCGTTTCGGTATTCGCATCCTGGAACATCTCCGAGACGATCAGCCACGATCCATCGGTTTGACGTTGCATTGCGCGCAGCGAGAAGTTGTCCCGGTCGAGCGTTCCGCCGCCGACCAGCCCCTGCCCTTTGATCCGCAGGTGCGCTGACACCAGGACGACGTCGGCTGTCAGCACCCGGAAACTGGTCTCGGGCGGGCCCTCGGGTTCGCCCCGGTTGAAGTTGTCGTCGGCGAATAGGCCCCTGAGATAGTCGACGATCTCGTCGCGGCCGCGCTTGACCGTGCCGAAGGCGTTCACCCAGTCGGCGTCATCGGCATACACCGCGTGCAGCGCCTCCGCGTCGCGGTTCCGGAAGCTCGCCAGCAGGGTCAGTAGCGTCTTACCGATCGCTTGCTGGTCGCTGGGCGGCAGATTCGAGAAGTCGGTCATGCCGGGATGCTAGGCGCCGCGATGAACTTTTCGTCGAAGTATCGCGTGGTAGGAGCAGGTGGTTAAGAGAAATATCCGAGAAGGGTTTTGAGATGAGTCCGCTGGTGATGGTCTACTTCTGGGTCGCCACCCCCGTCTTCGGGTACGGCCTGGTCAGACTGCAGGCCTGGCTGGAGCGGTGGGATTACGAGCGGCATGCAGAGGACTAGGGCGGGGCGTCTATTGAAATCCCGGATCCTGGTGGTCGGCGCGGGCGTGAGCGGCATTTCGGTCGCCCGCGGGTTGCTGCGCGACGGACACGACGTCGCCGTCTTCGACCAGCGCCCGAACGTGACCGCCGGCGGCGGCGCCGTGACGATCTGGTCCAACGGCGCAACGGTTCTCGACCAGCTCGGTGTCGACATGACCGGGGCCGGTCAACAGCTGTCGGCGGTGCGAGTGGTGACATCCACCGGCCGGCCGCTCGCCACCATGGACCTCGACGCGATGGTGAACCGGCTGGGCGCGTCGGTTCGGATGGTGCCGCGCCGAATCCTGCTGGAACGACTGCTCAATGGCTTTCCGGCTGAGCGCATCCGCTGCAACTCCCGTGCTGCGCGGGTGGTGCAAGACGGCAATGGCGTACGGGTCGACTTCGAGGATGGCAGCTCAGCCGACGGGGATGTGCTGATCGGCGCGGACGGACTGCACTCGGTTGTCCGCGATGTCGTCGGTGCGCCGGCTGCAAGGTCGACGGGATGGTGCAGCTGGCAGGGCCTTGTCAACCTTCCCCGCATTCCCGACCCGCATGTCGCCAGGATGATGATCGGCGAACACGGAAATCTTGGCCTGTGGCCCGCCGGCGGTTCTGCTCTGCAGTGGTGGTTCGACCTGCCCTGGTCGCCGGATTTTGTCAGACCGCAACGACCCATCGAAATGATCCGGTCGCATTTCACCGGCTGGTCCGATCTGGTCGATGAGGTCCTCGCAACTCTGACCGACGACGATCTGGGCCCGTCGCCGTTTCCGCATTTTCGGCACCCGATTCCCCGCGCCGGCGCCGGTGCGGTGACGTTGCTCGGCGATGCCGCGCACACGATGCCGCCCACGCTTGCACAGGGCACCAATCAGGCTTTGCTGGACACGATGGTGTTGTGCAAAGCGCTGTCAGATCTGCCCGAAGGCGTCGATGTCAGCAGCGCGCTGCGCAGGTACGAGAAGACCCGGCGCCGCAAGGTCAAGGCGGTGTCCTGGGTGACGATGCAGCAGGTGTCGCGCAGCGAGTCGGCGCTGCGGCCCGCGGCGCTCATCTCGGACCGCTTGATGACGTGGGCGCTGACGCGGTTCCTCGGTTGGGTCAGTCATCGCGATATCTCGACCGAGATCAGCCGCGGTTCGCTCGCCGAGGCGCGGTGATGTCGACGACCGCGAAAGTGCCGCCTGCCGCGGCCGCCCGCGTCGTCGAGTGGGTGCGCCATCACTTGTATCGACTCAACCAGCGGTTGATGCCCGCGCCCGCGACGATGATGGAGATGATCATCGCGACCTGGGTGTCGCAGGCGATCAGCGTCGCTGCCGAACTGGGCGTGGCCGACGCCTTGGCCGACGGGCCGTTGACCATCGACGAGTTGTCGGCGAAGGTCGGCGCCGATTCGGACGCACTGCATCGGCTGCTGCGCGCATTGATTGGTAGAGGCATCTTCCAGCGTCGCCGTGACGGTCGCTACGAGTTGAATTCCCTTGCCCGAACACTGTGTTCGGACACGGAGGCATCGATGGTGTGGGCTGCCCAGTTCTACGGATCGCGCGAGCAACGCGAACGGTGGACACTTTTGGCGGATTCGATACGCACCGGAAAATCTGTGGTCCCGGTATTGCACGGCAAGGAAAGCTTCGACTATTTCGCCGAGGATCCGCGGCACGCCGATCTCTTCAACCGAACGATGGCCAGCATCTCCGAACTCACCGATGCTTCCGTGGCGGCGGGATACGACTTCAGTGCCTACCCCACGATCGTCGACGTCGGCGGTGGGCACGGACCGCTGTTGGCCACCATCCTGGCCGCGACGCCGCGCTCACAAGGTGTGCTGTATGACTTACCGGCGGTCGTTTCGGGCGCACCAAAGATCCTGTGCCAGAAAGATGTTGCGGACCGTGTTCGCATCGAAGCGGGATCGTTCTTCGACAGCGTTCCGACCGGTGGCGATGCATACCTGCTGAAGAACATCATGCATGATTGGCCCGACGACAAGGCGGTCCAGATCCTGCGTAATGTTCGCGCTGCGGCCGGTCGCCACGCCACCATCCTGCTGGTGGAACTGGTAATCCCCGACCACGATCGGGACTTCCCTGGGAAATGGGCGGACCTGGAGATGCTGCTGAACTTGGCTGCCCGCGAACGCACGGCCGCGGAGTACCGAGACCTGCTCAGCCAAGCTGGATTTCAGATGACTCGGTTAGTCTCGACCGCATCGCCGTTGAGCCTGGTGGAGGCCCGCGTGGTGTGACCCGGCCGTCGCTGGTCACAATGGGCCACATGACGCTGGATCTCAACGGGTACTTCGAACGGATCGGGTATCACGGCGCGGCCGACCCAACCTTCGATGTCTTGCACGAATTGGTGACGGCGCACACCCAAACGATTCCATTCGAGAACCTTGACCCGCTGCTGGGCGTGCCTGTCGACGACTTGGGCCCAGAGGCGTTGGTCGACAAGCTGGTTCACCGGCGCCGCGGTGGCTATTGCTACGAGCACAACGGCCTGATGGGTCACGTGCTGGAAGCAGTCGGCTTCGGGGTGCGGCGGTTCGCGGCCCGGGTGATCTGGACGATGCAACCTGGCGCGCCGGTACCGTCACAAACCCATACTCTTCTGGCGGTAACCCTCCCCGAGGCGCCGCAGCTGTTGCTGGTCGACGTAGGTTTCGGCGGTCAGACGCCGACGTCGCCTCTCCGGTTGGAGACCGGCAGCGTCCAGCAGACAACGCATGAGCCCTATCGTCTGCAGGATCGCCGCGGTGCTCTGGTGCTGGAGGCGCTGATTCGCGACGAGTGGCAGTCGTTGTACGAATTCTCCACCAGAACAGCGCCCCCGATCGATTTGAAGGTCGGGAGTTGGTATGTCTCCACCCACCCGTCGTCGCATTTCGTCACCAACTTGATGGCCTCTCTGGTGACGGCCGACGGGCGATGCAACCTCTCGGATCGCCATCTCTCCATCCACCAAGACGGCAAGACCGAGAAGATCGTGCTGCCCGACGCCGCGGCGGTGGTCGACACGCTGACTGACCGGTTCGGGATCAACGTGGCGGACACCGGCGAACGCTCGGCGCTCGAAGCCCGAATCGACGAGCTGACGTCCTAACGACCCGGCAGCCAGCTGCCCATTCGGCGCAGTGCCTCGTCGATGTCGCCGGCCGGTCCGGCGAAGGAGAGTCGGACGTAGGAGCCGCCGCGCTCCGGATCGAAGTCGATACCGGGGGCGATCGCTACGCCATTGTCGGCCAGCAGCTTTGAGCAGAATGCCATCGAATCATCGGTGAAGTCCGAGACGTCGGCGTAGACGTAGAACGCGCCGTCGGTGGGTGCCAGCCGGTCGATACCGATGCCGCGCAAGCCGTCGAGTAGCGTCGCGCGGTTGACGGCGTATTGGTGTAGATGCCCGTTTGCTTCGTCGACGGCTGCCGGGGTGAACGCCGCGACTGCGGCGTGCTGCGACAGCACCGGTGGGCAGATGGTGAAGTTCCCGGTCAGACGGTCTACCGCCCGGCGCAGCGCGGTCGGCACCAGTAGCCAGCCGAGCCGCCACCCTGTCATCGCGAAGTATTTGGAAAAGCTGTTGACCACGAATGCATTTCGCGACGTGCTCCAGGCGCAGCTGGTCTGCGGGGCGCCGTCGTAGACCAGTCCGTGGTAGACCTCGTCGCTGATCAGCCGCACCCCCGATTCGTCACACCAGGAGGCGATCGCCGCGAGTTCCGCGGGCGGGATGACGGTGCCCGTCGGGTTGGCCGGGCTGGCGACGACAACACCCCGCACGGGTGGATCGAGTTCGGCCAGCATCTGGGCGGTGGGTTGAAATCGGGTCTCCGGCCCGCATTCGATCACCACGACCTCACACCCGAGTGCGGTCAGGATGTTGCGGTAGCAGGGGTAGCCAGGGCTGCTGACCGCCACCCGGTCGCCGACGTCGAAGCAGGACAGGAACGCCAGCAGAAAGCCTCCGGACGATCCCGTGGTCACCACTACGTCGTCCATCTCGACGTGCACGCCGTACCGGTCGAGGTACGACGCGGCGATCCCGGCCCGCAGCTCCGGAATGCCCAGCGCCACCGTGTAGCCCAGCTGGTTGAGATGCAACGCGGACGCGGCGGCGGCGCGTACCGGCTCGGGAGCCCCGGCGCTGGGCTGGCCCGCCGACAGGTTCACCAGATCGCCGTGGCTGCGCTGGCGTTCGGTCGCGGCCAGCCAGACGTCCATCACGTAGAACGGCGGGATCCCGGCGCGCAGTGCGACGTGATCGGTCATGCGGTCAACGTTAGAAC
>NZ_JBAPRN010000180.1:0-5483 GCF_049281135.1 Mycobacterium sp. | reverse complement strand
CGCGTACAGATTGGCGACGAATACTTCATCGCGCGGCTGCGTCAGGCGGTCGACGCGTCCGATACGTTGTTCGATACGCATTGGATTCCATGGCAGGTCGTAGTTCAGGACGCAGTTGCAGAACTGGAGGTTCTGCCCCTCAGCACCGGCGTCTGTCGAGATCATGATCGGCGCTTCGCCTGATCTGAAAGCGGCAATGGTGGCTGCCCGTTCACTGGGGGACATCGATCCGTGGAACGAACGAGCTTTGAGACCCTCGGCCTCTATGCGCCGTAGCAGCCCGGTAACCGTGTCGGTGTGTTGGGTGAATATCAGGACCCGCCCATGGTCTATGATCCAACCGCGGGTGATGTCGAGAGCTTTGTTTTCTCGGGCGGAACCGGCTATGTCCATCGCGAGATGACCGACCTCGCTGAGCGCAGCGCGGACGCGTGGGTCAGGATGCCTCTCCGCCATTCGGAGTGCAGTCGTCCCCATTGAGAATGGGCTCGCTGTAAGGCGCAGCGCCAGACTGCGTCTCCGCATGGTGTCGCCTGGGCTATTCATGATGTTGCGCAGCAGTTCGGTACTCAGAACGTATAGTTCGCGCTCGCGTGGCCCGAGCTCGATCGGCACATCGACAGCGCGTCTGACGACGCGGTCGACGCCGGCTTGAGCCCTGGTCGTGCGGATCATGGCGCTGCTGATGAGGCGCCGCAGTGCCGCGGGATCCTTCGGCTTCCGTGGGTCATAGCCTGTCATGAATTCCCGCTTGAATGCGCTGACTGATGTGAAAGTGCCGGGACGTAAAAGCTCGACTAGGCGGTAAAGCTCTAGAAGATCGTTCTGAACAGGCGTGGCCGTCAAGAAGAATGCATAGCGGCAGGCGGTCGTCAATGCGGTGATCAGCTCGCGACGTTTGCGTGCGCCTGCCCCAGCTGCGCGATGTGCCTCATCGACAATGACTATGTCCCATGGTTTTTTAGTAAGTTTGTCGATTTCGCGAGTGGCCAGAGTCAGGCTGACGATGAGCTTGTCCTGCGTGCCAATGTCGTAACCCCGATATGCGACATCGAACGGTAGGTCGAACTTGTTGTGCATCTCCTCTCTCCATTGATCGCGGAGGGGAGCGGGACACAGGATGAGGGCCCGCTTGGCTAGACCACGCAGAGTCAATTCCTTGACCGCCAGGCCAGCTTCGATTGTCTTGCCAAGCCCAACCTCATCAGCCAACACTGCTCGCCCGCGGAGGCGGGATAAGGCGTGCCGTGCGACGGCTTCCTGATGCGGCATCCGATCGACGTTGGCGACGTCGACTGCGAGGAGCTCTTCGAAATCGTCGAGCGTCGCCAGTTCTTCTCCTTGCAAACGCAACTCGACAAGCTCCAGTGGGTCGAAGCCGGCCGCTTTGAGCTGTTCCCCGAAGAGCGTGCGGGCTTCGACTAGAAAGCCGATGGTCCGCGGGTCACTGGATCCCCAGTCGTACTCGTCGTCCGAGTGGAATTGGCGGTCGATGGTAGCTCGCCGGCGCGCGGCTTTCGATTTTTGTGCAACCTTGTGAACAACAGCGGGTTGCGAAAGCTGACGGCTGACCTGCAAACCGGAGCCGGGTGGCAGCAGGAGTAGTCGGTATACCTGGTCGACGTAGCGGAGGCGGACCAATCCACCAACTTGGCCGTAGTCCTGAAGGCGCTCGGTAAACATGTCTCCGCTGAGTTGTCGCGTTCGCCCGCTCCATTGCGTGCCGAATACTTCGCCTTCAAGCTCAATCTTGATGGTCGTACTGTGTTCTGGCAGCGCGAGCTCAACGCGCTCAGTTGGGGTGAGCACGAGCTCACCCGCTTCCAGCAGTTGCTGTGTGATTCGTTTTTCAATCATGTTGCTGTACTGGGACTCCGAGAGTTTGGGCGCCGGCTGGCGTCAATACGAGTGTTTGGTAGGAGGCAGTGGAGCCTTCCCGCTGAACGGCACGACGAGCGACGAGTCCTTTATCGATGACCTGACCTAGGGCTTCGTTCCAGCGCTTCTCGCCGTTGCGCACATGTCTCAGCGCCCCGAATTGAGGGCAGCTAAGAACGCCCTGGCCAAGCGGTCGTCCAACACCCAGCGACTCTTTGCCGAGAACTGCTGCCTGCAAGCTGATCTCCCCGTAAGCACCTTTGCGAAACGATGAAGCCCACGCGACAGCCTGCAGCACCGTGAGTTCAGCGTTGATCAACAACTCCGGGTCGGCAACGAGGTGATCGGCCAGCGATGACCACGGTGCTGCCTGCCCGCTGCAGATGTCGCAGGCCACTATGTCGCGATGACCGCAGTCGGTTACGCGGTCACCAAAATGACTGCCGACGAGGACGCGTCGGCAGTCGGATTCATTTGCGGCGTAGTCGATCATGGCCTGGAGGCGACGTTGTTGCCATTTCTTCCAGCGCGTCGACTCGTTGGCGAGCGCGTCGGCGCGAGCTATCCGCCGCCGCAGTTGGACGCGGCGAAGTCGGCGGGAGCTGGAGAAGGTGATTAGCCGGTTCAGTGTCCACTGGATCAGTTGCTGCTCCAATGTGTCCGGGTCATATCCGTGCTGCTCGCTGAGTTGCTGAAAGTCCAGCTGCAGACGGACATTAGGCCGTGCTCGGTGATGACGGTAGAAAAGCTCTCGGAAGAAACGGCGTTCCTCTTCATCCTCGGGCTCGCGAAACCCGACGTCGACGGTTCCGCGTGCCGAGCAGTCGAGGCCCTGCTCCAGTGCGCCGACTCTCTCCAACTGCGCGAGATGGACATTGATCTCGTCGTCATCGACGCCCAGCACATCCGCCATCTCATCGACGTCGAACGTCCTGCTGGTTCCCCGCTCGGGGCACGTCCAAAGTGCGGTAAGCAAGCGTTGTGTCAACGCCGCGTCAGCTTTCACATCTTGGGCCTGCAGAAGTCCTCTACGGCGTGCGATATCGCGCTGAGTGTAGAGCAATACGCAATCACCGGTGAGATCGCGCTGTCGTGCGGCTCGCCCTGCTTCCTGGGCGTAGCCGTCGAGCGAGTCGGGCAGGTCGTAGTGCACGACCCATCCGATGTTGGGCTTGTTAATTCCCATGCCAAAAGCCTTCGTTGCAACGATGATGCGTGTCGTGTCCGCGTCGAAATCTTCCTGGACTGCATCGCGCTGCTCGGGAACCATGCCCGCGTGATAAGGACGCGCCGCATGGCCGGCGCGTCGGAGCAGCGAGGCGACCTCTTCAGCCAGCGCGCGCCGGGTCACATACACGATGCCTGGGTGCTCGTTGGACCACGTCACGAACCGCAGAAGCTCACGAGTTCGCTCTCGGTCGTTGGCACACTTGATAACCCGGAAACGGAGATTGGGCCGGTCGCTGGGCTCGCGCACCATGATTGGGTTTTGCAGCGCCATAGACGCTGTGATGTCAGTTGCGACCTCGGTGGTGGCTGTCGCGGTAAGGCCGGCTCGAGGTGGCCGAGTACTGAAAGTGGCGACCGAGGCCGGCACCTGTCGGAATTCGGGACGAAAGTCGTGGCCCCACACCGAGATGCAGTGCGCCTCGTCCACCACCACTCGATTGAGCTCTTGACGGCTCAGGGCGCCGCGGAGCACAGGATCGCGCGCAAGTCGTTCTGGTGAAACGTAAAGTAGCCGGACCCGGCCGTCGGCGGTGTCGCGCAGGATCTCGGTTTGCACAACCCGCGACGTTGTCCCGGTGATGCCCTGCACCGGGCGGATGCCCCGGCGCCCACGCAGGTCGTTGACCTGATCCTTGATAAGGGCAACGAGCGGCGATACGACAACGGTCGCCCGCGCCTCGGCAGCCAGCAGTGCCGGCAGTTGAAAGCACAGGGACTTGCCGAATCCTGTTGGAAGCACAGCGAGGAAGTCCTTGCCGTCAACGAACGCTCGCATCACTTCCAACTGCTTCGGGTGCAGCTCGGTGATCCCGAATAGCTTTTCGGCTGCCTCAATGAGCTTCGCCGTCGGGTCTTCACCGGGAACGAGCCGGAGGTTTTCCAGGAGCTGCGAGACATCGTCGCGCCCAAATGTGATCGCGGATGAGATGTCAGGCGCCACGCCGGTGACAAACTCGATCGCCCGGGTCCATGCGTCATCACGATCGATAGCTTCGTGGATGGTGGGATCCGGCAGCGAGCCGAGGATGACGCGCCGTGCCTGAGTCGGGGCGTGCAACCGACGATCGCATACCAGGGCTGCGCCTTTCTCTGTTTCGTTACGCACGAGCCTGCCGAAGCCTTGGGTAAATTGCATCGCCGTCATCGGCAGGACGTAGTCCAGGAACGGGTCACCGCCGCGATCCGCAATCGCACGCTGTCGAGCGGAGACCAGGGGATCGTTCGGATGGGGATAGGGCGGCTTCTCGATGAAAAGGTACGACAGGGTTTCGCCCGGGGCATCGAAACCTTCCCAGTACGAGCGAAGCCCGTAGAGGACGGTACCCATCTCGTTGCGGAACCGATGCTGGATTTGTGAACGACCCAGCTCGTGCTGGACAAGCAGCTCCACCCCTCTTTCGGCGAGTTCGGGCGTCCGGGTCCGGACGCGGGCCGCAACGTCTTCCATGCGGCTTCTTGCTGCAAATAGAGTCAGGGTCTTGCCGCCGGACAGCGACAGGAACCCCGTCTGATCTGCGGCCATCTCTTCGCAGAACTCGCGCTCATTCACAGGGATGGGAACTGGGAGATGATTGGTCAAGATGACTGTGGACTGCTTCGCATAATCGAACGGCGACGTCAGCCGCAGCCCGTGGAAGCTGCCCTCTTGCGGATCAGGCTTGACGTCGATGCCCAGGCGGGATGCGATGTAGTCGAAGTGGTGTTCGACCGTCAGGGTCGCCGAACACAGGACAGTTGAATGTGTCTTGTCGACGATCGATTGCTGGAACTCGGGAAAGATGTGTATCGGAATGCGCTCGTACGTCCAGGCGGCGGGGTCGTCCTCATCGGCGGCGAGCCGGTAGACCCAGAGGTGATCGTCGGGCAAGTCTCGCATGCTGCCGAGCAGATCGATCGCCGTGTCTAGTCGCTCGGAGTAGCCGCGAAGGCGCCGCTGCGCAGCTCCCGTGCCCGCGACGCCGGTAAGTGAGCTACGCAGTAGACCAACCGCTTTCGCCAGTTGGATCAGCCCGTAACGGACCGCGGCCGAGGCTTGCCGCAGTGTTCGGAACTCGGGCCGGCCGCGGACGAGGCCGGCGCTGAGTACGACGGAATCCGATTTGCCCGCGTATTCGTGAAGGTAGATGTCAATTGTCTTAGCGAATTCCGCCGCTGTTGCACGCACTTGCGAGCTGCTGGCAGCGATGTCCTGGACAGCCTTGGTGACAGAGGGATCTGTTGCGGTCCGCGATCGGATGCGCCGCAGTAGTTTTGAGCGGGGCGAAACGCTGTTGACCAGAATCTCGAGTTCTAGAGCGTCGATTTGTTCTGTCCAGGCGGCGGTCAAGGTGTCTTCGAGCGCGTGCGCTTCATCGAACACTAGGTCGGCGCGAGAT
>NZ_JBAPRN010000179.1:0-10040 GCF_049281135.1 Mycobacterium sp. | reverse complement strand
CGGATCAACGCGCCGTGGGCATCCACGTCGCCGAACTGGTAACTGATCGACATGAGGGTTCTCCTAAGACGTTTCGGTGATCGGCTAGCTGGACAGGATCTGCTGCGAGGCCTGCTCTTGGGACTCGTAATTGTTGGCGTCGCGGATCAGACCGTCGCGCACCCCGTGCAGCATGTTGACGATGTTGCGGAACGCGGTGTTCATCTGGCCCATGGTGTCGTAGGAGGTGGCCTGCGCGGTGCCACTCCAGCCGGCCCCGGCGATGTTTTGGCTCGATGCCCACATCTTGCGGGCCTCGTCCTCAACGGTCTGGGCGTGCACATCGAAACGGCCCGCCATCGACCGCATCTCGTGCGGGTCAGTCATAAAACGTGAAGGCACTTGCTTCTCCTATCGTGTGCGTTTGTTTGCTAGCGGCCGAGATTGACGATTCGTCGTAGGAAGGCGGCACGCCTGCCGTGTAACGCCTAGACGAACACCTTTGTGGGCATGAATTTGGGCTTGCCGCCGTAGCGTGGTCCGCCCATGCCCATGCCGGACTTGCCGCCGGCGGCGGCCATCCCCGGCATGATGCCGTTCATGCCGCCACCCGCGACGCCAGCGGTCTGAGCTGCGGCGGCGGTCCCGGTCGACCCCGCCAACGTGATCTCGCCAGCGGCCGCAGGGGTGGCCGCAGACCAGGAGGCCGGCACCGATAGTCCGCCGACCGATGACGCCGAGCCCACACCGGCCAGGGTTGCGCCGCCAATGCCGCCAGCGCCCGAGGATGCGCCCGCCAACGTCGTGCCGAAGCCCAAACCGGCGCCGAGTGGGGTGGTGTCGCTGATGGTGACGCCGAACGGAGAGCCGGCGAGGAAGTGGCCGAGAAGTGGCAACGTGGCGGTCATCATGGCGGTGTTCCAGGAAAGCGTGACACCGATGTTGTAAATGCCATTGACCATGATCGGTGTGCCGAACAAACTGTTGAGAGCGGACAGGATGGAGGTGGGGGTGTCCGCCGCCGGGTTAGCGGCCGCACTCGCCGCGTTTTGCAGGTTACCGAGTGTGTTGTTGAGCGTCGACGAGGTGCCATTGCTGCTGGCGGCGCTGCTGACCGCCGACGCTTGCTGTCCCTGCCCGGCCGGGTTCGTGTTTTGTTCCGGCGGGGTCAACGGTGAGAGCGTCGCGGCGGCTGACGAGGCGGCGGCGTAGCCCATCATCGCGGCGGCATCCTGCGCCCAAAACTCGGCATAGAGGGCCTCGTTCGCCATGATCGCCGGGGTGTTTATGCCCAGGAAGTTGGTCGCGACGAGCACTGCCAATGCCGCCCGGTTGGCGGCGATAACTGGGGGCGGGATGCTGGCGGCAAAGGCCGTCTCGTAGGCCGCCGCTGACGCGATGGCCTGCGTGGACGCTTGCTGTAGCTGCCCGGAAGTGGTGGTCAGCCAGTCGATGTAGGGCTGGGCCGAGGCGGCCATCGCCTGTGACGACGGTCCCTGCCATTCCGAGCCGGAGAGCTGGGAGATGACCGACTCGTAGGCTGCCGCGTTCGAGCTCAATTCCGCACTCAGGGTGCCGAACGCCGTCGAGGCGGCCGTCAGCGGGCCTACGCCGGCGCCGGCGTAGATGAGTGCGGAGTTGACCTCTGGGGGCCGCGCTGCGAAGTCAAAGACCATTTTTAATCCCGTCTCTTGCTGATCGGATTGTGTTTGAGGCTTAACCGGCCACCATTGGCCGCCCTAAATTCCTAGTCGGACGCCGCGGCCGCGGCGATCGCGGCGGCCGCTCTGCTCACGTATGCCATGTGTCTCTCCTGTGTGGAAAGCGGCCGGCCCCGAGGGGTCGGCCACAGTGGTCAGTGTCAGTGAGTGCTGGAATCCGGCGTCGGGTCCACGGGTCTACCTTCGCGTAACCTGAGCGCGACCGCATACCGCGTTAATGGCTTCTTAACGTTCGGACGGAATTTTTAACACGCGGGTTTTACCGACCTGCCGTTTCGGACGCCGGGTCAGGGTTTCAGCAGCCACGCGCTACATTCGTCGCTGGCCCCCATAGCCCAATCGGCAGAGGCAGCGGACTTAAAATCCGCCCAGTGTGGGTTCGAATCCCACTGGGGGCACGTCGGAACGCAGGTGCGTAGTCTCAGGTTGAACTCAGGGTGCTCTTAGGGGAGAAGCTGTGCTGCGGGTGGACGACGCGTCCACGGTCCACCTTGGCAACACCATGCCTGGCCGACATAGCGCCTTGACGGTTTCTTAACGGCCCGGATGGCGCTGGCCGCGACCAGCGAATCGGGCCGGACGGTCCACCTGGATCCGCAGTGTCCAGCTGGCTCAGGTCGCTTCCAGGCCAGTTGTGACCTCGCTTGCTCCGCCAACGATGGCTTTGAGGCCGTGAGCGGCATGCGTGTCGACAACATATAGTTGCGCGATGGTTTTCGAACTCGGTGCGGACGCGGGAGAAAAGGTTGTCAGCGATGTGTCCACGCCAACCGTGTTCATAGGTACACCCATGTATGGGGGCACGGCCACCGGGATTTACACCGTGTCGATGGTTGAGTTACCCGCTGTATTTTTGAGAAACCGGGTTGATTTGTTGTACGCCTTCTGGAATGAAGCCCTCGTGCCGAACGCCAGGAATGTCTTGACCCAGCAATTTCTAGAATCTCCGGCTACTCATTTGATGTGGATTGACGCGGATATCGGGTTCGATGCCACGGACATAATCAGCATGCTGATAGCTGACAAGGACATCGTGTGTGGGATATATCCCAAGAGAGAAATCGATTGGGCGCGCGTCTCGGAGGCGGTCAGGGCTGGCGTGCCGCCCGATGGGTTAAGCGACTATGCCGGCTCATTCGTATTGAAACCTCTGGATGGTTCTGGCGGAGCGGAGGATGCCGACCCTGACGGGCTGTTCGAAATTGAAGCCGGAGGTACCGGGTTCATGCTCATCAAGCGCGCCGTGTTCGAAGCCCTGGCCGAAGACGCTGCCGAATATTTATCAGACTATCTACCAGGCCGAAAAGCGATCAAAGAGTTTTACTCCACGGCAATCGAGCCTGGGTTAGGCCGGTTGATAGCGGAGGACTTTAATTTCTGTAGGCAGGCGCGGAGCCATGGTTTCAAGATCTATGCGGCGCCCTGGGTTCGCTTACGCCATGCCGGAACATATGTCTTTGACCGCCATTTTGACCCGGGCTGGCTGAAGTAACCGACGAATCCGCAATTGATCGCCGCGGCAAGTAGGCCGCCGTGGTTGTTTGAAGTTTTATTGGCCGTCGTTGGCCGGGTTGGGTTCCTAGATCGGCTTGGGGATCGAGGGCATGACCTTGGGTTTGACGCCGTAGCGCGGGGCTCCGAAGCTCGAGCCGCCGCGACCGCCGTTGGCGAGCGCGGGCATGCCGGCCACGGTGCCCGGAGATCCGGCCGACACCCCGCCGGGTGCAGCGGTCCAGCTCTGCGACGCCAGGGTGACGGGCGTGCTCGCCCCGGGGATTCCGGCTCCGCCGGCCCAGCTGGGCGGTACCGACAGCTGGCCGATCGACGATCCTCCGCCGGCCGCGGCCAGCACCGGTGCAGCGCCGGCTCCGCTGAGACCACCGGCCGCACCGACGGCGCCTGCCGGACTGACGTCGGTGGCCAAGGCAGTGCCCAGGCCGCCGAAGTCGGCCGACGCGGTCGAGGGACCGGCCAGCGCGGTCATCAGACCGCCACCGCCCATACCGATCAAGTCCGATTCTGCGGAGGCGAAGTTACCCACCTCGTCCAGCGGCACCTGGATCAGGTTGCTGGACAAGCCGCCGGCGATTCCGGTGGTCAGCAAGGTGGTCAGGCTGGAGATGAGGCCGGTGATGGTGGTCGGCGCCGCGCTGGAGGCCGCGCTCGACGCCCCGCTCGTCGCGTTGGACAGCGAGGACGCCGCGGCCCCGGCCTGGTTGGCGGCCTCGGTGTCTGAGTAGGAGCTCGACGAGCTCTGCAACATGCTCACGAACTGCTGGTGAATGGCCTCAGCTTGAGCACTGACCGTTTGGTAGAGCTGGCCGTAGGTGGAGAACACGCCGGCCTGCAGCGCCGATACCTCGTCGGCACCCGCGGGGGCGAGGCCTGTGGTCGGGGCTGCGGCGGCCGAGCTCTCCGACGCAAACGAGTTGCCGATGCCTTCGAGCTGGGTCGCGGCCGCGGCGATCGCGGCGGGCGCTGTGCTCACGTATGCCATGAATCACTCCAGGTTCCCGATGTTCAACAGGTGGACGACGCGGCGTGCGCTTTACCGATGGCAAAAGCGGCGACGGGATGCATGCGCCCTTACGGTTTTTAATGGGCACAGGTGGCCGGTCGCGAATGGGCGATTGAGCCAAGCGGTCGGTTGGGACCGCCAATGTCACGCAGATCCGGCCGTGGCGGCCGCGATATCAGCCCCGCACCTCGTGCAGCTTGCAGATATGGCCGTGACCACCATGCGCCGTGAAACATCACGAGACAGAACGACGAAAGCTGAAGCTTGTCAACGACTTTGTGACGTCAATGGCGGTGCGTCGATGGTCGACTTCACGATTCGGACGGCGGAAGGACCGTCAGGGTAACGTTCCCCGCATTCCGGACGGTTGGAGATGATCATGGCGTCTACTGAGCCGATCATTGTCGTATTGGGCCCGCGGTGCGGAGGTACGTCAGCCGTCGCCGGCGTGCTGCACCACCTAGGCGTATACATGGGCACCGAATTCAGCTTTGCCTATCGCGAAATCAGTCAAAGCTGGGAAGAGTCAGGGCTACACCAGTTGTGCAGCAGAGCCTTTAGCGAGCCTGGCGATCAACTCCAAATGGAGCCCAGTCTGTTGCTGTCGAAACTGCGCAGTTGGGCCGACGACCATCGCCGCGCTGCCCGAGTCGCGGGACGCCGATCTGGCGCCAAGGATCCGTGCCTTTGCCTCGCGGTCGATTTCATACGCGAGGCCTGGGGGCCGATCGTCCCGGTTGTGGTGAACCGGGAATTCGACAAGGTGGTGGCGTCTCTGAATCGACTGGGCTGGTTGCCGAATGAGCACGAGCGAGCCGCGTCGACCGCGCGCCTCATCGCCTCGCGCGACAGAGCGCTAGCCGGCGCCGCGACCGTCACCGTTGACTTCGAGGAGCTCCGCGCCGCGCCCGTCGATGTGATCCGCCGTCTCGCGGCTGAGCTGAACCTCGAGGTGACAGAAGCCCAAATACTGGCCGCCGTGGATAGTGTCGTTAACACCGCTGAAATATCTCGCGAGGTGGATCCCTACCAGCGTTTCATCGATCGACTACTGCCTGCAGTGCGACGCAATCCCGACGATGCGCATTCGGTGTCCGCGCTGGCCCAGGTGTATTTCGATTCAGGCGATTTCGCCAACGCGCGCAGATGGTTTGGACGCAAGATTGAGATCGGGGGCACGGACGAGGAGATCTACGTGGCGATGCTCCGGGTCGCCCAATCGCTGGAGCAGCTCGGTACGCCATGGCTCGCTGTTCAAGACGCATACATGCTGGCCTGGGAGTTCCGGCCGACCCGCGCGGAGCCCTTCTATTGCATTGCCCTGCACTACTTCAACGAGCAGCGCTACCGGCTCGGTTACCTCTTTGCCGAGCGCGCCGCCGAAATCCCGCTGCCCGCGGACGACATGATCGTGCCCTATCCGGACGTCTACACGTGGCGTTCAGCCGACCTGCAGGCCAGATGCGGGTTCTGCATAGGCGAGCACAATGAGGCGTTCGCATTGTGGATGCGCCTGTTGGCCCGTCCTGATATTCCCGATGGTGATCGGCAGAGGATTTCGGCGTCCCGAGACCTGGCTGATGTTCAGCGGTAGCTGCCAGCGCCTTCCAGCAGATCGGCGGCGTTCGCGGCGCTCACTGCGGGCTTTGTCACGAGGTCCGCTATCGCGCGCGCCCGAGTGATGCATTGCGGGTCGAGGATGGATTCCAGATCTGCGATCAGCGAACCCAGGTTGCTGGCCGAGAAGTCCCGCCCTGAACCCACTTTCAGCCGCGTGACGGCGTCTGCCCACAGCTGCTGATCGTTGGTCGGGTGCCAGAGGATCAATGTGGGTATTCCAGCCCGCATGCCCGCGGCGGTCGTACCGGCGCCACCTTGATGAACCGCCGCGCGGCAAGCCGGAAAAATGGCGGCATGGTTCATCTCGCCCACAACTTTTACCCGGTCAGATTGCGGGACGTTCGCGAAGTTGCTCGCTCCAGCGCAAATCAACGCCCGCTCACCTAAGCGCTCGCAGGCGACGCTGATCAGGGCCAACGTGTGAGCGGGGTGTTGGAGCCATACGCCGCTGCCAAAGCCGAAGTAGATGGGCGGCGTTCCCTCGGCGATCCAGGACAACACCTCGTTGTCTACTTCGGTCGGCAACTCCAGCGTCAGGGTCCCCACGAAGGGTCGCCAACTATCTTCGCCCGCCCACTCGGCTGCCTGCTCGGGAAAACAGAACGCGTCGTAGGCCTGAATCTCGAGGACTCGCCGCGAGGGTTCCGCCGCGTCAGCCAGTCCCAATGTGCGGCGATGAGCGAGTTCAGCCTCCTCCATTGCGTCGCCGACCCAGCCACTTTGACGCAAGTGCGCGGCCGGGTAGAAGTGCAGCGTGGCGTGGGCAATGTTGTAGTACTCCGCGACATTGGCAGCCAGTTGCTGCTCGACTCTGCCTGTCAGTAGCAAGTCGGCCCGGTCTGCCAACGTCGTCAAGGTCGTGCCCCACTCCGCCATGGCGCGGGACAAGTACTCCTTGGTCTCGTCCACCACCGCGCCGGCCGGATCCTGGGGCGACCGGTTGCGGCTGGACGCGAGCGACTCCGGGCCGAAGGGGACCGCCGCAAGACCCGCCGACTCGACCAACCCCACCATCGCGGGTGCGACCGCCATGCACACGTCGTGACCCCGGCGCAGCAACTCCCGGCCGACGGCGGCGAAAGGCTCGGTGTCGCCACGAGATCCGTAGGCGGCGAGTACCATTTTCATCGGCGGAGTTTAACCCAGGCCGTGCCCCAGCGTACGAGCGGTCGTTCACCCGCCAAGCGAACCGACCGACGAATGCTGCGCCACAGCGGCTTTCGACGTCAATGAGTCATGTCGTCGACGAATCCGCAACATGGTCCAAATTCAATCGGCGAATCTGACTGGGCTGCAACACGGTTCGAAGCGGAAACTTCTTCCGCCAGGATCGCCAGACGCGGCCGACTCTGATGGAGACCATCGTCGCGATGTTGGACAGCCTCGTGACCTGCTCTGCTGCCCGCCGTGGTCCCGTGCGCGATGGAGGCGGGGGTAAGGGACTTCAAGGTAACGTTCCCGGCGTTCCGGACTGTTGGAGGGCGTGAATTGAACCCGCTTAGAGAACTGGTATCACCTTCGCGCCTGACGCACGTTGTAGATGTCGGAGCGAATCCCAACGACGGCGGCAAACCTCCCTACTTACCGATGCTCCATGCCGGCATCTGCCGGGTAACCGGATTCGAGCCGCAGCAAGAGGCGTTACTCACGCTCCAACGAACGGGTGGCCCGAACGAGCTGTATCTGCCCTACGCGGTTGGTGACGGTAGCTCACACACTTTAAAGATCTGTCGTGCATCCGGTATGACGAGCCTGCTCGAGCCAAACCCGGCAACTCTGGGACTTTTCCCGTCTCTCCAACCGTTCGCTGAGGTGATTCAACGGATAGCAGTCGAAACGCGTCGGCTTGACGACATTGAGGAGATCGAGCACCTCGACTTGCTCAAGATCGATATCCAGGGAGGTGAACTGCCTGTGTTCCAGAACGGGACGGCGAAGCTCGCCGAGACTGTGGCAATTCAGACCGAGGTGTCGTTCATGACGTGGTATCAGAACCAACCGCCTTTCGGGGAGGTTGATTCAGAGCTACGCCGTCAGGGGTTCGTTCCGCACTGCTTCACCGAAGTGAGGGGTAGGCGGATCGGCAACTTTACGGTTGGCGGTGTGGCTCCCCACTGGCTCAATCAGCTCACGGAGGCCGACATTGTTTATGTGCGTGACTTCACCCACCCGGACCTGATTGCCGATGAGCAGCTGAAACACTTGGCATTGATAGCGCACCACTGTTACAGGTCGTTCGACCTGGCGTTTCAGTGCCTGGTGTTACTGGAGGAAAGGCAAGTGCTAGAGACCGGAAGCTCGCAACGGTATCTGGGTCTGTAGGCCTGCGACAAGCGAGCTCAATTGTCGTCGGACGGGGGAAAGCGCGTCAGGCAATATGCCGTGAAGTCGAGTATCAACTCGTCCCGCCGAGCTTGACGCGGCACTCCGCCGGTACTGGCACCTTGCAATGCCATGAGCAGCCGCAGGATTGCGACGGGATCGAGCTGCTTCGCCGCTTCGTCGAAGCTCGTCAGTATGTTCGGTACGTCCTCGCCGTCCAGCGCGACCAACTTCATGATCTGCCGGACCGGGTCGGTGATTTCGGTTTCCTCGGTCAACGCACAGATGGCGCGGCCGTGTGACTCGATCCGCTGGTACATGCCCAGCAAGCCTTGGCCATATGCCCTTTTCAGATCATTGACGTAGCGCCGGAAGTCTTCCGCGTCCTGCGGGTTCGGTTGTTCGATGTTGGCAAGGCGCTTCAGGATAAGTTCATCTGGACGTTTGCCGAGGGCCGTCAGGAACCCGTTGATGTGGTGCTGTAGGGCAGCGTCGTAGGTGTCGCCGGTCATGGCTACCAGCGGAGTTTGAGGCGGCGAAGGTGAGTGACGCTGGTCGGTTTATGCACGACCATCGGCGTGAAGCCTCGTTTGAGTTCGAAATCCGGGATGCGATGCAACCACTCGGTCAAAAACGAATCCATCTCAAGGCGTGCCAGGTGCATGCCCAAGCATCGGTGGATGCCGCCGCCGAATGCCCAGTGGCGTTGGCGCTGGACCTCTCCGTCGCCGCCCCTCGATATCTCCTCTCCGCCGTCGGATCTACCGGCGGCTTCCAGCGCCAGCCACACTGAACTGAGCTTCGGGATCGTGACGCCGCCGATCTCGACTTCCCTCGTGGTCACCCGCGGTATGCCCGGCCCCGGCGGCTCGAGTCGGAAGATCTCTTCGGCGAACGCGCGAATCTGAGCTGGGTCCTCGCGTAACTGGGCCCGTAACTGCGGATCGCGTGCGAGATGTAGCAGCGCGAAAGTAATTGCTGAGGCCACCATTTCGATACCGGCAACGGAGAATAACAACAGAATGACCGACACCACTTCGACTTGGCTCAGCGGAAAACTTGGGTCGCCGACGAGTCGTTCCAGTAGTGGCCACAGAACGCCGGGTGGCCGCTCGGGATCTCGCAGCCCGGCGTCGAAGCTGGTGTTCAGCCACTTGACGAGTTCAAGCTGGGCTTGCCCGGTCGTGTCGCCGATTACAGCAGCCCGGGTCATCTCGTGCGCCCGAGTGTCTTCTGGTGGCAACCCGCACACCATGAAAAGTGCTTGGCACGCATAGGTGTCGGCGACTTCGGCTGCGTCGCACTGCCTTCTGGCCGCGACCTTGTCGATCAATTTCGCTGCCCTGGAACGCAAGTCCCCCGCGAACGGGGCCAACGCTCTGGGGCTGAAGAGCGGATGCAACACGCTGCCGAAACGGGCATGCTCTGTTCGCGTACCGCAGGAGAGTGGCACCTGTGGAAGGGGTGCGCCGAACAAATGAATCGCAAAGGTTTTCGGCGGCGACATGAACGTTTCCGGGTCGAGCAACGCCGCTCGCACATCGTCCCGGCGGGTGAGATAGAAGCCGTGCAGTGTCGGGTCGCCGGTGTCAATTTTCACCACCGGCCCAAGCTCGCGAAGGTGGCGCCAGTAGGCCGCGCGGTCTGCTGCGAAGAACGGACTCTCCTTGTGGTGCAGCGGAGGCGAAGCCACGTTGCCATCTCCAGGCACGTCGTTGTCGGTCATCGCCTTGTCAACCTACCGCCAGTTTGCTGGGACATCTCAGTCGATGCGGGTGGCGTGCATCTCCCACACCGGGGCGTGTGCTCGACCGTTGGGCAGCGTCGGCTCGATCAACTTGAACCGGAGTGCGGCGAGCTGGATCTCCTCAGCCTTGTCG
>NZ_JBAPRN010000178.1:0-6183 GCF_049281135.1 Mycobacterium sp. | reverse complement strand
ACCCAGCGATCCGGTCACCGCGTCCGGCCGGATGACCAGTCTGCGGCCAACCCGCTGCGCGTCCGGGTGGGCGATGACGGTCGCAACCGCGACGGCACGGTGCTCACCAACGTCGTCGACTACCTCGTCAAGGTCGGGGAACGTCGCTCGCGACACCGACTCGACGAAGATGTCGATGATGCCGCCGCAGGTCAGGCCGACCGCGAGGGCATCGCTGTCGCTGACCCCATAGCGGTGCAGCCGTGGAGTCCCGGTTTGCGCCACCTCGGTGGCCAGTTCATAAACAGCGCCCTCTACGCAGCCACCCGACACCGACCCACTTACTGAACCGTCGGGAGCTACCACCATCGAGGCCCCAGGCGGCCGCGGCGCCGAGTGGAATGTTCGCACTACCGTCCCGAGGCCTGCGGTGTCATCCGCACGCCAGATCGACATGAGCTGGGCAAGCACGTCACGCACATCTTCTAAATTAGGCCCCGAAGTAGGCTGTTTCCATGACTCCGGCTCAACTTCGGGCCTATTCGGCGGTGGTTCGTCTGGGTTCGGTACGAGCGGCCGCCGCGGAACTAGGCGTATCCGACGCCGGGGTCTCGATGCACGTGGCAGCGCTACGCAAGGAACTCGAAGACCCGTTGTTCACCAAGACTGGTGCCGGACTGGCGTTCACGCCGGGCGGACTCCGGCTGGCCAGCCGCGCGGTCGAGATCCTGGGTCTGCAACAGCAAACCGCGATCGAGGTTACCGAGGCCGCCCACGGGCGCCGCCTGCTGCGGATCGCCGCGTCCAGCGCCTTCGCCGAACACGCCGCGCCGGGCCTGATCGAGCTCTTCTCGTCGCGGGCCGACGACTTGTCTGTCGAGTTGAGCGTCCACCCGACGAGCCAATTCCGCGACCTGATTTGTTCGCGCGCCGTTGACATCGCGATCGGACCGGCAAGTGAAAGTTCGCTCGGTTCCGACGGCTCGATCTTCGTGCGTCCCTTTCTGAAATATCAGATCATCACCGTGGCGCCGCCGAATAGCCCACTGGCCGTTGGTATTCCGACGCCGGGGCTGTTGCGACAACAAGAGTGGATGCTCGGACCATCGGCAGGCAGCGTAGGCGGCGAGATCGCAACCATGTTGCGTAGCTTGGCAATTCCGGAGTCACAACAACGAATCTTTCAGAGCGAGGCCGCCGCGCTCGAGGAGGTTCAGCGGGTTGGCGGCGTTACGTTGACCATCGGTTTCGCGATCGCCAAAGACCTCTCCGCCGGGCGGTTGACCCACGTGATCGGCCCCGGGCTGGACAGGTCGGGCGAGTGGTGTGTAGCGACGCTGCCACCGTCAGCCCGCCAGCCCGCCGTGTCCGAACTGGTCCGCTTCATCATCACTCCGAGGTGCATCCAGGCGATGATCCGGGGAACCGGCGTCGGGGTGACCAGATTCCGCCCAAAGGTGCACGTCACGCTCTGGAGTTAGCGGCAGCGCCGTAATCGCACACTGAAGGAGCGCTTACGCGGCTAAAGCTCATCTATGTCCTGACCGCCCGCAAGATCGGCGCAGTCGACGATTTCTACGTCGCGCCTAGTGCTCAGGTACGCACCCGCGCCTAGATCCCCGGATATTAGGGCCAGCACCTCGGGCCAGTGCCGCCGCGCTATCACCACCGGATGTCCGGGCCGTCCGCCGAAATACGCTCGCGCAAGCCCACTTTCGCAGCTCAATGCGCGACCCAACACCCGCGACACCACTGCTGCGCCCACATCGGGAGTGTCGATGACATGCAGCACGGCATAGTCGGCGTGCATGCCGTCGGCCTGCATTAGACCCAGACGCACTGAAGCGCTGAGGCCCTCATGCCAGTACCGAGCGGTGATCGCGGTGACGCCGCGCGGTGGAGCGACCTCGGCGGCACCCAAGACCAAAACGACGTCGGTGCATCCCCCACCGCGCAGCGCAGCAACCGCGGTGTCCAGCCAACCATTAACTAGTACCTTCGGCTTGCCGTATCGGCGGCCGGCGCCCGCGGCCAAAAGGATCCCGACGTTGCGTGGCCGCGGATCTGTCGACTGCGGTAACCGCACTCTCCTATGATGACATCCGACTTCTCACGCGCGATCCCGGTTTCGCCGGGCTGATGGATAATAAAAATGTTGCTCGCGACCAGATTCGGATGGTGTCATGACTACGACGCTCGGTGTGCCGTTGGTGCCGCGCGTTGGCCCGGCAACACAAGCCCCGTCCACCGGTCCGCTGGTCGACAGCTACGGGCGATCCGCGACCGATCTCCGGGTGTCTTTGACCGACCGCTGCAATCTGCGATGCACGTACTGCATGCCCGCCGAGGGTCTGCCGTGGTCGGCCGCTGAGCAGCTGTTGCAACCCGACGAAATCATCAGGCTGGTGCGCATTGGCGTAACCCGGCTGGGCATCACCAAGGTGCGGTTCACCGGCGGAGAACCGTTGCTGGTCAAGCACCTTGACGAAATCATCGCCGCAACGGCCGAATTGCTGCCGCGGCCGGAGCTCGCGCTGACCACCAACGGAGTGATGTTGGCCAAGCGTGCGGCGGCGTTGGCCCGGGCCGGCTTGGACCGGGTGAATGTGTCCCTGGACAGTGTCGATCACCTGCGCTTCGCGGCGATCACCCGCCGCGACCGGTTGGCCGATGTGCTGGCCGGCCTGGCCGCCGCGCACGCGGCGGGTCTGCGGCCGGTCAAGGTGAATGCCGTACTCGACCCGCTGACCGGCCTCGACGATGCGGTGGCGCTGGTGCGCTTCTGCCTCGGCCACGACTACCAGCTGCGGATCATCGAGCAGATGCCGCTCGATGCCGGACACCAATGGCGGCGCGAGGCTGCGGTGACCGCAAACCAGGTGCTGGCGCAGCTAAGGCGTCACTACGTCCTGGAAGCCGATCCGGCGCCGCGGGGTCCGGCGCCGGCCGAGTTGTGGCGGGTTACTGATCCCGCGACCGGCCGCACCGGGAAGGTCGGGTTGATCGCCTCGGTGTCGCACCCGTTCTGCTCGACCTGTGACCGCACCCGGCTGACCGCCGACGGGCAGCTCCGGAGCTGCCTGTTCGCCATCGTGGAGACCGACCTGCGGGGGCTGCTGCGCGGCGGCGCCGACGACGACGCGGTCGAGGCGGCCTGGCGAGCGGCGATGTGGGGCAAACCAGCGGGCCACGGCATCAACGACCCAAACTTCGTCCAGCCGCCACGGCCGATGAGCGCAATTGGCGGCTGAGGTGACGGATGAAACGATCACCGTGCGGTATTTCGCGGCGGCGCGTGCTGCCGCAGGATCCGATTCCGAGCAATTGGCCATGCGTTCCGGCGCCACGGTCGGCGAGCTCGTCGACACGCTGGGCGGCCGCAGCCACGAACTCGCCCGCGTGCTTGGCCGGTGCTCGTTTCTCTGCGACGGTTTAGCGGTTCGCGACCAAACCCAGCCGCTGCAGACGGGCAACACGATCGACGTCCTGCCGCCGTTCGCCGGGGGATGAGCCCCCGCTTCTACGTCGAGCCCACCCACTCGTCGGTTCCGTCGGCGAAGACCTGGCGCTTCCACACCGGCAACCGCGCCTTGATGGCGTCCACCAGTTGCGCGCAGGTGGCAAATGCCGCTTGGCGATGGTCGGCGGCGACCGCGGCGACCAACGCCGCCTCGCCGATCTTCAGGACACCGATGCGGTGGCTCGCCGCAATGGCCCGCGTCCCGAGGGACTGCGCGGCGACCTCGGCCACCACTTCGGCGATGACGTCCGCGGCCGACGGGTGGGCGGAATACTCCAACTGCACCACCTGGCGCCCGTTGTCGTGGTCGCGAATCATCCCGACGAACCCGACGATCGCTCCTGCCGCCTGATGGCTCACCAGCTCCTGGTGTTCGGCGAGCAGGATCGGTTGATCTGTCAGCGCGGCACGCACTACCAGGGTCATCGTTGATTCAAGTACGGATTTCCCACGACCACCAACTATATTCTTCTGGGGATTCCAGGGAGGTTTCCGGTCTGACGCCATGCGGTCGGTCGAGGAGCATCAACGCGTTGTTGCCGGGCTGATTGCTGCCGGTCCCGCCGTCAGCACCGAACTGCCCTTCGCCGAGGGTCAGGTGTTGTCCGGCGATGTGATTTCGACGGTAGCGCTACCGGGTTTCGACAACTCCGCAATGGACGGTTACGCGGTGCGCGCCGATGAGGTGGCCTCGGCGACGGTCGATCATCCGGTGAAACTGCCTGTGGCCGAGGATATTCCGGCCGGTCGGATCGACACTCCCAGGCTCGAGCCCGGTACGGCGCATCGCATCATGACCGGCGCGCCGATCCCGGCCGGGGCGACGGCGGTAGTGCCAGTTGAGGCCACCGATGGGCGGACCGATGTCGTGAGGATTAACGCACCCAGCACCGAGGGAAACTACATCCGCCGCGCGGGCGGAGATGTCGCCACGGGCTCCACCGTGCTGCGGGCCGGGCAGGTGGTCACCGCTGCGGTAGTTGGCTTGGCCGCGGCGCTAGGACTGCATGAGCTGACGGTGATTCCGCGTCAGCGTGTGCTGGTGATTTCTACCGGATCAGAACTTGTATCGCCGGGCATGCCGCTGCGGCCGGGTGCGATTTACGAATCCAACTCGTTCATGCTTGCCGCCGCCGTCCGCGAGGCCTGCGCAGCGGTGGTCGCCACCGCGATCACCAGTGATGACGTCGCCGAATTAACCGCGGTGCTGGACCGTTATGCCGCCGAGTCGGATTTGATCATCACCAGCGGGGGCGTCAGCGCGGGCGCTTACGAGGTGGTCAAGGACGCATTCGGCCGAGCCGGTGATCAGGGGGTGGAGTTCGTCAAGGTGGCGATGCATCCGGGCATGCCCCAGGGCACCGGCCGGGTGGCGGGCACGCCGATCGTCACCTTGCCTGGTAACCCGGTCAGTGCGCTGGTGTCCTTCGAGGTTTTCATCCGTCCGGCGCTGCGCTCAGTCATGGGGCTGCCGGCTCCGGAACGGCCGCGGCGATCCGCCGTGCTGACCGAGACCTTGACCTCACCGACCGGCAAACGCCAGTTCCGCCGCGGGATATTCGACGCCGCCGCCGGCACCGTCGTGAGCCACGGGCCGCCGGCATCACACCATCTGGGGTGGCTGGCGTCGGCGAACTGCTTGCTGGACATCCCAGCGGACGTCACGGAGATTCCCGCTGGCTCTGAGGTGCGGATCTGGGATCTCAGCTAGCGCTCCTGGAAACGCTACGACGCGGAGCTGTCAGAATGGCCTGCGTGGGTGATCTAGGTCCGCTCTCGCACATCGACGATCAGGGCGCGGCTCGTATGGTCGACGTCACCGGGAAGGAAGCCTCCACGCGCACCGCGGTTGCCGCAGGGTCGCTGCGTACCTCCGCGCAGGTGGTGGCGCTGATCGCGGCGGGCGGACTGGCCAAGGGGGATGCCCTGGCCACTGCGCGGCTTGCGGGCATTCTGGCCGCTAAGCGAACCAGCGAGCTGATTCCGCTGTGTCATCAGTTGGCGCTGACTGGCGTCGACGTCGATTTCACCGTCGGTGAAGCGGACGTCGACATCACCGCGACAGTGCGTGGCACCGATCGCACCGGGGTGGAGATGGAGGCGCTGACCGCGGTAAGTGTGGCGGCCCTAACGCTTTACGACATGATCAAGGCGGTGGACCCGGCTGCACGCATCGATGATGTTCGGGTGTTGCGGAAGGACGGCGGCCGCCACGGATCGTGGGTGCGGTGATGGCAGGCCGGTCCGCGCGCGTCATCATCGCCTCAACCCGCGCGTCGGCCGGGCTCTACCAAGATCGCTGCGGGCCGGTAATCTCTGAATGGCTTGTGCAGCGCGGGTTCTCGTTGGAAGCACCGGTCCTGGTTGGTGACGGCGGGCCGGTGGGTCAGGCGCTACGTGACGCCATCGCCGACGATGTCGACGTGGTGATCACCTCCGGTGGCACTGGCATTTCTCCGAGCGACGACACCCCCGCCCAGACCGCCGCGGCGCTCGACTACGAGATTCCTGGGCTGGCCGACGCCATCCGGCGTTCGGGTCTACCAAAGGTGCCGACCTCGGTGCTTTCCCGCGGAGTATCCGGGGTGGCCGGGCGGACCTTGGTAGTCAACCTGCCGGGTTCGCCAGGCGGGGTGCGCGACGGTCTTCGGGTGCTCGCCGAGGTGCTGGACCATGCGCTGGAC
>NZ_JBAPRN010000177.1:0-11606 GCF_049281135.1 Mycobacterium sp. | reverse complement strand
CCACCGAGATAGAAGGCGGCCAGCGCCGACAACACCGCGAGCGCGACGAGTATCGGGAGGCTCCAAAAGCGCACTGTTCCAGTCATTTTCGGTCCAGTGAAGCCGTAAGGGTGGGCGGCTGCGGAGTCGTCGTCGCCGTTAGCGACGTCGGATGACGTGTGACGGGCTTGCGGTTCAGACATTCCGGCTCCTCTTCGTCCGCGCCAACCCTAGTCGCCGAGTGCGGCGAGCATCTCCCAGACGAGCAATTCAGCGTCCTCACGGGCTGCGACTGCTACCCCGGTCGACGCGGTGATGCGGGCCGCGTCACCGTCGACGAGCACGGCCTCGTCAACGTCCACCCGGCCCCGGGCGACATACAGGTGCAGATACGGCGCTACCGGCAGGGTGAGTTCGGCACCGGCGGGCAACCGAGCGGCATGCAACGCGGCCGATCGGTTGTGGATGGTGATCGCGGTGTGGTGGCCCGCTATTCCCGAGGCGATGGTCATCAGGCGACCGTCGAGCTGATCGTGTTCGACCACCTGCTGCTGGTAGCCGGGCTCGATTCCGGACTCATCGGGCGGCACCCACATCTGTACGAAGCGCACCGGCTCGGTATCGGATGCATTCTTTTCCGAGTGCGTGATGCCGGCACCGGCCGACATCCGTTGCGCGAGACCGGGATAGATGACGCCGCTATTGCCGGCGGAATCATGATGTGCCAACGATCCTTCCAGCACCCAGGTCACGATTTCCATGTCGCGGTGCGGGTGGGTATCAAAGCCGGCAGCCGGCGCCAATATGTCGTCGTTGCTGACCAGCAGCACACCGTGGTGGGTGTTGGTCGGGTCGTAGTGATCGCCGAAGGAAAACGAATGCCGCGACTGCAGCCACGACGTTGTGGTGACGGCCCGGTCGGCGGCACGCCGTATCTCAACGGTGTCGGACACGTGGTCACGCTACCCCTGGGCTCAACAACGCCTGGGCGTGCAGCAGGGCGGCGTCGAGATCGGCGAAGGCCAGCTCGTCTTGGCCGCCCAGGTGAATCTCGATCTGATACTCAGGCTGGTCGTCCCGGCCGAAGATCGGCAGCACAACGAATTCGGTTGACGCCAGCTCGCTTTCAAGAACACTCGTCACCGATCGCAGCGTCACGATCGTCATCAGGGCGCTGAGCTCTCGCGTCACCTGCGCGGTGGGCTCCAACGACGCGAGCACCGCGGCGAGCCGGTCATGCAGCGAGCTGTGAGCGGCATCGAACCGCCATGCTCCGTAGCCGCGGTCGCGGATCTCGGCCAGCACCAGTCGATGACCGGCGATGTCGGCGTCAGTCAGCCGGGGTGTCACCCGCCGCAGCCATCCGTTGATCGCGTCCTCGTCCCGCCAGGCCATCGCGACCAGGCCGAACGGCGGACCGATCGGAAAGCGCTGGCCGACCGCATGCTCGCCGTCGGTGCCGTGGCCGACGGCATCGATCGTGATGAGATGCCTCTGGCCGATCTTCGACATCGAGCAGCCCGCACCCAGCGTGGTGTGCAAAAAGCTGAGCGTCTCGCGGCCGCGGTCGAGCAGCGGGAACTGCGCTCTCAAGCCGTGCACCAGCCCGAACAATCCGCTGCCCAGCGTGTAGCGGCGATCGTCCCGTCGGGTCACCCAATTACGGCGCTCGAGTTCGGCGAGCACCAGCGCGCAGGTCGAGGTACTGATCGCGCAGCTTTTGGCCAACTCGGCCGATGTCCGGCCATCCGGTGAATCCGACAGCGACCCAAGCACATCCATCACGCGACCGGTGGGCGGCGACTTGACCGGCCCGGTCGCGCCCGGCGGCGCTGTTGACGAATCCATGGCGACCTTCCTACCATCCGTCCTAAATCTACTTCATGGATTCCTAATATTAGGAGACGCGATGTACAAGGTGGGTGTCTGGGGTCCGGGCTCGATGGGGCTGATCGCCCTGCGCGGGGTGATCGACCACCCGCAACTGCAACTCGTCGATCTCGTCGTCCACAGCGATGCCAAGGCGGGCCGTGATGCGGGGGAGTTGTGCGGGGCGAAACCCGTCGGGGTGATCGCAACCCAGGATGCCGCGGGCTTGCTGTCCGGTGACGCCGACGCGGTGGTCTACGCGGCGGCGGCCAACCTGCGGCCCGCCGACGCGATCGACGACATGGTGTCGATCCTGCGCGCGGGCAAGAACGTGGTGTCGTGCTCGGTGGTCCCGCTGGTGTACCCCGACGGCGTCGACGCGGGGTTCACCGCGCCACTGCGCGAGGCAGCGGCCGCCGGCGGCGCGTCGTTCTTGACCACCGGGATCGACTCCGGATTCGCCAACGACGTTCTGCCGCTTGTGCTTACCGGAGTATCACGGGTCATCGAATCGGTGCGGGTGACCGAGATGTTCAACTATGCGACCTACCCGGACAAAGACGCTGTCTACGAGATATTGGGCTTCGGCAAGCCGCCGGAATTCGCCGCATTCGCCGCGGCACCGGGGATGTTCACCTTCGGCTGGGGGCCGGTCGTGCATCAGCTCGCTGCTGGGCTGGGCGTCAAGATCGACAACCTGGAGGAGAACGTCGAGCGGGTGGTCGCCAAGGAGTCCTTCGACACGCCCACCGGGCATATCGCCGCCGGAACGGTCGGTGCGATGCGGTCCACCCTGACCGGATACGTCGACGGAAAGCCAACTTTCGTCATCGACCACGTCACCCGCATGCGCGACGACCTTGCACCCGACTGGCCGCAGCCGCACATCTCGATACCCCCGCGCGACCTCGGCTACGGCCCGGCATCCGGCCGCGGTCTCTACCGCGTCGAGATCGAGGGCTCGCCGACCATGCGCTGCGAGTTCGAGATGGCCGATGACCACGACCACGACCTGGGCGCCCGGATGGCCGGCGCATCCCGGATGGTCAACGCCATCCCGGCGGTCTGCCAGGCGCAGCCGGGGCTGCTGTCGGCGCTGGATCTGCCGCTGGTCACCGGCGCCGGACTGGTCCGGTCGGTGGCCGGGCCGTCACCGGACAGCCGGCTGTTCTAGAGCGGTTGCGGCAGGACTCATGCATGCAGGGTGGGCCGGTAGATGAGCTCTTGGATATTGCCGTCGAGCGTTCGGCTCTCGATCAGCTCGAGGTCGAAGTCGGCCGCACCCCGAAAGATCGGGTCGTCTCCGGTCTGACCGGTGATCACGGGGAAGAGCGTCACTTGGACGCGGTCGACCAGGCCGGCGGCCATCAGCGCCCGGTTCATCGAGAGGCCGCCGTGCGAGCGCAACGGCACCTCAGACTCCGCCTTCAGCCGGGCGACGACGTCGACGGCGTCGCCGCTCACGAGGGTCGCATCGGGCCAGTCGAGAAGTCCATCCAGGGTGGACGACACGACCGTCGCCGGCAGGTGCCTCATCCGGGTGACCCAAGGGTCGTGCAGCTCGGACTCGTCGGTGCTCTCGGCCAGCATCTGCGCGAACAACCGATATGTGTTGGCGCCGATCACCATTCGCTGCTTCTCGCCGTAGAGTGCGAGCCGGTGGTCGAGCAATTCGGGACCTTGCTTGCCCCAGTACCCGCCCCAGTCGCCGCCGCTGACGCTGCCGAAGCCGTCAAGACTCGAAAAAACGTCGAAGGTGTAGGTAGCGGTCATGATGCGCTCCTCGAGTGCGGTGGATGCCGTGTCGGGAGTACAGACTGAAACCCCCGGCGAAACTCATCGGCGCTGGGATCTTGGAGTCCGGCCACCAAGTGGTCGGGCCTTGCGGCTCGAACGTGAAAACACCGTCACGCTCGGCCTCCAGCGTGAAAGCAACTTCACGTTCGACCAGTCGGCGCGTCAGAGCCGTTGCGGTAGGCCGAATTTCGCGAACAGCGCGGTGTCGAGAAACGCCACCACCCGAGACACCCCGTCGGCCCGCAGGTCCAGCACATGTAGCTGGAACGGCACATGGCCGTCGCCGTCGCGCATGTACATCGCCGCGGCGGGCTGACCGTTGGCGGTCAGCGGGAGCAGCCGCATATCGCCGGGTTCGTCGGCGGGGCACTGCTGGTGAATCAACCTGATGATGGCCTGCGGTCCCTGGTACCAGCCGACGAATGGTGGCATCTCCCAGATCGCCTCGGCGGTGAACAGCTCGACCAGCCGGTTGATGTCGTAGGTCTCGAACGCGGCGATATAACGCGTCAACCGGTCTTGCGCGTCCTGCGAGTCGGGCACCACCAACCGGTCGTCGGCGCTGGGGCCCGCGGCTTCGAGTTGGGACCGCGCACGCTGCAGCAGGCTATTGACGGCGGCCGTGCTGGCGCCGATCGCATCGGCTACCTCGGCGGCCTTCCATTGCAGCACTTCGCGCAGTAGCAGCACTGCCCGCTGACGGGGCGACAGATGCTGCAGGGCCGCCACGAACGCCAACCGGACCGACTCGCGAGTATCGACGATCGTTGAAGGATTAGCCGGATCGCCTGCCGTGTCGGGCAACGGCTCGAGCCACGGCACCTCGGTGCCCTCGACCAGCTCGGCGGTCGGGTCCGAACTGGGTGCGCCCAACCCGGTCGGCAGCGGCCGGCGCTGGCGGTTCTCCAGCGCCGTGAGGCAGGTGTTGGTGGCGATTCGGTGCAGCCAGGTGCGCACCGACGACTTTCCCTCGAAGCGGTCGTAGGCCTTCCAGGCTCGCAGCAAGGTCTCCTGCACCAGGTCCTCGGCATCGTGCAGCGACCCGGTCATTCGATAGCAATGCGCGAGCAGTTCACGTCGGTACGGCTCGGCGGTGGCAGAGAAATGGTTCCTGCCGTCATCGGCCAACTCGCGGGCGAGCACGCTCACCGGACCGAGCTTACGTATTGCCTGTGACGGTGGGTCTACGCTGCCCCTGATGGCAACCACCCGTACCGAACGATCCTTCGACGGTGTCGACGGCGTGCGCATCGTCTATGACGTCTGGGCCCCCGCGGACATCGGGACCACACCACGCGGCGTGGTCATCCTCGCGCACGGGCTCGGCGAACACGCACGTCGCTACGACCATGTCGCCGTGCAGTTCGGCCGTGTGGGATTGGTGACCTACGCGCTCGACCATCGCGGGCATGGCCGCTCGGGCGGCAAGCGGGTGCTGCTGAAAGACATCTCCGAATACACCGGCGATTTCGACACCCTGGTCGGCATCGCAGCCAGAGAACACCCCGGTGCGAAGCGCATCGTCCTCGGCCACAGCATGGGCGGCGGCATCGTGTTCGCCTACGGCGTCGAGCATCCCGACGACTACGACTTGATGGTGCTGTCCGGGCCGGCGGTGGCAGCCCAGACGGCCGTCTCGCCGCTGCTGGCCCGGATCGCCAAAACCATCGGAGCGATCGCGCCGGGTTTGCCGATGCAGGCACTCGACTCCAGCGCAGTGTCCCGCGACCCGGCCGTGGTGAACGCCTACGACACCGACCCGTTGGTCTATCACGGCAAGGTTCCCGCGGGCATCGGCCGAGCGCTGCTGCTGGTCGGCGAGACGATGCCGCAGCGAGCGCCGGCGCTGACCGCGCCGCTACTTGTGGTGCACGGATCCGACGACCGGCTGATCCCGGTCGAGGGCAGCCACCAGTTGGTCGCGGCGGTGGGTAGTTCCGACGTCGAGCTCAAGGTCTATCCGGGGCTCTATCACGAGGTGTTCAACGAACCGGAGCAGGACCAGGTCCTCGACGACGTTGTGTCGTGGATCAACGCCAGACTGTGAGTGGCGGCGCCGAGAAGTTTTACGGTTCGCCTAGTTTGGTGGCATGACTGACGACAAGATGCTGGCGCGTATCGCAGCCCTGTTGCGTCAAGCCGAGGGCACCGACAACGCCCACGAGGCCGAGGCGTTCATGTCTGCCGCTCAACGGCTGGCCACCGCGACGTCCATCGACCTCGCGGTTGCGCGCTCGCATGCCGACAAGCGCACACCCGCTCAGGCGCCGGTGCAGCGCACGATCACCATCGGCGCCGCCGGCACCAAGGGATTGCGGACCTATGTGCAGCTGTTCGTGCTGATCGCCTCCGCCAATGACATCCGCTGCGACGTCGCGTCCAACTCGACGTTCGTCTACGCCTACGGATTCGCCGAGGACATCGACGCCACCCATGCGCTGTACGCCAGCCTGGTCGTCCAGATGGTCCGCGCGTCGGACTCCTACATCTCCTCAGGCGCACACCGGCCGACCCCGACGATCACCGCCCGGCTGAATTTCCAGCTGGCGTTCGGGGCCCGGGTGGGTCATCGGTTGGCCGAGGCCCGCGAGCAGACGCAGCGCGAAGCGAAAAAGGACCGTCGGCGTCCGCCCGGCACGGCAATCGCCCTGCGGAACAAGGAGATCGAGCTCCGCGACTACTACCGAACGGCGTCGAAGGCGCGGGGCACCTGGCAGGCCAGTCGGGCCACCGCGGGATATTCGTCGGCCGCGCGGCGGGCAGGGGACCGGGCCGGTAAGCGGGCAAGGCTGGGCAGCGGCCCTGAGCTCTCCGGGGCGCGGAGCGCGCTGGAGCGGTGAACGCCGACGATTCGTCCGCGCGGGACTCGCAGCGCTCGAAGGTCTACGCCGCCGAGGAATTCGTGCGGACGCTGTTCGACCGAGCGGCCGAACACGGCTCGACCAGTGTGGACTTCTTCGGCACGCAGTTGACGCTGCCGCCCGAGGCACGGTTCGGGTCGCTGGCCGCGGTGCAGCGCTACGTCGACGACGTGCTGGCCCTGCCGGCACTGCGACGACAGTGGCCGAAGGTGGCGCCGCTGCGAGTGCGGGCGCGACGGGCCTCGACCGCAGCGCATTACGAAAACCAGGACGGCACAGGCATTATCGCGGTACCCGATCAGCACGACGCCAGCTGGGCGTTGCGTGAACTGGTGGTGCTGCACGAAATCGCGCACCACCTCTGCGATGCACAGCCGCCGCACGGATCGGAGTACGTCACGACGCTGTGCACCTTGACCGAATTGGTCATGGGGCCCGAGGCCGGGCACGTACTGCGGGTGGTGTACGCGAAAGAGGGCGTGCGCTAGCTGGCGACCTCGACCATCTCGTCGCCGCACTTGCAGATGTATGCCTGATCGGTGCCGCTGCAGTGACATGCGACCTCGATGCGAACGCGGCAGCCGCAGCCGTCATGACCACAGCTCAACAGGGTGCCTGCTTCGTTGGACATCTCTCCACCTCTTCTGGATCGGGACCTGACACAGACCAAACTATACCCCTGGGGGGTATATGGCAAGGACGATAAATGCAGTGGCGGCATGCATCGCCGCCGGGCTAGCGTTGGCCCATGACCCACAAGCCAACCCCCGCTGAAGTCGACGAGTATCTGGACGCCACCGTGCTGCACGACGATCCGGTGTTGTCCGCCGCCCTCGAGGACAGCGACGCCGCCGGGTTGCCGAAGATCGCCGTCTCGGCGCAACAGGGCAAGTTCCTGAGCCTGCTCGCCACCGCGGTCGGGGCCCGTCGCATCTTGGAGATCGGGACACTGGGCGGCTTCAGCACGATCTGGCTTGCTCGCGGAGCCGGACCGGACGGTCGTGTCACCACGCTCGAGTACGAGCCCAAGCACGCCGAGGTGGCCCGGGCCAACATCGACCGCGCCGGTGTCGGCGACCGGGTGGAGGTGATCGTCGGCGCCGCCCTCGATACCCTGCCGAGCGTCACTGGCGGTCCGTTCGACCTGGTGTTCATCGACGCGGACAAGGAAAACAACCCCGGCTACCTGGAGTGGGCCGTCAAGCTCACCCACCCCGGTTCAGTGATCGTGGTGGACAACGTGATTCGGGAGGGCGCGATCCTGTCGCCCGATCAGGATGCGGTGGTGCGCGGGACGAGAAGGGTGCTCGAGCTGATGGGTGAGCATCCCGGGCTGCAGACCGCGGTGCTGCAGACGGTGGGAGCCAAGCACTGGGATGGCTTTGCGATGGCGCTGGTGAAGTAGGCGGCTACCCGCAGATTGCTCCGTGGGCTGCCGATCCCACCAGCTTGACGTACTTGCCCAGCACGCCGGACGTGTAGCGCGGCGGTAGTGGGGTGAAACCCTCACGGCGGGAGGCGAAATCGTCGGAGTCGCCAAGCACGTCCAGGGTGCCGTTGGCGACGTCCAGCCGGATCCGGTCGCCATCGCGCAGAAAGGCGATCGGCCCGCCGTCGGCCGCCTCGGGTGCGACGTGCCCGACGCACAGGCCGGTGGTACCGCCGGAGAACCGGCCGTCGGTCAACAGCAGCACATCCTTGCCCAGGCCGGCGCCCTTGATGGCACCGGTGATGGCCAGCATTTCCCGCATCCCCGGTCCGCCCTTGGGGCCTTCGTAGCGGATCACCACCGCATCACCGTGGGTGATGGTGCCGTCCTCCAGGGCATCCAGCGCCGCCCGTTCGCGCTCGAAAACCCTTGCCGTGCCCTCGAACACGTCGGAGTCGAAGCCGGCCGACTTGACCACCGCGCCTTCGGGCGCCAGCGAACCATGCAGGATGGTGATCCCGCCGGTGGGATGGATCGGATTGTCCAATGCCCGCAGCACCTTGCCGTCCGGGTCGGGCGGGGCGATGTGCGCCAGGTTCTCGGCCATGGTCTGCCCGGTCACGGTCAGGCAATCACCGTGCAGCAGACCGGCATCCAGTAGCGCCTTCATCACCACCGGCACACCGCCGATGCGGTCGACGTCGAACATCACGTGCTTGCCGAACGGCTTGACGTCGGCGAGGTGCGGCACCTTGGCGCCGATTCGGCTGAAGTCGGCCAGCGACAACTTCACGTCGGCCTCGTGTGCGATGGCCAGCAGATGCAGCACCGCGTTGGTCGAACCGCCGAACGCCATCACCACCGCGATCGCGTTCTCGAAGGCCTCCTTGGTCAAGATGTCGCGGGCCGTGATCCCGCGGCGCAACAGACCGACGACTGCTTCACCGCTGCGCCGTGCGTACCCGTCGCGCCTGCGGTCGGTCGCCGGCGGTGCGGCGCTGCCGGGCAGCGACATGCCCAGCGCTTCGGCCGCGCTGGCCATGGTGTTGGCGGTGAACATGCCGCCGCAGGCACCCTCTCCGGGACAGATGGCCCGCTCGATCGCGTCGACGTCCTCCCGCGGCATCAGGCCGCGGGCGCAGGCGCCGACCGCCTCGAACGCATCGATGATCGTCACGTCGCGCTCGGTGCCGTCGGACAGCTTGGCCCGGCCCGGCAGGATCGAGCCCGCGTACAGGAAGACCGCGGCCAGATCCAGACGAGCCGCGGCCATCAGCATGCCGGGCAGTGACTTGTCGCAGCCGGCCAGCAGCACCGATCCGTCAAGGCGTTCGGCCTGCATGACGGTTTCCACGCTGTCGGCGATCACCTCGCGCGACACCAGGGAAAAGTGCATGCCCTCGTGGCCCATCGAGATGCCGTCGGACACCGAGATCGTGCCGAACTCAAGCGGATAGCCGCCGGCGGCGAACACGCCCTCCTTGACGGACTTGGCCAACCGTTCCAGCGACAGGTTGCAGGGCGTGATCTCGTTCCACGACGACGCCACCCCGATCTGGGGCTTGGCGAAGTCGTCGTCGTCCATTCCCACCGCGCGCAACATCCCGCGCGAAGCGGCCTTTTCCAGGCCGTCGGTGACCTCGCGGCTGCGGGGCTTGATGTCGATGATTTCGTTGCCGTCCGGCTTGGTATGAGACACAGCTCAAGTATGCGGGCAGCGCCATGTCGGCCAAAATCATTAAAATACCCCCACGGGGTATGATCGCCGCACCGGCGAAACGCCGATGTACCAGGCCGCCGTGGCGTCAGCACCAGCCGACGTTGACAATGGTGACAGCACCGGCGCCGTCGTGATGGCCCCGAGCATGATTAGAAGACCACGATCTTGGAGGGGCAGATGGCACCCGCACACGGCTACTCGTCGCAGAAAGACAACTACGCCAAACGTTTGCGGCGGATCGAGGGCCAGGTGCGTGGCATCGCGAAAATGATCGAGGACGACAAGTACTGCATCGACGTCCTCACCCAGATCAGCGCCGCCAACAACGCTCTGCGTTCGGTTGCGCTGAACCTGCTCGACGAACACCTCGGACACTGCGTCACCCGCGCTGTCTCCGAAGGCGGGACCGAGGCTGACGAGAAGCTGGCCGAAGCCTCCGCTGCCATCGCGCGACTCGTCCGCTCCTGAACGTTAACGCCCCGCGTGCAATGCATGGTTGAGTAGTCGCCGTGGGGCCAGCTCGTGCCGCCGAAGGGCGAACCGCTACGAGCGGGCCCTGGACTCCCCGAATCGCCGTGCAGTTGGCCGTCCTGGCCGCGGCGGCTTTCACCTACGTCACCGCCGAGCTGCTGCCGGTCGGCGCGCTGCCCGCGATCGCTCGTGACTTGCACGTCAGTATCCCGATGGTCGGCACGTTGCTGGCCTGGTATGCCCTGGTGGCAGCGGTCACCACGATTCCGCTGGTCCGCTGGACCGCGCAGTGGCCCCGACGCCGCGCGCTGCTGTTGTCGCTGGCCTGCCTGACCGCGTCCCAGCTCATTTCCGCGCTGGCGCCCAACTTCGTTGTGCTGGCCTGCGGCCGGGCGCTCTCGGCGGTCACCCACGGCCTGATCCTGTCGGTCATCGCGCCGATCGCCACTCGGCTGGTTCCGGCCAGCCACTCCGGGCGCGCGACCACGAGTATTTACGTCGGCATCAGCCTGGCCGTGGTCGTGGGCAGCCCGGCAACCGCGGCGATCAGCCTGGAGTGGAGCTGGCGGGTGGCCGTCGCGGCGGTGACCGCCGTGGCCGCGTTGGTGACCGTGGCGGCGTGGCTCGTGCTGCCGGTGATGGCCTTGACCGAGGGCCAGCTGGAAGTCGTCGGCCGGCGTGCGCATCATCACCGCAATCGGCGACTGGTCATCGTGAGCTTGCTCACCATGGTCGCGGTCACCGGGCACTACATGTCCTACACCTTCTTTGCGGTGATCGTCCGCGACGTGGTGGGCGTGCGGGGACCGGATATCGCCTGGCTACTGGCTACCTATGGGATCGCGGGCCTGTTGGCGATCCCGCTGGTGGCCCGACCGATGGACCATCGGCCCAGGGCCGCGACCATCAGCTGCATGATCGCGCTGTGGGCGACCTTCGTGGTGCTGACTGGGTTGGCCTTGCACCGGCTGCCCCCGACAGCCACGGCTTTGATCGGCATCATCGCGATCGCGTTGTGGGGCGGCACCGCCAACGCAGTATCGCCCATGCTGCAATCCGCGGCGATGCGCGCAGGCGCCGACGACCCGGACGGCGCGTCCGGGCTGTACATGGCGGCGTTTCAAGTTGGCATCATGGCCGGATCGTTCGCCGGCGGGTTGTTCTACGAGCACGGCATGCTGATGATGTTGTCCGCGTCCGCGGTCTTGATCGGTCTCGGGGCCGCCGGAATGACCGCCGAGCGGCAGCTCTTCGACGTCCCCTCCACGGATCGACCGTAAAGGTAAATCTGCAGGTCAACAGGCTGGTTCGCACGCATTTTCGTGCCCAGCGCCGACCGCTGAATTAATAGCTGGGCCCTCCGCTACTGCATACTGGCTCTAGACCGTGACTTGGAGGGATACAAATGTCGCGATGGACCACGGGTCCTCTGGCCGCTGCGTTCAGAGCAGTGGGAGTGACCGCTGCGCTGGTGTTTGGC
>NZ_JBAPRN010000176.1:0-11846 GCF_049281135.1 Mycobacterium sp. | reverse complement strand
CCCCGGGCGCCCCCGCCACCCAGGCCGCCGCACCGACGGGACCGGTTGTCGGCCAGAACCCGGCGCCGTTCACCGGCGCGCCGCCGTTCGTGCCACCGACCTTCAATCCGGTCAGCGGCTCGACAGTCGGGGTTGGCGAGCCGATCATCATCAACTTCGCGCGACCGATCGCCGACCAGCACATGGCCGAACAGGCGATCCACGTCTCGTCGACCCCGCCGGTTTCCGGCAAGTTCTACTGGCTGACCTCCAGCCAGGTGCGCTGGCGTCCGCTCAGCTTCTGGCCCGCGCACACCGCGGTGCACGTCGACGCGGCCGGCACCCAGGAGAACTTCGTCACCGGTGACTCGCTGATCGCCACCGCCGACGATGCGACCCACCAGCTGATCGTCAGCCGCAACGGGACGGTCGAGCAGACCTTCCCGATGTCGATGGGGATGGCGGCGGGCGGTCATCAGACGCCCAACGGCACCTACTACGTGCTCGACAAGAAGGCCAAGGTCGTGATGGATTCGTCCACCTACGGCGTGCCGGTCAACTCGACGTACGGCTACAAGGTGGACGTCCAGGACGCCGTGCAGTTCGACAACAGCGGTGATTTCGTGCACAGCGCGCCGTGGTCGGTGGCCGACCAGGGCAAGCGCGACGTCAGCCACGGCTGCATCAACATCAGCCCGACGAACGCGAAATGGTTCTTCACCAACTTCGGTGCCGGCGACCCCATCGTCGTCAAGAACTCGGTAGGGACCTACAGCAAGAACGACGGCTCCAACGACTGGCAGCTCTAGGCCCTAGTTCCAGATCCTGACCCTGCGTTGCGGATCCAGGAACAACTCGTCGTCCGCGGTGACCTCGAAGGCGTCGTAGAAGACGTCGATGTTGCGGATGACGCCATTGCAGCGGAACTCCGGCGGCGAGTGCGGGTCGATGGCCAGCCGCCGAATCGCCTCAGCATCACGGGATTTGGTGCGCCACACCTGCGCCCAGCCGAAGAACACCCGCTGCACACCGGTCAGCCCGTCGACGACGGGCGCCTCCTTGCCGCCCAGTGACAGCTGGTAGGCGAGCAACGCGATGGACAGGCCGCCCAGGTCGCCGATGTTTTCCCCGACGGTGAACGCACCGTTGACGTGGTGGCCGTTCTCCAGCCCGCGTGGAGTGTAGACGTCGTACTGTTCGATCAAAGCCTTTGTGCGAAGGCCGAATTCAGCGCGGTCGTCATCGGTCCACCAGTCGACCAGGTTGCCGTCGCCGTCGTACTTGGCACCCTGGTCGTCGAAACCGTGGCCTATCTCGTGGCCGATCACCGCTCCGATGCCGCCGTAGTTGGCCGCGTCGTCGGCCTCGGCGTCGAAGAACGGCGGCTGCAGGATCGCGGCCGGGAAGACGATCTCGTTCATGCCCGGGTTGTAGTACGCGTTGATGGTCTGCGGCGTCATGAACCACTCGTCGCGGTCGACCGGGCCGCCGAGCTTGGCCAAGTCGCGGTCGTACTCCAGCGCATAGCCGCGCCGGTAGTTGCCGTACAGGTCGTCACGGACGATGACGAGCATCGAGTAGTCACGCCACTTCGCCGGGTAGCCGATCTTCGGCGTGAACTTGTCGAGCTTCTCCAGCGCCCGCTGCCGGGTCTCCGGCGTCATCCACTCCAGGTCGGTGATGCTGACTCGGTAGGCCTCGCGCAGGTTGGCCACCAGCTCGTCCATCCGGGCCTTGGCGTCCGGCGGGAAGTGCCGCTCGACGTAGAGCCGGCCGACAGCGTCACCCATCAGGTTCTCGACCAGCGCCACACCGCGCTTCCAGCGGTCTCGTAACTCCTCGGTGCCCGACAGCGTGCGCCCGTAGAACGCGAAGTTCTCGTCGACGAGGTCGTCGGTCAGCATCGAAGCGCGCCTACTGATCACGCGCCAGCGCAGCCAGCGCTTCCAATCCTCGAGGTCCTCGCTCTGCCACAGCGCGGCGAACGCGGTCAGCGCGTCGGGCTGGCCGACCACTACCTCTGCAGCCTGCTCGGTCGAGCCGCCCAACCCGTGCAGCCACACGGCCCAGTCGAAACCGGTTGCCTCCGAGATCAATTCGTCGAACGTGCGCAGGTTGTAGGTCAGCTCGGCGTCACGCCGCTTCACCACGTCCCAGTGCGCGGCCGCAATCTTGGTTTCCAGGGCGACGATCTGGGCGGCGGTCGCATCCCAGTCGGCTTCCTGGTCGCCATAGACGAGAGCAAACATTCGCGCGATGTGCGCGGGATACTCCGCAAGGATCGCGGCGTGCTGCGGGTCGCGGTAGTACGACTCGTCGGGCAGCCCAAGCCCCGACTGCGACATGTGCAGCAGGTAGCGGGTGGAGTCCTTCGCGTCGGTGTCGACGTAGACGCCGGTGCCACCACCGATGCCGGTGCGCTGCAATTCGCCGAGCTCGGCCGCCAGCTGGGCGGGCGTCAGCGCGGCGTCGACGCCGGCGAGCTCATCGAGCAGCGGGCGGACGCCGAGGCTCGCGATGGTCTCGGTGTCCATGAAGCTGGCGTATAGGTCGCCGATGCGCTGCGGATCGGTGCCTTCGGCGGCGTTGGCCGCGGCGGCCTCGGTGATGATCTCGCGCACCTGCTCCTCGGCGCGGTCGGCCAGCAACCGAAAGGCGCCGTCGGTGGCGCGGTCGGCGGGCATCCGATGGTCCGCCAGCCAGCGGCCGTTGACGTGACCGAACAGGTCGTCTTGGGGGCGGGCACCAGCGTCGACATAGCTCAGGTCGATGCCCGAGCGGATAGCTTCTACTGTCACGCCACCATTGTTACTTAACCGCCAGACTGGGTCTGATCGGCCGTCCTTTCCCCCTCGCCGCATCGCGGGCCTGCATCGTCGCCCGGCTAGGCTCACGGCCATGCCCGACGAGGAGCAGGTTGAGTCGACCGACGACCACGCTGACCAGGTGACGCCCGACGCCGAGTCCGACGGCCGGGTCTTCTCGGCGTACGGCGTCGCCTCGGCGGTGCTGGGTGTCCTGTGCGTGGCCGCCGTCGCGCTGGGCGTGGTGATCTGGAACTCCCATCGCAGCGACGTCCAGGAACGCAGATACCAGACCCGGGCGTTGCAGGCCGCGGCCGACTGGACGGGTCTGTTGATCAACATGAACACCGAGAACATCAAGGAAAGCCTGCAGCGGTTGCACGACGGGACCGTCGGGCAACTGAACGCCGACTTCGACTCGTCGATTCAGCCCTACCAGCAAGTGGTGCAGCGGTTGCAGTCGCGCAGCCGCGGCGAGGTTGATGCAGTGGCGTTCGAGTCCGTGCACCACGACCTGGACGCGCAGCCCGGCCGCCCCGCGCCGGCTGAACAATTGCCGGCCTCGATTGCCCGTCGCACCGACACGGTCATGGTGGTGGCCACCTCGGTCAGCGAAAACGCCGGCGGCAAACCGCAAATCGTGCACTGGAACTTGCGGCTGGGGATCTCCGACGTGGACGGCAAGCTGATGATCTCGCGGCTGGAGTCGATCCGATGAGGAACGCCTGGCGGGTATTGGCTTTCGACGTCGTGGCACCGCTGGCCGCGATCGCCGCATTGCTGGCAATCGGCGTGGTGCTGGCGTGGCCGGCCTGGTGGGTGTCGTTGTGTTCGGTGTTGGTGCTGCTGATCGTCGAAGGCGTTGCGGTGAATGTCTTTCTACTGCGCCGTGATTCGGTGACAGTGGGCACCGACGACGACGCACCCGCGTTGCGGCTCGCTGCCGTCGTGCTGTGCACAGCGGCGTTGGTCGCGGCCGTGCTCACCGGCTACCGGCACTGGACGGCGCCGGACCACGACCTCAAGGTCGACACGGCCGAGGTGGTACGGATCGCCACCAGCATGGCCGAGGCGACGGCGACGTTCTCACCGCAAGAGCCGATGGCCGCCATCGACCGGGCGGTGGCCATGATGGTCCCCGAGCAGGGCAATGCATTCAGGGACCAATTCGGTAAGGCCACAGGGGATCTGGCGCACCGCAACGTCACCGCGACCGCGTCGACGATGGAGGCCGGCCTCGAGGCAATCGGACCCGATGCCGCCAGCGTGGCGGTGATCATGCGGGCCACCCAGAATGAGCCGGGCCAACCGCCCGACAACGCGGTGCTGGCGCTGCGCGTGACGTTCACCAAACAGCAAGGCCATTGGCTGGTGCTCGGCGTATCGCCGCTGAACCCTCGCTGACAAGCCTCAGCGCAGTCGGGCGTGCTCGACCATCAGGCAACGGTCCATCACGACCTGCACGCCGGCCGCGTCGGCGTCACGCCCGACTTTCTCATGCCACAGACCCTCTTGCAGCCACAGGGTTTTCGGCCGCTGCTCAAGGGCGAGTGTTTCATCCAGCACAGATGGCAAATCGTCGAATCGCCGGAACACGTCGACCATATCGGGCACCACCGGCAGGTCGGACAGCCGCGAATACACATGCGCGCCATCGATTTCGGTGATCGTCGGGTTAACCGGATAGACCTGGAACTGGCCGGTCGACAGCAGATACGAGTAGATTTCGTTGCTGGGCCGAGTTGGTTTGTCCGATGCACCGACTACCGCTATGGAGCGGGTCTCAGCCAGAATCCGCCGCAGAGTCAGATCGTCGGGGCTACCGATCATCTCCTAGCCGCGCGGCGGCCGCGGGCGGGCGCGCTGGGGCGGCTGCTGCGGTTGCGGCTCGTGCGACCGGGCCTTGGCGAAGCGGTCAGACAGCCGGCGCATTCGGATCATCAACGACGCCGACGGGCTGGTCGTGGCGTCGAGGTAGGCGCCCAATTCGTCGGCAGGCACGCCGATCCGGGACGCGAACTCGGGCAACTTCAGCCCCGACCGCTCGATCAGGACACCGACGTGACGGGCCACCTCGTTGCGCTCGTTGGCTTCCAGGTGAGCGCGGGCGCGGTCGAGCACTTCCGCGAGGGCCTTGGAGATGCCGTACGGCCGCGACGTCTCCAGCACTTCTTCGACCTGTCGGGCGGTGCGCCCAAACGGGTCGCGTTTGATCGCGACCGCGATCTGCTTCCAGGTGGCGATGTCACCGCCCTCGAGCGCTGAGCGGATTGCCGAGGTCGGCCAGAACTCGACCGGGCGATCGCCGTTGCGCGGGCGCGCTGGAGGACGGTGCGGCGCCTGTCCATGGCGTCGATCCGCTGCCAACGTCACCTCGCCTCCTCCAGCATCGCCACCGCTACCGAGAGGCAGCGCTGTTTGACGCCTTCCCAGTCTGCCTTCGTATCGGACTCCGGCCAACCGTCGTTATCAAGATCCGACGGATGCGGGTCAGCAAGGCGACGGACCAACTGGCTGGCGATCCATTGTCGCCGGGGTGATTGACCAGAGTAATACCTGTCCATCCCGGCCAGCACCACGGCGGCGGTCTCGGCGTCCATCGTGTCGACCAGCTCAGCAAATTCGGCGAAATCCCGGCTGCTGTTGCGGCTCATGATCAGGTAACCCTTGAGCCGCAGCGTTTCGGCGCCGGTCGGGACCTGCAGCCGGTCGCCGGTGGGCAGCTGCACGTGGGTGGTTTCCAGCGGGCTGCTCCGCTCGAAGTGCGGCTGATCGGGCTCGGTGTCGGCTTGCAACGCGTCGAGGGCAACTGAAAGCCGGCCACGCCACAGGGTGACCGGGTGAACCGGCCGCACGGTACGTGGTGCTGCGCGGCCGGTGCCGTTGCGATGCGCCAGGCCGCCGACGAACTTTCTCGCCACCGACTGACCGTTGGCTCCCGGCGGCGTCCCGATCACCGCCAACTGGCGGGTGGCGGAGCTGGCGACGTAATTACTGTCCTTGACCCGTGCCTGGACGTCGCTGCTGCGTCCGCATCCGATGAAGGCCAGCGGATCGGCGACGGTGATCGCGTCGGGCACCAGGTTCTTCAGCCGCGCCGCGGACTTCAGCACGATCCGCAGGTCGGCGCTCGGCACCGCAGGTGCTGAGATGTCGTCAGGGATCATCACGATGTCTCCAAGATCGACTGCGGGCAATGGCTTTTCGAAGTCAACCGACGGCAGGATGCGCTCCAGCCAGGCGGGCAGCCACCAGTTCCACTCAGCGAACATCGCCATCAGGGCGGGCACCATCACCAGGCGCACCACCGTGGCGTCCACCGCGATCGCGACCGCGCACGCCACCCCGATCTCGGCCACAAGTGGCATACCGGCGAACGCGAAGCCGATGAACACCGCGATCATGATCAGCGCGGCGCTGGTGATGGTGCGCGCACTGGTGCTCACGCCGTAGGACACCGCGTCGCGGGTATTGCCCGACTGCAAGAAGCGTTCCCGGATGCGGGTCAGCAGGAAGATCTCGTAGTCCATCGACAAGCCGAACGTCATGGCCAGCACCAGCGGCGGAACCGTGCTGTCGATGGAGGTGATCGGCGCAAAGCCGAGCTTTTCCAGCCACCCCCACTGGAAGACCATCACCAAGCTGCCGTAGGCCGCGGCCACCGACAGCATCGTCATGACCACGCCCTTGAGCGCTAGGAACACCGACTGAATAGACAGCAGCAACATCACGAAGGCGATCAGCGCGACGAAGACCAAAACCAGCCACTGGGTGCGGGACACCTGATCGTCGAAGTCTTTGATCAGCGCGGTCGGCCCACCGACGCTCACCTGCGCCGAACCGCCGGCCGCTTCGGGAAGGTGGCTGCGCAACCAGGTGATGGCGTTGCGGGCGCCGAGATCCTCGGGGTCCACCGACAGCATCGCCGACAGCATGGCGCTGCTGTTGTTGTCGGCGAACACCGCTGGGGCCACCGAGGCGATGTTGGGGGACTGGCTTATCTGCTTGCTGATATCGGCGATCGTCTGGGCGTGCGCGGCCGAAGATGCGTCGCCGTCGGGGAAGGTCACCAGCACCTGCACCGGGCCGAGCGCGCCGGGACCCAGCGCCTCGGACGCCGCCGACACCCCCGCCCGGATCTCGTGTGAGGAGTTGAATTGGCGAAGCAGGCTGTTGCCCAACACCATTGACAGCGCGGGCACCGCCATCGCGAGCAGTACCGCCGATGCCGTCAGCGCCGACACCCACGGTCGGCGCATCACGCCGCCGATCCAGTGCGTCCAGAACCGTGACTGCGTGGTTTCGGGGCGCCGTGACAAGTGCAACGCCGCCGACCGCTTGGCGGCCGACCGGCCGATGGTCGCCAGCACCGCCGGCGTCATCGTCGTCGCCGTCAGCATCGCCACGGTCACCGCGAGAATCGCGCCGGTGGCCATGGACGCCAGCGCCGGGGTGTCGATCAGATAGATACCGGTCAACGACGCGACGACGGTCATTCCGGACAGCGCGACGGCCAGGCCCGACGTCGCCATCGCCGCGTCGACCGCCTCCTGAGGTTGGCGTCCGGCACGCAGCTCCTCGCGGAAGCGCATCAGGATGAACAGCGAATAGTCGACCGCCAGCGCGATACCGAACATCGACACCGTCGAGGTAACGAAGACCGACATCGTGGTGTAGGCCGACAGTAGATAGACCAGGCCCATCGTGATCGCGACGGTGCAGATACCCAGCGCGAGCGGAATCGCGGCGGCGGCCAGCGAGCCGAACACCGCCAGCAGCACGATCAGGATGATCGGAAAGTTCCACTGCTCGGCTTTGGCGATGTCGTGTTTGGTGTTGGCCGCCGCGGCCGTGCTGAGCGCACCCTGGCCAATCACGTACAGCCGCACCCGGCCGTCGGCCATCTGCCCCGGCCGTTCGCCCTGGACACCGATCTTGACCCGCAGCTTCTTGGCGGCGTCGCTGGCGCTGGCGTTGTTGGTGGAATCGAGCCGCAGCGACACCACGTACGGCCGGTCGGGCTGCGGCGAAGGCTGCGCCGCATTGGGCACCACCGCCACATCGGTCATCTGTTTGGCGACCTGCTGTAGAAAGCCGGCCGCGGCATTCATGTCTTCGTAGCTGGCGTCCGCGCGCGGCGCCGCCACCAGCGCCAACGGCGAGGTGCCCTGGTCGGGGTAGTGCGCCTCGAGTTGGTCGTGGACCCGCAGCGACTGGGAGCCCGGCACGTCGAAACCGCCACCGGTGAGGTGACCCGACTGGGTCATCACCAGGTAGATCGCGGGTAATAGCGCGAGAAACCAGCCCGTGAAGACCAGCCAGCGAAACCTGCGCAGGTTGCTGCTCAAGCGCATCATGAAGTGCTGGATTTCGGTCTCCCCGGCATTAGCGTTGCGTGTCCGCGAGCCTACCCCAGAGACCTATGTGCCCATGCCGCTGAGCTGCAACAACTCGGCAACGATGCGGCGTTGTGCACAGGTGTGACGAGATTCCCGTCCGCTGAGTTGGCGACGGCGACGGACTGGATGGCAGGATGGCCGGCGAGTGTCGGCATTGCGCCGCACGCTGTCTGCGAGGCGAACCTGTCCTCGCAAGCCACGAGGAGCCTTTATGACGTCCCAGACTGTGAACACCGCGGCGCTGCGCCGCCGACTGCTCGCCATACTGGCCGCGACCGGACTGAGCGGCGCCACGGCAGCGGTGTTGCTGTCCGCGCCCGCCGCCGTCGGAGCCTCAGACCCGTGTGCTGCCAGTGAGATGGCCAGGACGATCAGCAACGTTGCGCGCTCGGCGGGCGACTACCTTGACGGGCATCCGGAGACCAACCAGGCGATGACCTCGGTGATGCAGACGCCGGCGGGTCCACAGTCGGTCAGCTCGCTGAAGGGCTACTTCGACGCCAACCCCAAGGCGGCCAGCGATCTGCAGACCATCGCGTCGCCGCTCGCGGGGCTGTCGAGCCGGTGCAAGATGTCGATCAGCCTGCCCCAGGTACTCGGCTTCATGCAGTCGGCCCAGGGTGCGGTTCCGGGCGGGTTGCCCGGCGGTATGCCGAGCGGCGTGATCTCCGGTGTTCAGAACCCGCTGCCGGGCGGTGCGGCGGCTGTGCCCGGCGCCGCCGAAGCCGTGCCCGGACTGAGCGCTTTCAAATAGGGCGCCGTTCAAGTAAGTCGTTCGTCCTCGGCCGGCGGTAGCGGGCCTTGCAGGGCGTCGGGCGCTTCGATGACCTCGTGACACGGCGTTGTCTCTGATTCGTCATCGGGGTCGAGTGCGTTCTCGGTGCGGAACATGAAGAAGAACACCACCCAGCCGACCGCTGCGAGCAGCAGCCAGCTGATCAGCCGGTAGATCAGCATCGTCGAGATCGCGACGGGCAGCGACATGCCGCTGGACACCAGGCCCGGCACCAGCACCGCCTCCACCATCAGCAGGCCGCCGGGCATCAGCGGGATCGTCCCGACCGCGCGGGCGGCTGCGCAGGCGACGGTCAGACCGCCCACCGAGGGATGCGCCCCCGCGGCGTACGCCGCGAAACCCAGGCATGCGACGTCGGCGAACCGGTTGATCAGCGACCAACTGAAGGCCGTCGCCAGGTCGCGCCGGCTCAGGCTGACCGACTCCAGCTGGCAGAGCATCTCCCGCCATTTGGCCAGCCCGACGTCGGCCGGCTTGCCGCGTAACGCGTTGAACCGCGTCAGCACTCGGCAACCGATCCCTTCGATCAGTTCCGGTCGTGACGCCACCGCCTGGGCCAGCAGCAGCAGTGCGACGAAGCCGCCCAGGGTGAACAGCAGCGAGAACGGGTTGTTCTTGGCGCCGAGGAAGAACGCGCCGCCGAGCCCGAGCAGCGCCAACCCGACCGCCTGCAGCACACCGGACATCACCAGCTGCCAGGACGCGACCAGCGTCGACGCGCCCCAAATCCGTTGCTGCCGAAGGAGAAATGTCGCAGCGAGTACCGGTCCGCCGGGCAGCGTGGTGCTCAGCGCGTTGGCCGCGTAGTAAGCGGCTTCGGACCGTAACTTGTTGACCCGCACCCCGGCCGCCACCAGCAGTGTCCGCTGAACCTCCGCGAAGCTGTGCATCAGCAGGACGGCCGCCAGTGCGGAAGCCAGCAGCCACCACCAGTTCGCCGAGTAGAGGCTGCGGGCGGCCTTGGCCAACTGGTCCCACACCAGTGCCAATTCGACAGCCAGCACGATCGCGACGACGGCCAGGGTGACCCACCGTAGCCACCAGTACTTGCTGCGGGCATGCTCGTCGAGCTGTCCGTTGACGTTGTTGGCCGCTGCACCCTGCGACACGTGTTCAGCGTAGCTGCGCAGGCCGCGCCCGAATCGCTGCGCGGCGCGGGTGTCCGCATTGTTTTACCCGCATGTGACCTGCGCACCGACGGTTAGGGTGGGCCCTATGCCATCAAGGGCCGCCACCGACTCCGCCGATTCGGTAGAACCGATCGTTCGCAAGACCGCAGCCTGGGCCTGGCGGTTGCTGGTGATCCTGGTCGCGCTGATCACGTTGCTATGGGTGATCAAGCGACTGGAAGTCATCGTCGTCCCGCTGCTGCTTGCTTTGATGCTGTGCGCGTTGCTGGTTCCGATCGTCGACTGGCTGGACCGCCGCGGTGCGCCTCGCGGCGGCGCCGTGGCGTTGGTGATACTGGCCGGTTTCGCGATCCTGGGCGGCATCATGACGTTCGTCGTCAGCCAATTCATCGTCGGCGTACCGGATTTGGTCAACGAGGTCACCCGCAGCATCGACACGGCCAAAAAATGGCTGATCGAAGGACCGCTGCATCTGAGCCGCCAGCAGATCGACCACGCCGGCAATACCGCGATCCAGGCGCTGCAGCACAATCAGGAAAAGCTGACCAGCGGGGCTCTGACGACCGCAACCGCCATCGCTGAAATCGTCACGGCCGCACTGCTGATGATGTTCACGCTGATCTTCTTCCTCTACGGCGGCCGCAACATCTGGCACTACGTGACCAAGATGTTCCCCTCCGACCACCGGGAACGGGTGCGCGCCGCGGGCGTCGCCGGATTCCGCGCGCTGACCGGCTACGTGCGGGCCACCTTCCTGGTGGCGCTGGTCGACGCGCTGGGCATCGGCACCGGGTTGGTCATCATGAGCGTGCCGCTGGCGCTGCCACTGGCCTCACTGGTGTTCCTCGGCGCGTTCATCCCGCTGGTCGGTGCCGTCCTCAGCGGCTTCCTGGCGGTGATAGTGGCGCTGCTCGCCAAGGGATTCGTCTACGCGCTCATCACGCTCGGCCTGCTGGTCGCGGTGAACCAGCTCGAAGCTCACATCCTGCAGCCGCTGGTGATGGGCCGGGCGGTGTCGATCCATCCGCTGGCGGTGGTGGTGGCGATCGCGGCCGGCGGCGTCCTTGCCGGGATCGTCGGGGCGCTGTTGTCCGTGCCGACCGTCGCGTTCTTCAACAACGCGTTCCAAGTCTTGCTGGCCAAAGATCCGGACGCCGCCGAGGAAACCGAGGACGACGAGGGCTCGATCATGGAAGTCGAGCCGGACGAGCTGGAACCCAAAAGCAAATAACCCCAACCGGATTCGCGGCTACATGCGCCCTTCGCGGCGTAGCAGATCCGCGGCACTGAGCCCGCCGCCGCGGCGGCGCGGTGGGTTCTCCCCTCGAGCGTTGAGTTTCTCGGTGGCCGTGTCGGGGTCCTTGTTCTCCCGCGGCGGAGTCGGGATCGCGGTGGTGGCGTCTGCGGGTTCATCGGGCTGCTGCCCTGGCGATTGGTCGCGCGGAATCTGCAGCGCCCGGGTCTCGTCGGCGGTCGGCTGCGGCGGCGGCGTGGGGCCGGCGCCACGCGGGTCGCCACTCTTCCCGCCGCGCAAGTCGCTGAGCCAGGACTCGATCTCGCGGTCTTCCCCGCGAGCGGGTGGCGGAGGAACCTGCGGCGGAGCCGGCGGTCGTCCGGTCGACGGGTTCGGCTGAGCCGAGAAGCGAGTCGTCGGAGCCTCTTTCGGCTCGGGCCGTCCTGGAGCCGGCATTCTCGTGGTGCCGGCGGCCGATGGTGCGTCCGGAGCCGGCGGGCGGAG
>NZ_JBAPRN010000175.1:0-2976 GCF_049281135.1 Mycobacterium sp. | reverse complement strand
TAGCTCAACACCTCCGGTCCGTGCGGCCCCAGCGCGATCGGCCCTTGCAGACGGGCCTGCCGAATGAGCCGATGCGCTTCTTCGGGATTGGCCGCGTGCTCATATGCGATGGGCGGCAGGTCCGCATCAATGACGGTGGGCTTGTTGGTGCCGATGATGTCGACGGTCACGGTGGCCTCCTCGGGTTCGACCAAGTCGACTATCCGAGGTCGCGAGCGCAAGACCATCGGCCAGAACGCGTAGATCTGCACAACGACGGGTCGTAGATCGGGCTGCGATCTACGCGTTTTCGCCGATGTTTCCGGTTTGCGGTGGCCGCATGCTGGCTAGCATGAGCGAATTCGATCCACGCGCGGATACGCCCCTGGTGGACTGGAGCGAACTAGGCGTGAGCGGCCTTTTACCCACCGGCACCGTGACGTTGCTGCTGGCCGACGTCGAGGGCTCCACGCGGCTGTGGGAAACCCAACCCGACGCCATGACCGCGGCCACGGCGCGGATGAATCACGTGGTATCGGACACCATCGCCACCCACGACGGCGTACGCCCGGTCGAACAAGGTGAGGGTGACAGCTTCGTGGCAGCCTTCGCCCGCGCCTCGGACGCGGTCGCTGCCGCCTTGGAGATGCAACGCGCGCCGCTGGCGCCGATCCGGTTGCGCATCGGGATCCACACCGGAGAAATCCAGCTGCGCGACGAGGGCAACTACGCCGGCCCAACCATCAACCGCACCGCGCGACTGCGCGACCTCGGCCACGGCGGCCAGACCGTGCTGTCGGGCGCGACCGAGCCACTGGTGGTTGACCGACTGCCGGACGGTGTGTGGCTGGCCGATCTGGGCAACCACACGCTGCGTGATCTGCCCCGCCCGGAGCGGGTAGTGCAGTTGTGCCACCCCGACCTGGTCAACGAATTCCCGCCACTACGAGTAACGAAAACCATTGTCAATCAACATCTTCCGGTGCAGTTCACTAGCTTTGTCGGACGCGAGGCGGATATCGCCCAGGTACGCAATCTCGTGACGCAGAACAGGTTGGTTACATTGACCGGCGCGGGCGGCGTGGGCAAGACCCGGTTGGCGATTCAGATCGCAGGCCAAAGCACGAACGAATTCGCCGACGGCACCTGGTACGTGGATCTGGCGCCGATCACCGACTCCGAGCTGGTGCCGGTTGCCACCGCACGCGCACTGGGCCTGCCTGACCAGCCTGGCCACTCCACGATGGACACGCTGAGCCGGTTCATCGCCGACCGTCAGATGCTCATGGTCCTGGACAACTGCGAGCATCTGCTCGACGCGAGCGCCACGCTGACGCTGGCGTTGCTGGCATCTTGCCCTCGGCTGACGTTGTTGGCGACCAGCCGAGAGCCGATCGGGGTGGCCGGCGAACTGAGTTGGCGAGTGCCGTCACTGCCGCTAGCCGACAAAGCCGTCGAACTCTTCGCCGATCGTGCGCGCCGCGCTCGTGCCGATTTTGAGATCAGCGACGAAAGTCTCATGGCGGTAAGCGAAATCTGTCGTCGCCTCGACGGGGTACCGCTAGCGATCGAATTGGCGGCAGCACGGGTGCGGGCGCTGTCGCTGACCGAGATACTCGACAGCCTGCATGACCGATTCCGCTTGCTTACCGGCGGTGCACGCACCGCCGTACGCCGTCAGCAGACCCTGCGCGCCTCGGTCGACTGGTCACACGCACTGCTGACCGAACCTGAGCGGGTTTTGTTCCGTCGGTTGGCGGCATTCATGGGTGGCTTCGACCTCAGTGCGGCGCAGACCATTTGTGGCGGTGGCGATGTCGAGCGCTATCAAGTGCTCGATCAACTCGCCTTGCTGGTGGACAAGTCGCTGGTGGTCGCCGACGAGAGCGGCAGCCGAACCCGTTACCGGCTCTTGGAGACGGTCCGTCAGTACGCTCAGGAAAAGCTTGGCGAGTCCGGCGAAGCCGATGCAGTCCGAACACGTCACTGCGACCACTACACGTCGATGGCCGCGCTGCTTGACGCGCCCGCAGGCAGTGAGTATGCGCTGCGCATCGAGCAGGCCAACACCGAGATCGACAACCTCCGTGCCGCGTTTTCGTGGAGCCGGGAAATCTCCGACGGCGAACTCGCGCTGGCGCTGGCGTCGTCACTGCAGCCGCTGTGGCAAGCGCGAAGCCGCCTCAGAGAAGGGCTGGCCTGGTTCGACGCCGCGTTGAGCGACCTCGGCGCGGGGCATCCGGAGGTGGCAACCGCAGTGCAGGCGCGGGCGCTGGCAGATAGAGCGACGCTCGCCGTCTGGCTGGACGACGCCGACAGCCTGGATCAAGCTCAGCGGGCCCTGGCGCTGGCGCGAGGGGTCGACGATCCGGCTCTGCTGGTGCGAGCGCTGACTGCCTGCGGCCTGGTCGCCGCCCTCAGGACTGAGGCAGCCGGGCCGTATTTCGGCGAAGCGATCGGCCTGGCCCGAGACTTGCAGGACCCGTGGCGGCTCAGCCACATACTCGCCGGGCAGGCACGCGGAGCGACCCACGCCGCGGACCCGTTTGCGATACGGGCGCCCGCCGAGGAAGGACGCGACCTCGCCGATGCGATTGGCGATCGGTACAACTCGCTCATCTGCCGGTATTGCCTGGCTTGGGCAGAGATGCACCAGGGCGAATTGACCTGCGCCGCGCGGCAAATCGCTGAGCTGCTGGCCGATGCCCGAGCCGCGCACGACGGGATCATGGAGGTGCAAAGCGTCGGGGGGCAGGGCGTCGTGCTGGCCTTCCAAGGTGAGGCGTCCGCGGCCCGAGCCGCCGCCAACGCGGCCATCCAGGCTGCCGCCGACCTTGGGGGGGCCTACGCAGCGTACGGATACGCGGCACTGGCTAACGCGGCCATGGCCGCGGGGGATCTTGCGGCACTGCAGGATGCGGTGGGAGCGTCGCCACAGTTCAGTGCCCTGCCACAGATGGCGGGGCTGCAGCGGACCTACCGCGCAGTGGCCGCCTT
>NZ_JBAPRN010000174.1:0-3024 GCF_049281135.1 Mycobacterium sp. | reverse complement strand
GATCGGCCCCCTTCTGCGGCCCGAACACCCGGGCCGCTCCCCACGGGCCCAGCAGCGGGTGCTCAACGTCACAGGCCGCAATCAGCTCGACCCCAGCAAACCGTCGGCGTGCGATGTCCAGGCCGCCGAGCTCCTCGATCAAGCCGCGGCCACCGTCGGTACTCGCGCTGCCGCCCAATCCGACGACGATGCGGGCCGCGCCCGCGTCCAGCGCCGCGGCGATCAGCCGGCCAACTCCCCCGCTGTGCGCGGTGAGCGCAGTCGCAGGTGTCGGCGGGCCGCCGAGCAGGGCCAACCCACAGGCCTGGGCACATTCCAGGTATGCGGTCGCCGACGGCACATCAAGCACCCACTCGGCCCGCACATCCTCGGTCAGCGGACCGCGCACTCGCAGAACCCGCCGCTCCCCTATTCGGCTGGCCAGTACGTCAACGAATCCCGGGCCGCCGTCGGACTGCGGGGCCACGATCAGATGATCGCCGGGCCGCACCCGGTTCCACCCCGCCGCGATGGCGGCGGCCGCCTCGACCGCTGTCATGGTGTCGCCGTAGCTGTCCGGCGCGATGAGCATCCGCAACGTCGGCGTACGGTGCGCCGACCTGGTCATCTGAGCAACAGTAAGGCCGGTCGATCGCCCCGGCTATTTTCCGGACACATCCGTGGGAAGTAACCTGGCGAGCGTGAAACTGCTGGGTCGAAAGAAAGACGAGGGCGTCACCGACGGCCGGGACGATGGCCAGACACCGGTGGAGGCCGCGGACGGCTTCGGTGCCGCACCCCGGCAGACCACCGCACCCAAGGGACGGCCCACGCCGCGACGTAACGTCGGACGCAAAGGCCCGGTCGCGCCGGCGCCGATGACCTCCTCGGAGGCCCGGGCGCGGCGAAAGTCGCTGGCGGGTCCCAAGCTCAGCCGCGAGGAGCGTCGCGAACAGAGTTCGGTGCGGCGCTCCCAGATGGCCGATCGGCGCGAGCGCATGATGGCCGGCGACGAGCGTTACCTACTCACCCGTGATCAGGGCCCGGTGCGCCGGTACGCGCGTGACATCGTCGACGCCCGCCGCAACGTGCTGGGGCTGTTCATGCCGTCGGCGCTGGCCCTGCTGTTCTTCATGTTCGCCGTGCCGCAGCTCCAGTTCTATATGTCGCCGGCGATGCTGGTACTGATGGCGGTGATGGCGCTCGACGGGTTCATTCTCGGCCGAAAGGTCGCCCGACGGGTAGACGTGAAGTTCCCCGAGAATACCGAAAGCCACTGGAAGATAGGGCTTTACGCAGCCAGTCGGGCCTCGCAGATGCGCCGGATGCGGGCACCGCGGCCCCAAGTCAAACACGGCGCCAGTGTCGATTAGACGTCGCCGGAAAGCTGACTGAATCACGGTGCGAACCCTGGTGCTCGGCGGAATCAGGTCAGGAAAGTCCCGGTGGGCGGAGACCGCCATCACCGAGTCACTGCAAGCGGATCAACCCGTGCAGTACCTGGCGACCGGTCAGGTCGTCGACACCGACGGCGCGTGGCGACAGCGCATCGCAGAGCATCGCGACCGTCGACCGTCACACTGGCTCACCGTCGAAACCGACGACGTCGCAGGGCAATTGCGGTGTTCCCCGGACACACCGACACTGGTCGACGATATCGGCGGCTGGCTGACCGCCACCATGGACAAGCACCAAGCCTGGGACGGCGGGTCACTGTCGCCCGACCTCGACGACCTGACGGCCGCGGTCGCGGAGTTCAACTCACCGCTGGTGCTGGTCAGCCCGGAGGTCGGCCTGACCGTCGTGGCCGCCACCGCGTCGGCCCGCCGGTTCAGCGACGAACTGGGAGCACTCAATCTGCGGTTGGCCGCGCTGTGCGAGCGGGTGGTGCTGGTGGTGGCCGGACATCCGCTGCCGATCAAACAGGCCGGGGCATGACGATGTTCGCGCCGGTGGCGCCTCCCGACACGGCGGCGGCGGCAGCGGCCCGGGCACGCCAGGACACGCTGACCAAACCGCGCGGCGCCCTGGGTCGCCTCGAGGACCTGTCAGTCTGGGTTGCCTCATGCCAGGGGCATTGCCCGCCAACACAATTCGAACGTGCCCGGATCGTGGTGTTCGCCGGGGATCACGGCGTCGCCCGGTCAGGGGTATCGGCCTACCCACAAGAGGTCACCGGGCAGATGGTGGCCAACATCGCCGCCGGCGGTGCGGCGATCAATGCGCTCGCCGACATCGCCGGAGCGACGGTGCGCGTCGTCGACCTCGCCGTAAACACCGACCCGCTGTCCCCGCAGATCGGCGCCCACAAGGTGCGACGCAGTAGCGGTGACATCACGAAAGAGGATGCGCTCACCGAGCAGGAAACGCTCGACGCGATCGACGCCGGCCGCCAGATTGCCGACCAGGAGGTCGACGGCGGTGCCGACCTGCTGATTGCGGGCGACATGGGCATCGGAAACACCACCGCGGCAACAGTTCTGGTTGCCGCGGTGACGGGCGTCGAGCCGGTCGCCGCGGTTGGCTACGGAACTGGGATAAGCGACGCCGGGTGGGCGCGCAAGACCGCGGCGGTACGCGATGCGTTGTTCCGTGCTCAGACCGTGTTAGCCGCTCCGATCGCGACCCTGCGATGTTGCGGCGGAGCCGATTTGGCGGGCCTGGCCGGCTTCTGCGCGCAGGCCGCGGTGCGGCGCACGCCGGTGCTGCTGGACGGCATGGTGGTGACGGCTGCGGCGCTGATCGCCGAGCAACTGGCGCCCGGCGCCCGGCTGTGGTGGCAGGCCGGCCACCTCTCGACCGAACCCGCGCATGCGCTCGCCCTGGCTCAGCTCGGCCTGGATCCGATCCTCGACCTGAAGATGCGGCTCGGCGAGGGAACCGGCGCGGCGGTGGCTCTGCCGGTGCTGCGCGCCGCGGTGGCCGCACTGTCGTCCATGGCGACCTTCGCCGACGCCAACGTCACTGACCGCTTACCTGCATCGTGATCGGTTCGTTGGCAACGGCTTTCGCGTTCGAGACCGTTGTCCCGGTGCCCGGCAGATC
>NZ_JBAPRN010000173.1:0-7214 GCF_049281135.1 Mycobacterium sp. | reverse complement strand
ATGACACGATCATCGAAGTGGCCGCGATGATGGAGAGGCGGCGCAGTCCCCTGGTAGCCGTGATGAAGCAAGGCAGGTTGCACGGCGTGATCACCGCGTCGCGGCTCTTAGCGATGGCATTGAAGTGTGGGTTGACCGAACAGGCTTCAACCGCCGTCGTCACCGGTTTGACGACGGAGTGGGCATCAGTGTCAACTTGGCAGTTTCTCGAACAGTCCCCCGACCAACGTCGATCTACGGCTTGGCATTTGGGGGCTGGCTAGAACCAGCGCTTATCGGATTGTGAGCCGGTGGGCCGGGGGACGGTGCGCCCGGCCGAGAGTGTTTCGTCGGCGACTGCCTGGCCCACACGGGCTTAGGAGTCGGCACCCAAACGCCGCTCGACGGCGATGGCACCATGGTCGGAGACAAGATCACGATCGCTCTGGCGCCCTGGGCGCAGACGGAAGGATGACATGGAAGCTTGGGATGCGATCCGTGCCCGACGCAATGTGCGCGAGTACACATCAGAGCCGGTGTCCGACGACGACCTGAACCGAATCGCCGAAGCCGGCTGGCGGGCACCGTCGGCGAAGAATCGCCAAGCGTGGGACTTCGTGATCGTCACCGACAAGGGTCAATTGCAAGAGCTGTCCACGGTCTGGCGCGGCGCCGGTCACATCGCGGAGGCTGCGGCCGCGATTGCCCTGGTTATCCCGGAACCGCCGGACGAGCGGCGCAGAGTGACTGATCAGTACGACGTCGGCCAGGCGACGATGGCAATCATGCTCGCGGCGACCGACCTTGGCATCGGGACTGGACACTCGTCGGTGGGAGAGCAGGACAAAGCCCGCGCCATTCTGGGAGTGCCCGAGGGATACGAGGTGGCCTATCTGCTCGGTGTCGGGTATCCCGCTGACCGGCCCCTCAAGCCGATCCTCAAACCGAACCGTCGACCGTTCGATGAGGTTGTGCATCACGGACATTGGTGAATGTCACTCGGCGCAGTGACGCTTTAGCTACTCGATTTGTCGGCGATGGGTTGCATTGAGGGCCCTGAAGCGATTCGGGGCGTTCCGTCGGGGTGGGTGAGGGTTTCGGCGAGCCCGGCGAAGAGCAGCTCGAGGCCTCGGTCGAGTTCGGCGGCACCGTCGTAGGAGGCGAGGACCGCTGCCAGGGCACGTAGGTGGGGGAATTCGGTGATCGACAGTCGGTGCAGACCGAGCCGCAGAACGTGGTCTGTTTCTTCGGGTCGTTCCACGATTTCCTGCAGTTCATCGATGACGTGGCCGTGCAGGTAGGCGAATAGCACCCGGTAGATGTGCAGGGCGTCCTCGCCGGAGAACCCGGCGGTGATGAGCAGGGTGAGGACGTCTTCGAGGGGCCGTAGCGTTCCGGGCGGTCGTTGTCCAAGGGGGGTGGCCAAGGGGCGGGTCACCAGCAACGGCACGACGTTGGGGTGGGCGAGTGCGAGTCGCCGGAAGTCGTGGGCGACGGTGCGCAGCTGTGCCGACCAGTCCGGGTCTGTGGTGTCCACCGAGAGCTCGGTAAGGACGAGTTCGGCGACGCCGTCGAGCACGGCGGCTTTGTTGGGTAGGTGGCGGTAGAGCACGGTGGTATCGCGATTCACCGCCTCGCTGAGACGGCGCATCGACAAGCCATCCTCGCCGTCGCGGTCGACGATCTCTAACGCGGTCTGCAAGATGAGCGACCGGGTGATCGGGCGGCTATCGGCGCCGCCGACTGTGACGGAGGGGCCTGCACCATCAGTGGTCTCATCCGGACCGGTGGGCTGTTTCATGGCAGCAGCACCTCCTCCGGTGACACTGTAGACCAATGATGTACGTCAACACTGTTGACACACGGTCTACCTGGGTGTCTACTGGGGTTCTAGCATCGGAATTAGAGGCATCGCCATGATGGTCATCGTCGGATTAGTTGTTCTGCTCATCGGGGTGATTGTCGGGACCGTCGGGGTGCTGGGCAATGCCGGGGCCACTCACCCGCTGGCGGAGAACTTTTCCGTGCTGGGTTATCACGTGACCGGTTCGACCGGCACATTGTTCCTGTCTGGGATCGTGGTCGGCGCGGTGGGGTTACTAGGTCTGAGTGTGTTGTTGGCCGGCGCCCGACGCAGCGCTGTGCGTGGGCGCGACGCCCGACGCGACCTTGCACGTTCTCAGCGGGAGCCGGCAGTTGTGAAACGTCACCGCACCCAAGAACTTGAACGTCAAGGCCGCGCCGACACCGACTCGACGGTGAATTCGACAACAGGTAACCCCCGCAGGCACAGGGTTCCCCTGCTCGGTCACTGGGCGCGTCGCCGGCAAACAATCGACGCCAGCCACGTCGACACCTCTCCGTAAGAAGGAATCCGCGATGAGCATCGGTAAGAAGCTCGCCCACAAAGCCGAAGCCGCCAAAGGCGCCACCAAGAAGTATTTTGGCCGCGCCACCGGCAACACTCGCCTACGCACCGAGGGCCGCGCCGATCAGGCCAAGGCCAACGCCAAACAGGCAGGGGCAAAAGCCAAAGACATCTTCAAACACTGACCGACACTTCCCAAGTACTTCTCCGCAACCCGTCAAAAATAAGGAGCCGAAATGGCTGCCAGCACAACCGTTTTGATCATCGTCGCGGCCGCAGCCGTGGCCACCCTACTCATCGCAGGACTCATGTGGGTGGCACGCAACAAACGCAACCAACAGCGCCACGTCGAAGCAGACAACATCCGCGAGGACGCCAGGCACGAAACACTGCTAGTCAAACAACAAGAAGCCCTCGCCGACGAGACCGCCGCCAAAGCTCGCGCCGCCCAAGCCGCAGCGGATGTCAACGCGGCACAAGCCGCCGGTCTGCAACAACAAGCTGCCGTCCACCGCGATGAAGCGGTCACCTCGCGCGATCACCTCGACAAGCAATGGGACCGCGCCGACACGCTGGACCCGGCATCCCCCGCATCCGACACCCACTCGGCCGCCCACGACGAACCACAACCCACAGCCGGGTCCCGATGAAGCCGGCGGACCTCACCACTTCACAGATCCGGTGAGGGACGCGAACAGCTTCTTCGAGCGCGTCGCCCGTGCCGGGTATGTCGTCAGCGGCCTGCTCCACGTCATCATCGGCTACCTTGCGATTCGGACCGCTCTAGGTACCGGAGGCGGCAGCGCCGGTCCGCGAACCGAACCGGCGACCGTTCAATGAGGTTGTGCACCAATGGCATTGGTGAGTGGCGAGCGCTACGTTGTGCACGCTGACCGCAAGATTTCCGGCGTCCACGCCGGCCAGGCCGGCGAGCCCATGCAGAAGCCGTCGTTCAACTGGGCGACGATGCGAGGGCCTTTCAGGCCGCTGTTGTCATACACCGTCGCAGAATCGCATCGGACGATCGCGGCCGCGACGAGCCCCCAAAGACGTTGGTAGCGTTTGCGGATCTTGTTCTCCGGCACATCGTGTCCGCCCGCGCGGACCCGGCACCGGACCCGCTCGACCGCGAGCTCCTCGGGGATGACCAGGACGTGCAGCACGATTATGTAGTCCGCGGCGCGGGCTGCATCGATCAGTTCCAGCTTCGACGGGTGGGAGAACACGGTTTCGGCGATGAACGATGCGCCGAGCTCGATGAGCTTGGCCCTCGTCTCTGCCGCCACTCGGGCGGCCTGATACGAATGCGGGGCCGGATCCTTGGGCCACCGCTGTTTGGCGATCTCATCGGCGTTGACGAAGCCGCTGCCGGGCAACAGCGGCGCCAGGGTGAGTTCGACGAACGTCGACTTGCCGGTCCCGTTGGGCCCGACGACCAGATCGAGCCGCTTCATCGGGTGGGCGCGGCGCTGGCCTTCCTGCGTCGTGGCGCTCGCGGTTTCGTGGCCAGCTTGACCCAGGACCCGTCAGGGCGGTGCTCGACGATGTCACCGTTCTCATCGAGAGCCACGGTGGTGATGCCGCGCTCGGCCAATAGCGTCCCGTAGTTCGATCCCGCCAGTTTCTCTTGAACGGCCGTGGCGATCTCGGCGTTGAACACCGCGCCCTCTTCAACGCTGAGTTCGCGCAGCTCCAGATCGCCGGTCAGCGCGGCCTCGACCCGCCGGCGGGCCGCCGTCTGCTGGCTCGATACCGCGCGTCCCACCCGTGCCCAGTGGTCGAGCTGCTGCTTGGCCGAGCGGCTCTGTCGCGCGCCCTCGGCGGCCGCGCTGTCCATGAGGTCGGCTGCGACGCGGGTCACCCGATCAGCGGTGTTCGCCATTACGTCTCCTTGTGTAGCAGTCCGCTACAACTGTAGCAAAATGCTACATCGCTAGTCGTCGCGTGTTGGCGCGGCATGCAGCACTTACCGGTATAGCGGCCACACCTCGAAGTAAGTTGTCACAGCGCGTTCAACCGCCAAGCCGTGCTCGTTGGGGGTCCAATCGGGCCCCATGTCTTCAATGATCGCGCTCGCCAGCAACTGATTGACTGCATCACTCTGCTCGGCGGTCGGCTCTTGCCTGTTGCGCAACTCCGCTAAGAGGGCAGAGTCGCGGCGTGTCAATTCGTCCACGATCACAGCACGTGCTTCCGCTGGAATGGCATCCAGAACGTTGCTCACGGATTCCCCTGTCCCGGATGGTCCGCCTACGTGGTCATCACTCATGATTCAAACCGTCACAGTTGCGACAGGGACATCGGCGCTCAGCCAACGTTCTCGAACTTCGTTCAGTTGATCGAGTGGCGCGGAAAGCAGCAAGCCGAAAGCCGCTGGCGGGCTTGCTTCGTCGCGGTAGTAATCACGATAGAACGGCATCTTTTTGCTGAACCAGGAAAAGTCGTCGGGCTGATCGACGAGTATCAGATGGGCATCGGTGACGTTTGTCAGGTAGCCAGGAGCGGGCGGCCTCCCCGTCGCAGCGTTAACCATATTGTCCAGGTCGCGCATGAAATCGTTGAAGGCGTCCTTGTTGCGGCCGAACCACGGCGGAAAGTGCCAGGCTTCTGCGAAGGCATCGAATAGGGCGTCCAGGGTTTGTGTGTGCGAGCCATCGATGAGTCGGAGCTCGAGCCCTGCCGGCGCGACAACCGGCGAGGGCGTCTGGGACTGGATAGCGACGCATGGGCCCTCGTTGCGGGCCTGCGAGAGGAATTCTTCAAGCTTCACGGGTGTGCCTTATCACTATCGGATCCGATGGAACGTCTGGTAGTGGTCAGTGGTGTACCACGCTGAACCATCACCGCCGGTGACGATGCGATCAGAGTCGCGAGTCTGACCTGGCGCCCGAGGGTTGACATCCCATTCCTGATACGTGATCGGCTGGCCCGCGGCATCCCTGGTTGGCAAAAGTTGCTGGTCGTTGTCGAAAACACCTCCACCCTTCGTACCTGGTGCGTTCGCTGATCCAGGCCATTTTCCGGCATCGATCTGGTTAAGCGTGTCTTGCACATTTTGCGGGATGGGCGGTTCGCCCGCGTTGCCGCCGGGAGCAGCAGGGTCTTCGCCCTCTACCGGTATGCCGAGTTGCCCGAGCCGGGCTCTGATCGCGGCTTGCCTTTCCACAAGAGGGCCGCGCGAGGCCATGCACGCGCTGTACTGCGCCGGCGGAAGTGGCCCGACGTTTTCGACACCGCACCGAGCGTTCCACGCCTTTATCTCGGCATTTACTTCGGCCCACGCAGCTTGCGCCTCCTGGGCTGTCATGTCCTTCGGATCCACTGGCAACGGCGAAGGTGGATCTTGCTTGAACGTGTGATTGTCGACGGCCCGGACTTGCCCGTTGCTGGGCGGCGTCTGCGGAAATGTACTACCAACGCCGGCCACTGCTGAGGTGACCCTGCCCGCGACTTGGGCGTCCACGCTGACCAGCTGCGCGGCGCGCTCACCAATATTCCCGGCGAACGCCTGAGCGGCGGCCTGCCGAGCGACCTGTTGTGTGGCCGCTCCGCCGCTCATCCGGTCGGTGACCGAAAGATCTTCGCCCACTTCAAATCCCGCTGAGCGGGCGTCCTGGACGGCGTAGCGCATCTGGGAGCGGGCCGCATCCAATTCTGAGGCGCCGCCGCGCGCGACGCCGGCCGCTGATTGCAGTTGATCGACCACCGCGCTGGTGGTCATCATGTCCGCGTGCGTATCGGTTCGCAGCGCATCGGCGGCCTCGCCGTCCCAATCGACGGTCAGCGCGTCACGCCACACCCCATGTGAAACCCCATAGCTACGCTCGCCGACGGTTTCCCAGTGATCGGCTGCCTCGGTGAGATGGTCAGTGGGCCAGGCCAATAGGGCCGACAGGCCGGGAGCCGCTGCGACTGCCGGCATTGCTACTCGCTGATCGTCGGCTGGAAGATTGCAGCCACCTTGGCCGTCGACGCAGCTTCCTGGAAGAGATAGCTGAGGTCGGCTCGGACAACGCCACTGGCACGCTCACCCACCCGCGCTGCCAGCCCGGCGGTGAACGCTGTGACGTCGACATGGGCGGCGTTGACGGCCGCCGCGCTGGTCTGACACCACAACCCCAGACCCGTCGGCGCAACCGTCTCGTTGAGGTCACCCACCGAAGCGCCCCAACGAGTGGCCATGGCGTGCACATCCGCAGTCTCTACGCGCAATTCGTGCCCCACGGGCCGAAGTGTAGGCAGAACCTCACCCGCCAACCAGTCACCATGGCGCCCGTGAGTTTCGATGCTCCTTGTCACCGCGATAACGCCACGATGAATCACGCGGGAACTCCTGCGTAACACTGCGGGTAACTGCTCATGCGATGGTCAATTACGGGCCAACTGGTCGCCTAGTCTCGAAGTCGATGGACAACCCACTGCGGCATCCTCCCGGAGTGCCGCGCGTCGAAAAGCCGCGGGTGGAAGGTCAATTCCATCTCGCCGACGGCCGGCGGCTCGGCTACGCCGAATTCGGTGATCCCACCGGTCCGGTGGTGCTGTGGTTCCACGGCACACTCGGCGCGCGGCGCCAATTCCTCGCGAAGGGGCGACGTGCCGCCGAGACGCTCGGGCTGCGGGTCATCGTCATCGAGCGACCGGGAACCGGGCTGTCCGATTCCCACCGCTACAACTCGGTGAGCGAGTGGGTTGCCGACATGGCGCAGGTCGCCGACGCGCTCGACGCCGAGCAGATCGGCGTCGTAGGCATGTCCGGCGGAGGCCCGTACGCCCTGGCCTGCGGGGCGCTGCCCCCACTGGTCGACCGGGTCGCGGCTGTGGGCGTCCTCGACGGCACCGTCCCGGCGGTCGGTCCCGAGGCCACCCG
>NZ_JBAPRN010000172.1:0-4938 GCF_049281135.1 Mycobacterium sp. | reverse complement strand
GGAGTGCCTTGCGGCGCGGCCGCGATCAGCGACGCCACCACGGTGCCGTGCGAGTCACAGTCCATCAGCCCGTCGCCGGCCATGATGTAGTCGCCGCCCGGAACCACCGGCAGCCGTGGGAAGGGGTTGACCCCGGTGTCGATGACCGCGACGGGTACACCGTTACCGGTCGAGTACTGCCACGCCTTGCTGACGTTGAGCAGGGTGAAGCCCGGCGCGGTGACGGCCACGTTCGGTTCGGCGACCGTGATGGTCCGCGCGCAGATGTTGCTCTGCCGCATCGGCGCTTCCGGTGCGGGCTTGCCGTCCGGGGGAACCCGGGCGGGGTCGACGGCTGGTGGCGGAATCGCGTGTGCCGCAGGCAGAGTCGACGGAGCAGCGACCAGCAGGCCGACGAGGGTGAGGGCCGAGATCCGCAAGGGCGCCAACGGACGCATCATCGCATGCGCACCCAGTTGAACAACCCGCCAATCCATGCGGCCAGCGGCAGCGCGGCGATGATCGCCGCGATCTCCAGCCATTCGGCGATCATCCGCACCAGTGGGGTGAACCTGGTGATCGGCACCAGCAGCGCCGCCACCAAACCCGCCGCACCGAATCCGGCCAGCAGCAGCGCGCCCCACAGCACCGCGTCGGATGCCGCGGCCGGCGCGCACCAGACGTATTTGATGACGCCGACGCACGTCGCCGCGGCGGCTCCGGCAACCAGCGCGATCGCCTGCCGCTTGTCGGCGAACGCCCGGCCGCGGCTGATGAAGATGAGGACGAACAGCCCCGCCAGCACCACCGCGTAACCGCTGCGGTGATGGCCCGGCATCAGGGTGGCCCATACCGCGGCCGGCAGCGCCAGACTGGCGCCCACGCAGATTCCGGTCAGCACGTTGTTGGCGCGGACGGCGGCCGCCGCGATCTGCGCTCCACGCGGCGTGGTGTCGGGGCTCATCTCCTCCTCGACGGCTTCGTCCACCGGTGATACCGCGTCGACTGGTAGCCCGGCGCTGCGTCGGAAGAGGTCGCGACCGGTGACCGAACCGAAGTACGGCGGCCGGATCCTCGCCGACCACAGCGCGATCGTGGGCGCCAGCGTCAGCAGGAAGAGCAGGATGACCAGCGTGCACATCCCCAGCCACTGCGCAGGAACCGGCCGCCACATCCGTGCCGCGGCGATCATCCCGCCGAGCCCGCACAGGGTCACGACCGTCGCCGCCACGTTGATGTAGCGCCCAGTCAGCACGGCGACTCCGCAGGTGAGCATCGCCGCCGCCAGCGCCGTGATGAACAGGTGCGCTGCCCCGACGGCGCCGGGAGCGCCCGCGCCGAGGCTCACCGCAAGCAGCGGTACCGAAATCCAGGCAAACCCGCAGATCAGGTCGGCCCGGTGCGGCCACCACCGCGCCGCCGCTGCGCCGCCACCGAGTGCGAGCAGACCGAGTACACCCGTGACGATGCTGGGCACCATCGAATCGCTGGCGATGCGGTTACGCACAGCCATGGCCAGCACCGCCGCCGAGGTCAGGGCCAGGATGGCCAGCGAGGTGTGCGCCGCGGTGACGGCGGTGACGGGTTCGAACAGTTTTTTCCCCACGCGGGCCAGGCCGGTTGACAACGACTCGTATTGCGGCTCGAAGGAGTCGCCCTCGACTGCGGGCACCAGCACCAGCGTGGCGCCGTCTTCGACGCCGAGTTCGTCGAGAGTTTTGGTGACGTCGAGTCGCACGCCGTTGGCTTTGTGCAATTCGTAGCCGACGCCGGATTCGAGTCCGGCCAAGCCTCGTCGTTTGAGTTCATCGTTGAGCAACTCGACGATGTTGTCGATGAACACCTCGACCGGCACCGACGCCGGGTACACCTGCGAGACAAGGTGTTCGCCACATACCACCGCAACTGCGCAACGCGCCGGAAATGCGACCTTCGCCATTACCGCGGCCTGTCGGCGTCCGGAACGTATTTGTCCGCCAACGCCGCAGTGATCTCAAATAGCCGAAGCCGAGTTTTCTTTTGCAATTCGTGACGGGTGTCGATAATGCCGCCTTTTGCCAAATGCTGATCGAATGGCATGAATTCGACAGTCGCGCCTGATTGCCCGAATCGTTCGGTGAGATATGCGCGCGCATCGGCATCGTATTTATTGCGGCTGTCGTTCAGAATGACCATGCTGCGTGACACCAATTCGTGGTAGCCCATCGACCGCAGCAGGTCGATGGCGCGGGTCACCGGCAGCGAGGTGTCGGCGGTCAGTCCGGACACGAAGACCAACGTGTCGCAGGCGTCGAAGACGGCCTTCATCACCGGGTGCTCGAGGTCGTCGGAGGTGTCGACGACGATCACGTTGTGCGTGCGGCGCAGCCGAGACAGCACCCCGGCGAACATCGACGGGACCAGCGGCCGAGGTTGGTCCGACGCGCGGTTTCCGGCCAGCACATCGAGCCCTAAGCTGTTCTGCCCCAAGTGCTCCCGAATATCGGCGTAGCCCTGGACATCGGTGTCGTTCAGCACGGCCGAGTAGTCGCCCGGCGGGGACTCGTCGATTCGGCCGGCGAGTGTTCCGAAACCGGGCGCCGCGTCGATGGCCACCACGTTCTCCGGACGGCATTCGCGGAACACAGCACCGATGCAGGCTGTCATCGTGGTCTTGCCGACGCCGCCCTTGCCCGAGACCACCCCCACGACGTACTGCTTGCGGATGTGGCGGCGGATCCGGCCCTGCAATTCGCGGTAGTGCCGCTCGGCGGGTGACTCGCCGAGATTAATGGTCTGAAACGACGCAGAATATATGAACTTGCGCCAGCCCGAACCGGGCGGAATTTTGCGCGCCCTGACCATATCGGAGATGCGCAGTGTTTCCGAAACGGAGTCGGGGTGCTGGGGACGCGGACCCGCAGATGGCCGTGGCGTTTGCCGACCTTGTTCCGGTGAATTTGGTGCCGGGTTCCACGGATTTGTCACGATGCCGATGCTAACACGCGTGCAGAACCGGTCACTTACACAACCTTTCGATACGAAAACCATTCATCATTGGCCGGAAGTCGCCGCATCATCCGGTTGACCGCTGCGGTGATGTTGCTGGTTGTGCCCGGCGCCAGGATCATCCACTTTTTGCCGCCGTGTTGTTCGTGCTCGGCAACGATCCGCCCCTCAGGGGTGTCGATGACGGTGACCGCACTCTGTTCGACGTAGGCCCGCGTCGGTCCGGCAAGCGCCAAGCCGGACTGAATCGCGACGATCCCGGCCTGGGCCGATCGGTCCGCATCGGCGGCCATTTTCAGGATCTGGAGTTGATCGGGATCCAAGCGTTGACTCGCCAGAAAGGCGTCCAGGGCCTGCCGGCTGGTTGCCTTTTCCTTCATGGCGTCGACGTCGAGTGTCACCGGCCGCAACGGCGCCGGTTCATGAATCCCGCACAGTCGCTCGATCTGGGCACGGATGACGGCGTTGGCAGCGCCTTCGGCCGTCGACGTTCCGGCGCCACCGATGCGGATCAGATCTTCGGAGCGCTCCATGATCACCCACCACTCGGCGAAGCGCCCGAGCAACGCCCCGGTCAACGCGGTCCCGTTGGCCGGCGTGCGCACATTGATGAGTAACGCGACATCGCGTCGCGAGAGCACGGTCAGCCATTCGACGACATGGACGTCGACGTTGCCTGCTTCGTCGATAACGCCGGCGCGCCGCAGATCCGCGGCGACCTTATGGGCCAGCGCCGCTTCGCGTGTCTCGACGCTCGGTCGGATGGACCGCAACCCCAATTCCGGGGCGAGTGTTTCGATTCCAGTGAGTATCTGCAATACCCACAAGCCATCGACGGTGGTGGTTAACACGAATCGTCGCTTTGAAAGCCGCTGGGGCGCAAGCTTTCGCATGCGCCCCAGCCTGGCTTCCTAAGTCACCCCGCAGCGAGCGAGGCGTCCAATGCCAACGCGTCAGAGGTGATCGAGTTCAACACCTGGCCGTGCTGACCCACCACCTCGGCCAAGTGCTGCAGCGGCTGCTCGATCTGCAGCATCGCTTCTTGGTACGAGTCGTGGTACTGACCGCCCATGTGGCTGGCCAGCAGGGCATTGACGTTCGTCAGATCTGCTTTGCACTGCTCCAGTGACGCCGATGCCGACGCCAGGGTGCCGGTTGCATGCTCGATCGCGCCGGCTTGGTAAGTGATTGTGTTCGGGTCCGACATATCTGTCTTCCTATCCCTTTATGGCTGTTGGTTGTCGACGGATGATCAGGACGGCGTGATCGCCTGAAGTTGACTGCTCGCGTCGTGGTCGTGCTGGGCGAACTGCGCGACCGAGATACCCAGCTTGTGGGACAGCTCTGTGCAGCCGTGAATGATGCGCGTGAGGTCGGTGTTGATCTCGACTGCCTTCTGCTGCGAGACAATCGCGGCGGTACCACTGTGTGCGCCGGCTGCGACAATTTCCTCGACCGCTGACAGACCTTGGTTGGCGGCAATGGTTGCGTGCTCCATGAGGTCTTCGATCTTCGACTTGACCTGCATAGCCACGTCTTGCGGAATCCGCGGGAATGCCATCTACTCTTCTCCTTTATGCCAGCGCCCCGGGCAGGGCATTATCGAGAGTCTAAGTGTGCTTTTCGGAAGCTGTCACTTCACCATTATCAGCGTCATCCAAATATCAAATTTCCCCTCTTGTCCCAATTGCACCAATGGCGTCATTGTCCGGCGCAGCGAGCTAAAGGTGCGTCCGTTGCGGATTCTGGTGACCGGAGTTCACCACGATCCGTGCATGCGTGACATCGTCCTTCTTGTCACCGGATGGGCTTTCACCACGGCCCAGCATCCCGGCCGGCGACATCGGCATTGCCGAACCACCGACGCCGCGAGCCGTCGGGCTCTTGAGGTCCGCCGCGTTGAGCACACCCGCCCGTCCGGTCGGCCGTCCCCCGCTCTCCGGCTCGAACGTGCTGGCCGGCGAGGTGAAG
>NZ_JBAPRN010000171.1:0-15613 GCF_049281135.1 Mycobacterium sp. | reverse complement strand
AGATAAAGGAGCCGTACCCGCTTGTATTTGAGCGGGTACGGCTCTAATCATTTGGGCTTCAATGCCCCAAGGTGTCCGGGCAGAGCTCGTGCTGTGCGGCATCGATGACTCCGCGTAGGTCGAAGTACACAATCGGGTTCGCATCGAGGATTTGTTGCGGGGTCATCCCGTCGTGCAATGACGTGCATACCTGTGACCCACGACTGATCCTGACGGCGTCGTTGATCCCCGGCACGAATATTCCGTGGTCGTTGAGGTATCGGATGTAGCTGTCGCCGTCGGCTTCGGCCGGCGTGCCGTCGCGAGCGCGGCCGAAATGATCAACGCCGTCGCCGACCATCGGAAGACGTTCATGTCCCGACCGCAAGCCGATCGGGCCCGCCGGGAGAAAGATCGAGCGAACCGGCTTCAGTGAGCTGAAGGTCGATATTTCGCGCTCGTGCGGGTACCACTAAGAGATGGCGACCCTGTAGGCCTCGGGGCCGCTGCACGACGAGGAGGTACTTCATGACTGAGCGTTACACCACGACCGATGGCGGCGCACCCGCGCCCAGCGACGAGCGATCGCTGACTGTCGGGCCGGACGGTCCAATCCTGCTGCAGGATCACTACTTAATTGAGCAGATGGCGCAGTTCAACCGCGAGCGCATCCCGGAACGCCAGCCGCACGCCAAGGGCGGCGGTGCGTTCGGCCACTTCGAGGTGACCAACGACGTCAGCAAGTACACCAGGGCTGCGGTCTTCCAGCCGGGCACCAAGACCGACACACTGATTCGCTTCTCCACCGTCGCCGGTGAGCGCGGCAGCCCAGACACCTGGCGCGACCCGCGCGGGTTCTCGCTGAAGTTCTACACGTCGGAGGGCAACTTCGACATGGTCGGCAACAACACGCCGGTCTTCTTCATGCGGGATCCGCTGAAGTTCCAGCACTTCATTCGTTCCCAGAAGCGCATGGCGGCAACGAACTTGCGGGACAACAACATGCAGTGGGATTTCTGGAGCCTGTCGCCGGAGTCCGCACACCAGGTGACCTGGCTGATGGGTGATCGCGGCATCCCCAAGAACTGGCGGCACATGAACGGCTACAGCAGCCACACCTACAGCTGGATCAACGCCGCCGACGAGATCTTCTGGGTGAAGTACCACTTCATCACCGATCAAGGGATCGACTTCCTGACCCAAGAGGAGGGCGATCAGCTGGCCGGCGAGGATGGCGACTACCACCAACGGGACCTCTACAACGCGATCGAAGGTGGTGACTTCCCGAGTTGGACGCTGAAGATGCAGATCATGCCGTTCGAGGAGGCCAAGACCTACCGGTTCAACCCGTTCGATCTGACCAAGGTGTGGCCGCACAGCGATTATCCGCTGATCGACGTCGGCAAGTTGACGCTCGACCGCAACGTCACCGACTACCACACCGAGATCGAGCAGGCCGCGTTCGAGCCGAACAACATCGTGCCCGGCACCGGGCTGAGCCCGGACAAGATGCTGCTGGCCCGTGGCTTTTCCTATGCCGATGCACACCGCGCCCGGCTGGGGACCAACTACAAGCAGATCCCGGTCAACACGCCGCACGTAGAGGTCAACAGCTACTCCAAAGACGGCGCGATGCGGATGAAAAACGTCACCGACCCGGTGTACGCACCTAACTCCTACGGTGGCCCGCACGCCGACCCGGCGCGCGCCGCCGAGGTGCGCTGGCAGGCCGACGGCGAGATGATCCGTGCCGCCTACACACTGCGCAAAGAAGACGACGACTGGGGCCAGGCCGGAACGCTGGTGCGGGACGTACTCGACGACGGCGCGCGGAATCGACTGGTGCACAACATCGTTGGCCATCTTTCCAAGGGTGTGAAAGAGCCAGTTCTGTCGCGGGTATTCGAGTATTGGCGAAATGTCGACGCAGATCTCGGCAAGAAGGTCGAGGAGGAATTTCGAGCCGGATCAACGAGTTAACGGCGTTAGGTCGCAAGTGCATCGCACGGCTGCTTGGGGTTAGCTGTGAATTCCTCAGACCGCCGAACAACTTAGGCAAGAACGGACTACCGTATCTTCCGTCGTCTTCCGCGACTGACTTCGACGCCCAGGGTCAGGGGAGAGCATTACCCCTATTTCCGCACGACGTGTAGCGGTTCGCGCAGGTGCGCGTCCGGTGGCCACAACCGGCCACGTCGCGTTGTCGCGAGCACGCGGGTAGTGCGGACCGACGACAACGAAGTCCAGCGGGTATTCGGCGCCACGTCTGGCTCGAGCATCACAGCAATATCCGTCCGCCAACAAGAACTTTCAGCTCGAGATCGGAAGCGCCCAATGCATTTGTGTTTCGCGATGACCCGTCACCGTGCCGGAGCGTAAAGCATGAAGAAGGCAATTCTCAGCACTCTTTTTGCCGCGCCTACCCTCATGGCCGGAGCGGCCTGTCTCACCCCGACGCACAGTGTCCAACACCTCGACTACAAATTGGTCGACGAAGCTATGGTCATCATCCCAGTCGAAAACCAAGAGTTCGCTGATGCCGCAGCCCAGCTGTACCTGCAGCCTTCGGGCTTTCATCTCCTGCCCGACTTCTCCAACGTCAGTACTCTCAATATGCCGGAGGTTGTATCGGGCGGCACCTTAGACGATGCGGTCAGCCAGGGCGAACAACAACTGGTCAACGCCATCGTGGCCGACTATCACGCTGGAGATTTCGGCGAGGGCAACCCGCTCTACGTTTTCGGCTACTCACAAAGCGACGTTGTGATGGGAGACGCAGAACAGCAGCTCGCGGCCGATGGTATTCCACAACAGGACCTGGACTTCGTCATGGTGGGTGACAGCGCGTCCGCCGAAGGCGGATTCCTCAACACCTACATCGACTCCTTTCCAAGCTGGCTACAGCCGTGGGTGACAGACGCTTTCCAAGAGTTCGGAGCTGGTGACGTGCTGGGAGCGACAACTCCCACCGGCCTGTACGCGACGCAGGTCTATTCGCTGTCCGGAGATGGCTGGGCGAATTACGACAATGGGCTCAATGATGGCGGTATGTACTCCGACCACCTCGAATATCTTGGGTTGACCCCTCAAGAAATTGGGACTGCTTTGACCGCTGGGCCCACCGTGGACGGTGTGGGGCAATACGCCACCGAATACTTCACCATCCAGGATTCGATGGTCAACAGCCTGGAAGCGTTGTGGACTCAGCTCCAGATCGCGGACAGCGTGCTCTTCTAAAGACACTCGAACCCTGCCGTTAGGCTGCCTGAACCGGCGACACTCACGTCGCCTTGTTGCAGCAGGAGGCATCGATGGCAGGTCGGTTGGCGGGCAAGGTCGCCGTCGTCAGTGGCGGCGCCCGCGGTATGGGCGCATCGCATGTTCGGGCACTCGTCGACGAGGGCGCCAAGGTGGTCTTCGGCGACATTCTGGATGCCGAGGGTGAAGCGGTCGCCAAAGACGTTGGCAGCGCGACCCGTTACCTACACCTCGACGTCACCCATCCCGAAGATTGGGAGCGCGTCGTCGCGACCGCGGTCGAAACGTTCGGCGGCGTCGACATCTTGGTCAACAACGCCGGCATCATCAACGTCGGCCTGATCGAGGAGTACGAACTCTCGGAGTGGCACCGCATTCTGGACATCAACCTGACCGGCGTCTTCCTCGGTATCCGAGCGGTTGTGGGGCCGATGAAGGCGGCCGGGCGCGGATCCATCATCAACATCTCGTCGATCGAGGGGATGGCCGGCACCATCGCCTGCCACGGCTACACGGCCACTAAATTCGCTGTGCGCGGTCTGACGAAATCCACTGCTCTGGAGTTGGGGCCCAGTGGAATTCGGGTCAACTCAATCCACCCGGGATTGATCAAAACGCCGATGACCGAGTGGGTACCCGACGACCTCTTCCAGACCGCACTTGGGCGTGCCGCCGAGCCCAGGGAAGTTTCCAGCCTGGTCGTCTACCTGGCCAGCGACGAGTCCAGCTACTCGACTGGTTCGGAGTTCGTCGTCGACGGCGGGTGCACGGCAGGCTTGGGTCACAAGGACTTCTCCGCGGTCGAGACCGAGCAGCAGCCCGAGTGGGTCACGTAAGACGCGACTGCTCGAGGGAGTTGTCGGCGCGTTTACAAGAATCACATGATCTTCCCCAAGCCCGGTGTGGATCTGTCCGATCCGGCAAACTTCGCGTCGATCGGAAATAACCGTCGCGGGCATACCTGCGCTGGCGGCCATCGCCGGCGTCGTCGCGGCCCTTGCAGGGACTGGTGACCAGCGCGGACCTGCCGCTACGCGGATTTGCCGGTCGTTTAAGCCCTAAAGGCCCGACTAATCGCGCGAGCGAGGTCAATCTGTACGGAATATTAATGGTGCACGCGAGTGTGACAGCGACGTAACATCCCCGCCATCGAACGTCCTTAATGTCAGCCGAGCAACTACCGGCAAATTTCCGATGCAGCGCATCGCGGCGATAGGGACTCCATTGAGCGGCAACGCAGTACGTCTGGCGGCAATTACCAACGTAGAGGCGTACTTGCCTCCCGCAGTCAGCTTCGACCCGGGCGAGACGCCGGGCCACGTTTTCGGCTCCAGCGTCTTCACCAAGGCAGAGATGCAGGCGCGGTTACCCAAAGCCGTTTACAAATCCATCGTGGCGACCATCGACAAGGGCGCGAAGCTCGACCCGGCCGTCGGCGACTCGGTCGCTGCTGCCATGAAGGACTGGGCGCTGGAGAAGGGTGCTACCCACTACGCCCACGTCTTTTACCCGATGACTGGGCTGACCGCCGAAAAGCACGACAGCTTCCTGGAGCCGGTCTCCGACGGCCAGACGCTGGCCGAATTCGCCGGCAAGACGTTGATCCAGGGTGAGCCCGACGCGTCCAGCTTCCCGTCGGGCGGTCTGCGCAGCACCTTCGAGGCGCGCGGCTACACCGGCTGGGACGTGACCAGCCCGGCCTACATCCTGGAGAACCCAAACGGCAACACGCTGTGCATCCCGACGGTCTTCGTCTCGATGACCGGTGAAGCGCTGGACTACAAGACGCCGCTGTTGCGCAGCCAGCAGGCCATGGGCGCACACGCCGAGCGCGTCCTGAACCTGTTCGGTCACAAGGACCTCAACCACGTCGTGTCGTTCTGCGGGCCGGAGCAGGAGTACTTCCTGATTGATCGGCATTTCTTCCTGGCGCGCCCGGACCTGATCAACGCCGGCCGGACCTTGTTCGGCACCAAGCCCCCCAAAGGCCAGGAGTTCGACGACCATTACTTCGGCGCGGTCCCCGAGCGTGTCCTGGGCTTCATGATGGATACCGAGCGGGAACTGTTCAAGCTCGGCATTCCCGCGAAAACGCGGCACAACGAGGTGGCTCCCGGCCAGTTCGAGCTGGCGCCGATGTTCGAGCGGGCCAACATCGCTTCCGACCACCAGCAGCTGACGATGACGGTGTTCAAGACGATCGCCAAGAAGCACGGCATGGAGTGCCTGTTCCATGAGAAGCCGTTCGCTGGCGTCAACGGGTCCGGAAAGCACGTCAACTTCTCGATGGGCAACTCCGAGCTGGGCTCGCTGCTGGTTCCGGGCGACACCCCCCACGAGAACGCCCAGTTTCTGGTGTTCTGCGCCGCGGTGATCCGTGCCGTGCACAAGTTCTCGGGGCTGCTGCGCGTGTCGGTCGCCTCGGCCACCAACGACCACCGGTTGGGTGCCAACGAGGCGCCGCCGGCCATCATCTCGATCTTCCTTGGCGAGCAACTGGCCGACGTGTTCGAGCAGATCGCCAAGGGTGCCGCGACGTCATCAAAGGGCAAGGGCACCATGATCATCGGCGTCGACACGCTGCCCGCGCTGCCGACCGACCCGGGTGACCGCAACCGCACCAGCCCGTTCGCGGTCACCGGCAACCGGTTCGAATTCCGGGCGCCCGGCTCCGGGCAGACGGTCGCCGTGCCGTTGATCGTCCTCAACACGATCATGGCGGACTCGCTCGATTACATGGCCACCAAGCTCGAGAAGGCCGTCGAGGACGGTGGGGACTTCGACAAGGCAGTGCAGACGCTGCTCACCGAGGTCATCACCGAGCATGGCGACGTGGTGTACAACGGCGACGGCTACTCCGAAAAGTGGCAGATCGAGGCGGCCGAGCGTGGCTTGCCGAACCTCAAGACCAGCCTCGATGCCATTCCGGAGTTGATCAAGCCGGAGGCGGTCGAACTCTTCGAGAAGTACGGGGTTTTCAACGAGCGCGAGCTGCACAGCCGGTACGAGGTGCGTTTGGAGCAGTATGCGCTGACCATCGCCGTCGAGGCCAAGCTCGCATTGGAGATCGGCTCGACGATCATTCTGCCGGCCGCGATCCGTTACCAGACCGAGCTCGCCCAGAACGTCGCCGCGCTGAAGGCGGCCGGCGTGGAAGCGAGTATCGCTGCACTGGAGGCGGTTTCGGCGCCCATCGTGGATCTCGAGGCCGGCCTTGCAACGCTGAAGGCCGCGCTGTCCGACCATTCGGCGGAGTCGGCACTGGATGAGGCCAAGCATGCGCAGCACGACCTGCTGCCGGCAATGGACGCGGTCCGGACCGCCGCCGATGCACTGGAAGGCATTGTGGCCGATGATCTGTGGCCGCTGCCCACCTATCAGGAGATGCTGTACATCCTCTAGAGCAGGAGTCGGGAGCGACTCGCCTGTAGGCTGGAGCCAATTAGTTGTGCCGTGGTTGAGTCCCCAGCCGATGGCGTACAGCAGACGTTTCGTGGGACATCGGTCGATGGCAGTGCATGTCTCGGCGCGCAATTTCTGCGACGACGAAAGGGCGGCACACCCATGCCCTCATGGCGGCACCACAAGGACGGCGGGCACGGGGTAGCGACGAGCACCGCGAATCGTGAAGTCGGCGCACAGATCGACGTCGAGGTCACTGCTCCTACGACGCTGGAATTTCAGGTCGCCGTTGCCCGCCAGCCGGGTCTCGAGGTTCGCGAATCGCTGGCAATCACGTTCAATGGCAAGCTACTTCAGCCTCTCGAAATCATCGGGCCGCATGACACGCGGATTCATTCGATAGACGTCGGCGAAGGAGCGGTGAGCCTGTCGTACTCGGCGACGGTTTGCGGTGAAGCCCAGCCCGCACCGGTCCGCGACATCGACCTGATCACCTATCTGCGTCCCAGCCGTTACGCCGAATCCGACAAATTCTTCGGATTCGCCGCGACCGAGTTCGGGCGATACGCCGACTCGGCGACGGTGCTCGAAAGAGTCTCCTCGTGGGTGGGTACCCGCTTGGATTACGTTCCAGGATCAAGTGATCCGATCGACGGCGCCGCCGACACGCTGCTGGCTGGAGCCGGCGTGTGCCGCGATTACGCCCATTTGGTGATCGCCATGTTGCGGGCGCTGTACGTGCCCGCCCGCCTGGCGGCGGTGTATGCACCGGGCTGTGAACCGATGGACTTTCACGCGGTCGCCGAGGCGTTCGTCGAGGGCGAGTGGCGGGTCGTCGACGCCACGTGCCTGGCTCCCCGGCAGTCGATGGTGCGCATCGCGACCGGCCGCGACGCCTCCGACACTGCCTTCTTGGATAACCACCACGGCGCGATCACGTTGAACGCCATGACGATCACCGCGATCGTCGACGGTGAGTTGCCCATCGATACGCTCGACCAACTCGTGAGCTTGCGTTAGCAGAACTCAGCGCAAGCCGAGCCGCTCCCGAATCGTGTCTGCCAGGAACCGCGTTGTCGACACCGGGTGGAAGTTGAGGGCGGCGTCGGTCAGGGCTTTGCGGGAATCCGTACTCAGCTCGATATCGGCTGCGGCGACGTTGAATTCGAGCTGCTCGACACTGGATGCCCCGGGAATGGCAACGACGTTGGGCAGGCTGATCAGCCAGGCCAGCGCCACCTGCGCGGGCTTGGCATCGACGTCCTTGGCAACGTCGCGCAACGTCTGCAGCAGTGGCTCGATCCGACGCAAGTTCTCGGTACCGAACAGCGAATTGACCGCGCGAATGCCGCCGGGTCGGTTGTCCATGCCGTACTTGCCGCCCAGAAGTCCTTGAGCCAGTGGGCTGTAGGCGATCACCACGCGGTTCTCCTGCTCGGCGAACGGGACCAGACCCTTGAGCGCCTGCGGATGGGCAAGTGAGAAGTCCACCTGGTTGCTGATGACCGGTCGCCCGAGTGCGGCATCGGCCTGCTTCCAACGAGACAGCGAGTAGTTCGAGACGCCCGCGGCGCCGATGGCGCCGCTGTCGAGCAGGTCGCGCATGCCGGGCATGATCACCGAATCGGGGACGACCGGGTTGGGTTGGTGAATCTGGTAGAGCGGGATGTGCTCGAGCTGCAGCCGCCGCGCGCTGGCGCGCTCGCGCTGTTTGACCACCGCCGGAAACGGCGCGACCGGAAAGACCTTGCTGGCAACCGCAACCTGATCGCGCTCGTCGCCTAGCGCCTCGCCGAGGATTCGTTCGCTCTTCCCGAGCCCGTACACCTCGGCGGTGTCGAAGAAGTTGACGTCCAAAGCGCGTGCACGATGGACGATATCGCGGGCGGCGCCGGCGGCGTAACCATCGCCGTAGCCCCACTCGCGGGATCCGAACTGCCAAGTTCCCAGCCCGATCCGGCTAACCCTGCCGATGCCCTCGATGTGGAAATATTTCATCTGGCTCACGGTACGGATCGAGACGGTCCAGCGCTCACGTGATCGCACCGTGCCGCTCGAGCACCTCCATCACCTGGCGGCTCTGGACCACCTTTTCGCGTTCGCACAGCCGGCGCATCTCGTTGACCACGGTTTGCAGGACGTCGAGACGCTCTGATGCTTGGACCAGCGTGACGAGCCAGTTGTCGTAGTCGCGCTCGTCGCAGCCAATCTCGGCAACGGCGAAAGAAGCCATGCTCACTCCGATCACACTCCCGCCCTCAGGGTGCGCCTAGCGCACACCGGATCCTCCAATATGAGCTGCGATTAGCCCGTTGAAAACGTGTCTAAACTCACAATCCGCCCACCGCCAACTATCCGGATGTGGGGTCTCACTCATCGGAATTGAAGACCGGACCGAGGCGGCATCGGCGGCGGTATGGAAGGCCGACCCGGCGGCCGATACGCTGTGGCTGCAACCGGGCGCGTTACAGGAAAGGGCGAATATGTCACGGACAGTGGTCGTGGGGGCCTCGAGTGGCCTAGGGCGTTGCATCGGTGTCGGTCTTGCCCAACGCGGCGGGCAGATCGCGTTGCTCGCGCGGCGCCGCGACCGCATTGAAGCGGCAGCCGAGGAAGCAGGTTCAGGCGCCGTCGCCGTCGAATGCGATGTCACTGACGAGGCGTCGTGTCGGTCGGCATTCGATCGAGCGGCCGAAGCGCTGGGCGGTATCGACAACCTGATCTACACGCCCGCGATCAGCCCGCTCGTTCGCATGGTCGACACCGGCGCCGACACGTGGCGGCGCATCTTCGACACCAACGTCATTGGCGCCTCGCTGGCGACGGCGGCGGCGATTCCGCACCTGACGGCCTCCGCGGGCAAAGCGGTCTACCTCTCGTCGGACGCGGGCACGTTCGGGCCGCCCTGGCCCGGTCTCGGCGCCTACGGCGTCAGTAAAGCCGCGCTGGAAAGACTCGTGGAGGCCTGGCGGGCTGAGCACCCGGATGTCGGCTTCACCTGTCTCGTTGTCGGGGAGTGCGCGGGCGGCGAGGGTGACGCGGCAACCGGAATGAACGCGGGCTGGGACATGGACCTGGCGATGAAGGCTTACCCGCTGTGGGTGTCGGGCGGTTGCATGCCTGGCAAGCTGATGCCCGTCGAGGATCTCATCGAGGTGGTGCAGACGATCCTGCAGACCAATTCCTCCACGTCGATGCCCGTCGTGGTAGCCCGTGGTGCGCCGGCCGCCCAGGTCGCGTTCCCCGACACGAATTAGCCGCAGCCGCAGTGGCGATGGTCGCTGTCGCGGTCGCCCGGCACGGCCGGGATTCGGAGTCGCTGAACCGGCTGCGTCCCCTACAGTTACGCTGACGATCACGAGCGAAGGAGACGCCGATGGCGTGGTTCCTGGCCCTCCAGGGCCCATCCCACACTCCCCACCAGTCATTGGTGTACGAGCTTCAAGACGGGGTCGACACGGAGAAGCTCGCTCAGGAGCTCGTCAGTTCCGCGACCCTAGACCGGGTTGTGTCCGTTCCCGCGGTGCTGTCGGCGAACAAACGTCGGCACCAGAAGGTGACCATCTACATTCGGCCCGCCGCATGGGGCCTGTGGTCGTTCTATGAGCTGTCCGAAGAGGACCGCCGTGAGATGGCGAAGAATAACCCGGTGGTCAACGCCCTGGCGCAGGCGGCGCAGCAGCGCGCGGCGACGCAAGGGCGGCACGCACCCGGGCCGATGACTGTCCAGGTCAATCCGTTGACCGGCCAGGTGGGACCCGCCAACTCCGGTTAGGACGCTAGGCGGTGTGCTGAGAATTGCCGGGGTCGTCGTCCAACGACGCGGCCCCGAGCGTTGTCAGCATGTCGACCGCGGCCCGCTGCCAGGTAAACATTTCAGCGCGGCGCCGGGCGGAGGCGCGGCGATGCTCCTCGGGGCGACTGACGATTGCGGTGACGGCCTCGGCGATCGCCGCTGGGTTGTTGTCGGCCAGTGCGCCGCTGTCCGCGGTGATGATCTCGCCCAAGGCGGACGTGCGAGAGACCACGGCCGGTGTTCCGCATGCCAGCGACTCCAGCGCGGCCAGCCCGAAGGTTTCGTGTGGCCCCGGCGCGAGCGCGACGTCGGCTGACGCCAGCAGCTCGGCGACGCTGTGCCGATCGGAAATGAAACCGGTGAAATCGACTGGCAATCGAGCGGCCTGCCGCTGCAGCCTGGCGCGTAGCGGGCCATCACCCACCACGACCAGTCGGGCGTCAACTCCGGCGTCGCACAACGCGGCAACCGCGTCGATGCTGCGATCGGCCCGTTTCTCCACCGACAACCGTCCGCAGTGCACCAGCAGTATCTGGTTCGGTGTGGCCCAACGCTGACGTACAAGGGCCGAGCGACGCGACGGGTGGAAGGTGTCCAGGTCCACGCCGAGCGGAATGGTGACGGTGTTCGTCGCGCCGATGCGGTCGAATTCTTCGCGGGCAAACCCGGTGGTGCACACCACGGTGTCGTAGTTGGCGGCGGTGCGCCGGTTGGCGAAGTCGGCGAACCTCCGCGCGGTGCGGCGCGGAAGTACCTGGCCCGCAAGACGATCGAGGCGCTCATGGGAGATCATCACCGTCGTCGCGCCGTGGTCGCGGCCCCAGCGGCCGAGCGATCGCAGCGTGAGCCGATCCGACACCTCGAGGGTGTCGGGTCGCAGGCTTTGCAGCAGCGTGCGGACCGGGCCCGGCAGCACGGCGCGGTATCCACCGGTGAACGGAATCAGCCTGGCGGGCACCGTGATTCGCACGACCCCGGTGGACAAATTACTGTGCTTGGCGTGCCGCCCCGGGACGATCAGAAACACCTCGTGACCCGCGGCACAGTATTCCGCGCCCAGCCGATCGACGGCAGTGCGAAGGCCGCCGGATCGAGGCCCGTAGAAGTTGGCGACCTGAACGACACGCATATAACCAGCGAAACCGGTGCTCGTGTGCGGTCAACGATCTAACACTGACGAGTAACTGAACAGGCCGTGAACACCGCAGATCACTGAGGTCGATACGTGGCCTCAGGCGACGGCTCGCAGGCGAAAGACCCTGATCTGACGGGGTGCGCAACTGGCCCGGTAGCGCTCGTAACCGGCGTAGAAGTCGGTAGCCGTTGCCCATGCCGCAGCGCGGGTGTCACCGGCGAGCAGCTCGGCTCGGTACTGCGCCGCCGGAGCCATGAATTCGACCGTGCAATCGGGATGCGCAAGCAGGTTGGCGCTCCAGGCCGGATGCTGCGGTCGTCCGTAATTGGACCCGATCGCGAGCAGCCCGCCGGAGTCGTTGATCAATGTCAACGGCTGCGTGCGCTGCAACCCCGACTTCGCCCCCGTCGTCGTGACCAGCCCCACCCTGCCGATGCCGATCGAGCTCAGCCGGCCGTTTGTCGGGGGAATCAGCACCTTGTCGATCCGGGGCGCCAGGTGGAGCAGGAACTGATAGCCGAGCGGGCTCATCAGGGCACGCTCCATCAGCGACTCATGGATACGCAGTCGCCGACCACGAAGCGGGCTTTCCCGCCGAAGGGGCACGGCACGACGGTACTCACTTTAGAGCTCCGGTATATGGGTATTCCGCAAACCATCTCCGCACTATTTGGAATCACTGAGCGAAGCCTAAAATTGCTCTAATGCACTGGTATTACTCGTCGCAGCGCGCGGTAGGGTTGTGGTCGCGGGCTCGGACCGGCAACTCCGCGGGGCTATCGCGCCGCGCTCGAGTCGGGGTTACGACGGGAATGGGAAACAAACAGATGCGCCACCTCGCGGCCACGTTTGTCATGTCCGGCGTCGGGATGCTCGTCGCAGGGTGCGGCGGCAGCAATCATGCCGGCACGAACTCCACGACGACCGTCACATCGCTGATCCCGCGGCCTGTTGTCGAGCGTGAACTCGAGTCGCTGTTGCTCACCCCTGCCCAGATCAACCCGCTGATGGGCGCGTCTGGAATGGCGGTGATCAGAAAACACGACGCGATGTCTGACGACAGCGCCACCATGAAGCCGATCGAATGCCTGGCCATCGACGGTTCGGCGCAGGCACCGGTCTATGCCAACAGCGGTTTCACCGCGGAGCGTGACCAGGCGCTCAACGACGGCAACAACTTCACCCACTACGCCGAGCAAGCGGTGGTGCTGTTTCCCACCACCAAACAAGCCCACATCTTCTTCATCTCCTCGAGTCTTCGATGGCCGGCCTGCCATCAGTACACGCACACCCAATCCAGAACGCAGTGGATCGTGGCGCCGATATCTGATGCCAACGACGCGTTGAGCACGATTTCGACTCAGCAAGAAGCAAAAACCGGTGGGTGGGCCTGCGGCCGCGCATTGGCCGTGAAGAACAATGTCATCGTCGACGTCAACACCTGCAGCGCCAATCCCGCGAGCTCCGCGGTCGACATCGCAAATCAGATCGTCGCGAAAGTTGCTACCCGATAAAGGATCTGGCTAGTCCGGGTTTGAAGGTCCCAACAGCCGCGCCTCCTCGAGATCCATCGAGGCCTGCAACTCGAGCAGGACGATGTCGTCGATGCGACGCTGGTCGCGAAGCTCGGTGATGGCGCGGCGCCTGTGTTCGAGCACGCCAAGGCGCACCTGCCGAATCAGATCACTGCGTTCTTCGGCGTCGTTGCGAGTCGAGCGGTCGTCGCTGGCCCTCACCAGCGCCGCATGTTTCTTGTACTCGGCGTGCAGCCGGTTCTGCAGGTCCTCGTCGATGCCGACTTCGGCCGCGACCAATGGCAGCGCGTCCAGTGCGGCTTGGGCACCGTGGCAGCGCGCAAGACGCAATTCGTCGGCGTGGGACTCGTCTTCGGGAATGCGGGCCCAGCGGACGACGGCGGGCAGGGTGCTGCCCTGGACGAGCACGGTCGTCAGGATGACGAACGACACGACGAAGATGATCAGGTTGCGATCCGGGAAGGGCGCGCCACTGTGAGTGGTCAGCGGGACCGCCAGAGCGGCCGCGAGCGAGACGGCTCCGCGGAATCCGGCCCAATTGGACACCATCCGTACACGCCAGGCGATCCGCCGTTCGCGTTGCGATTGGCGCCGATCCACGGTGCGGACCAGCACCGTCGTGGCCTCTCCCCAGACGACCCGAGTCACGACAACCACGAGGGTGACGGCGACCGCCATGACCAGGGCATGGTGAACGCCGCCGTCGACCCGGGACACTCCGCGCACCGCGCTGGGGAGCTGGACGCCGACGAAAACCCACAGCGCGCCGTTGATCAGGAACGTCGCAATGTCCCAGAATGCGAACGTCACCAGACGGGACCGAGCCCGGATCACCCGCGGCGAAGCGTAGGCGAGCATGAGAGCGGACACCAGGACGGCGACCACACCGCTACAGCCAACCGAATCGGCGAGCAGGAACGCGGCGAACGGCGTCAGCAGGCTGAGCGCGGCTTCTTCTTGCGGCGCGTCGAGCCGCATCCGGGCGAGCGTCACGACACCGCCGACCAGCAGGCCGGCCGCGATGCCGCCGACGTAGGACACGACGAATCGGACGCTCAAGTTAAGCGGGCCGACGGGTGCACCGCCCATCGCGACCGACACGGCGACACCGAACAGAACCAGCGCGGTCCCGTCGTTGATGATGCTCTCCGCTTTCAACACGGTGAGGGTGCGGCGCGGCAGTTGCTTCGCCAGACCGGCGACGGCGGCGGCGTCGGTCGGGGAGAGCACGGCGCCGAGCACCGAGGCGGCGTGTGATTCCATCCCGAATGCCCGCGCCGTCCACGACACCGCTATCGCGCACGCGATCACCAGGCCGACACTGAGCAGAACGATGACGCGCAGGTTCGCGCGGATCTCGCGAAAGCTGGTATTCAGGCCCTCCCAGTACAGAATTGCCGGTAAGAACAGCAACAGCACGATTTCGCCGTCGAGTCGGACGTGGCCGAACCGCGGGATCAAACCGAGTAGTGCGCCGAGCCCGATGAGCAGAAGCGGCGGACCGACGCGGTACCGCCGGCCCAGCACCGTGCCCACGATGACGATGGCGAACAGCACGACGATGACGACAAGCCCGAACACCTGCACATCATGCTGTACGGAGGGGGCAACTTTCATCTCGGCGGCGTGCGGGCGCCGAGCGCCGGTTCACGGGCCGGACGGCAATCAGCCTGGCGGGGTCCATGCGATCGGCAGCGTTTTGATGCCGTGGATGAACGCCGACAGCAACCGCGCCGGCTCGCCGGTCGCGACGACATCGGGTATTTCGCGGTGCAGTTCTTCGAACATGACCCTGATTTCGCGCCGGGCCAAATTGGCGCCGAGGCAGAAGTGCGCGCCGCCCCCGCCGAAGCCGACGTGCGGGTTGGGATCGCGGGTCACGTCGAACATCCATGGGTTGGCGAACTTCGACTCGTCGCGATTGGCCGAGCAGTACCACAGCGTGGCCTTGTCCCCGGCCGCCAGCTTCGTTCCATGCATCTCGAAATCACGGGTGAGGGTGCGGCGCATGTAGACCACCGGTGAGGCCCAGCGCACGATCTCTTCGACGGCCGAGTGCGACAGCGCGTCGAAGTCCGACCACCACGTCTGCCGTTGCTCGGGGTAACGGGTCAATGCGAGCAGCCCGTGGCTGATCGCATTGCGCGTGGTCTCGTTACCGGCCACGGCCAGCAGGATGAAGAACGACCCGACCTCGGCCGATGTCAGTCGCTCACCGTCGACCTCTGCCTCCACCAGGCTCGTCGTCAGATCGTCGTGGTGATTGACGCGGCGATCCTCGGCCAACGCGCTGGCGTAGGCCCCGATCTCCATCGAAACCTGAACGAAATCCTCGAATTCCGTTGTCAGATCGGGATCGCCGAAGCCGAGGATGACGTTGGTCCAGTGGAATATCTTTTGATGGTCTTCCTCGGGGACGCCCATCATGTCGCAGATGACCTGCAGCGGCAGCGGGCCGGCCAGCTCGCTGACCGCCTCGGCCGTTCCGTCGGGATGTTTGGCGACCAT
>NZ_JBAPRN010000170.1:0-5502 GCF_049281135.1 Mycobacterium sp. | reverse complement strand
GGTGGTAACCGAGGAACGCAACTATCCCCCTGGCCGCGGTCAATTCGACGAAGACCGTGAGCAGCAGGCACACCACCGTCCGCACCGAGCGGTACACCAGCAGCAACATGGTGAGAATCACCAGCATGGTAACCACGGTGATCTTGACCAGGGTGCTGTCGCCGCTGTGGTGCATGTCCGACACCAGCGCCGAGGGGCCGGTGACGTAGGTCGTCAGGCCCTTGGGCGCGGGAGTGCGGTTCACGATGTCCCGGACGGCCTTGATCGACTGTTCGGCAAGGGTGGTGCCCTGGTTGCCCGCGAGATTCAGCTGGACGTAGACGGCCTTGCCGTCGGAGCTTTGCGCACCCGGCGCCGTGAGCGGATCCCCCCAGAAGTCCTGCACGTTCTGGATGTGCGCCGGATCGGCTCGCAGTTGTTTGATGATGCTGTCGTAGTAACGGTGGGCGTCGTCACCGAGTTTGTTATCGCTTTCCAGAACAAGCATCGCGAAATCGTCGGAATCAGATTCCTTGAACAGCTTTCCGGTGATCTCCATCGCCTGCACCGAGGGTGCATCTTTGGGGCTCAGCGAAACCTGGCGTTGCTCGGCGACTTGCTCCAGTGGCGGGACGGCCACGCTCATCAGAAAGATGATCCCCAACCACGCCAAGATGACGAGCGGCGCGTACTTGTGGATCATCCTCGGGAGCCGCGGCGGTTCGGCGGCCGCCGCGAGGCTCGGCTGACGGTTATTCATGCGCCCTTGAGAACGCAACTGGCCGGTGATCATGCGCCCTTGAGAACGCAATAGGTAAAGGCGTTCACCTCGTGCGAGACATGCTCGGCTTTAACCACGTCATCGATAATGATGCGGCAACCCAACGTGTTGCCGGTGCCTTGCGCCACAACGTTTCCCACGACTGACGCCGCCTTCGTCGTCATGTTGAGGGTCCAGGGCAGCGTGGCGCCGTCCACGTGCTGCGGATCGGCGTTGGTATCGAAATAGCTGATGTCCGCCGTGGCACCGGGGGCACCCCAAACCTCGTAGGTGATCCGTTTGGGATTGAAAGGCTTGCTGTCGTCGGTCGCGCTGTCGGAATAAGCGGGACGCTTTTCAGAGCCGAAAATGCCGTGAATCCGGAACACGGTGAAACCACCGAGGCCGATCACAACCACGATCACGAGCGGAATCCACACCCGCTCCAGCACCCTGAAAATCGAAATCCCCTTTACCCGATGTCGCTTTTTTGGCCGGCGACTTCTCAACTACTCGAAGATATTCATCCAATCGGCGGGACGTCCCGGGGCGCTTGCGAAGGCCTGATGACACCGCCAAACCATGACGAGTAAACCATGCTCGCAACCCGAACTGTCGACTCCTTACCCCGCGTGAACACTGATTCAGATATAACGCATGTTACGTGCGTAAACGGACGGTACCGGGTTCGCCAGCCGCCCGCAATGCGTCCGTCTGCGCTATTCTCGCGCCGTGCCGCAGCTCAGCTTCCAGCGCGCCCGAAGCGACGACAAGAAACGTCAACGCGCGGCGGCGCTGGTGGAGGCGGCACGTTCACTGGCGCTGGAATCCGGTGTCGCGTCGGTGACGCTCACCGATGTCGCGAGTCGCGCCGGCGTGCACTACTCCGCCGTGCGCCGCTACTTCACCTCGCATAAAGAGGTGCTGCTGAATCTGGCCGCCGAGGGCTGGGCGCGCTTCTCGGACAATGTGTGTGAGAGCTTGGGTGAGCCCGGCCCGATGTCGCCGGCTCGGGTTGCCGAGGCTCTGGCCCAGTGCCTGGCGGCCGACCCGCTGTTCTGCGATCTGCTTGCCAACCTGCACCTGCACCTGGAGCACGAGGTCGCGCTCGAACGGGTACTTGAATTCAAGGAAGTCAGCAACGCTGCCGTGCTGTCGCTGACCGATGCGATCGAGAATGCGCTGCCCGGGCTGGGACGTTCAGGCGCGTTCGACGTCCTACTCGCCTCTTACTCGCTCGCGGCGCCGATGTGGCAGATGGCGAACCCGCCGAAAAGGTTGGCCGACGAGTATGCGAAGCGGACGGACGTGCCACCCGATTGGAAGATTGATTTCATCGCCGCGCTCACGCGGCTGATCACCGCGACGTGCGTCGGCCTACTAGCCGAGTCCGATCAGGACTGAACGCCTACGACCAGTTCCACACCGACATGTCGCCGCGCGGGTAGTTCTGGCAGTTCTCGGTTTCCTTGGCGACGACGCCCTTGTTGTTCCAGAAGATCTTCATGTGGTTGGGCCAGGCCAGCCACAGGCCGTCAGCCTGGGGTGCGTAAAAGTTGGCCGAGTAACCACGCCGGTCCGCTGGTGAGAGCGAGTAGAACCAATGCGCCTTGTCAATGGCGGCCTGATTGACGTTCGGGTGGTTGTTGAAGTCGATCATGTACCGCTGGTAATACACCGGCTCGAAGTCCCGCGCCGCGGCCAATAACTGCTCGGCGTCACAGGTCGTCGAGATCATTCGCCGCGGAATCGGGAAGTCCTCGGTGGAGTCGTTGGACGTGCAGCCAGCGCACGGGCCCAGCGGATCGGCCGAGGCGGCCCGGGGGAACGCGGTGGGCAACGCGGTGAAGGCGGCACTGAGCGCAAGCGCTGCGAGACCGGCGCGGACGGCACGGCTCAGACGAAAAAGACGCATGCGGTCACTATAACGCTCCGATAAAGGCTGCGCCCAAGGGCTGGGAAGCTTGGCTAACCAACGGGCGGCGTGATCTCCAGACCCACGTGAACCTTGTCGATTCCGCCCCGCACGACGGAGTGCGCATAGAACCAGGGAGCGTGGTACCAGTACCGCTTGAGGACGGCGTTGTAGACCCGGCGAGTCTCCGACTTCGGCAGCACCCGGGCGACGCCTTCGACGTCGTCGCTCTTGGGCTTGCCCAACGATCCGCTCTTGGCGATCGTCACCCGCGGAGTGTTTTTGATCCGCTTGGTTTTCCACGACCCGTCGTCGGTGATCACCAGAAGCTTCTCGCCCTCCGGCACACCCCAAATCGCGGTCGGCTTGGGCCGACCGTCCTTGGTAAAGGTGGTCAAGAGCAGGTACTTGGACTTGATGACGTCGTGAAAGCTGGTAGTCACGCCTCTCTTTATAGCGGTCCGGCCCTGGTCGCGCCGAACTCGTGACGCCGGTCCAGACTCGGCCTACTGTGTCGTCATAGCCAAGGACGAGTGCAGATGAACACCCACGACGAGTCCGACACCACGCTGGAAGACCTGCGCGGCGATCTGGCGCTGCGGTACAAGTGGACACCCAGCGGAGGAACCTCCGTCGACCCGGCTTTGGTCGAGGCCGATATGGCGGCGCTGGACCGCGACGGCTACGTCATTTGGGAGAACCTGCTCACCGCCGAGCAGTGCGAGCAGATCCGCGACGTCGTCAATCCCTGGCTCGGGCACACCGGACGTAACTCGTTCGAGGGGCGGCACACTCAGCGCGTTTACAGCGTGCTGAGCAGAACGCGGGTCTGCGATCCACTGGTCGACAACCCGCGGGTGCTGGCCGTGCTCGACCGGTTGCTGATGCCCAACTACCTGCTTTCGGCGTTGCAGGCCATCAACATTCAACCCGGTGAGGCCGCCCAGCTGGCCCACCATGATGACGGCTTCTACCCGATCCCCCGTCCCCGCGAGCCGTTGGCCGCCGCGACCATCTGGGCGATCGACGACTTCACCGCCGACAACGGCGCGACAGTGCTTTACCCGCGTAGCCACAGCTGGGGCAAGCGGCGGCCGGGCCCGGACGACGAGGCGCTGCCGGTCGTCATGCCTGCCGGCTCGTGCGTGTTCTTCGTCGGCACCCTCTGGCACGGCGGCGGGGCCAACTCCAGCACCACCGACCGCCTGGCCGTCACCGCGCAGTACTGCCAACCGTGGCTGCGACCGATGGAGGCCTTCACCCTGTCGGTGTCGCGGGACACCGCGCGGACGGTGTCCGGCGACATTCGCCGCATGCTCGGCTACAGCATCCACCCGCCATTCGTCGGCGCGGTCGACGGTCTGCACCCGCTCAGGCTGCTGGAAGACCAGTAGCCCGCACGCCGCACGCGAGGGGATGGCAACATTCCCCTCATGACAAGACGCAGCGTCGCGCGCATCGTTGCCGGTGCACCACTGATGGTGTTCGCCTTTCTCACCGCTCCGGCTGCCGCTCCGGTGGCCGCTGCCGTTGGATGCCCGGACGTTGAAGTGGTGTTCGCCCGCGGCACCGGTGAGCCCGTCGGTCCCGGCGGTCCCGGCCAGGCCTTCTTCGACTCGCTGGCCTCACAGCTGCCCGGCAAGACGGTGAATCTCTACCCGGTCGACTACCCGTCGACCACCGATTACGCCAACAGCGCCAAGGTCGGCGCTGCTGCCGAGGTCGCCCATGTGCAGGACACCGTTGCCAGCTGCCCGAACACCAAGGTGGTGATCGGCGGGTATTCGCAAGGCGCGGGTGTCGCCGATTTGACCAGCCACCAGCTGTCCCCGCAGGTCGCCAAACACGTTGCCGCCGTAGCTCTATTCGGAAATCCGCAGAGCAGCTACGCAAAGGGTCTGGCGGACAACGAGATTCCGCCGCTCGACCCCAGCTACAGCCCGAGGACCATCGACATCTGCCTGCCCAACGACAACATCTGCGCTGAGGGCGGCAGCATCATCGCGCACTTGGGCTATGTCCCCGATGCGACCAACCAGGCCGCGACGTTCGTGGCGCAGAAGCTCTAGCGCTACTCTTCCGGTCGGTATCCTTACTCGGCTGAACACGTTTCGGCTCGCCTGGCATCTTCGGAGTGCCGCACAGTTGAGCGTTGTGCGGACCTGTGATTTTGCACGTCGAGATGTGAGTGTTGGGCGCCCGGTTATCGAGCGAATTCACGCCCGATTTCGCTCGCAAAGGGAGCGCCGACATAATGCCCACAAACACAGTCCCAGACATCCCCGCGACTGGTTCGCGGCGGCGGTGATGACGGCGCGCGACGGCTCGTTCGATGGTGTGATCGCGCTAGGCTGATGTTGTCGCCGTGTGTCGTTCAGCGGTGCGTCAGTGGAAGGTCTCTCAAATGGTCAGGCTGTTGTTGCCCGGTATGACTGCCGCGGTTGGTGGTTTGACGTTGGCGCTGACAATCGGGGCCGGAGTCGCGTCGGCAGATCCCGATCTGGGTCCGGTCGTCAACACCACATGCAATTACTCGCAGGTGGTATCAGCGCTGAATGCGCAAAACCCGGCAGCCGCCGCGGGACTGTCCGCTTCGCCGACGACGCAGGCCGCACTGCGTGGATTCCTCGCCTCAACGCCGGATGAACGCGAGCAGATAGTCCAAGAGCTGAGAAGCAAGCCAGGAGCGGAGCAGTACGTTCAGCAGTATGCCGGCGCTGTCCTGCAGGTCGCTAATACTTGCAACAACTACTGAGCCATTGGGCGCGAGCTTTTCACACGCGGGGACAGTGCTCGGGAATGCCACCGGCGCGGAACCAGTACGGCATCGTGCGTCAATCGCTGAAGG
>NZ_JBAPRN010000169.1:0-1897 GCF_049281135.1 Mycobacterium sp. | reverse complement strand
GTGGAACGACACCATCGGTTCTCGGCGGATCACCCCGCTGGCGTCGCTGACCACCAGCGCGCTCGACGTCACCGTGTAGGTGACGCCGTCCTGCTTTGCGACGTAGCTGCCGTCAGGAGACGCTGTGGCCGACGCGATCAATTTGGCGCCATCGCTGATCCGCACACCGTGGTAGCCGAACAAGCCGGCCGGACTCTTGCAGATCGCCACCCGCGAGTTCGACGTGCTGCCGAATGCGACCGCTGTGTTAGGCGCCGCGCAGCGCGCGGTGGAGTCGACGAAACCCAGGGAGTCGGTCGACGGGTCGGCGGCGGCCGGTGGCGTGCCGATCGCGAACAGCGTCCAGCACGCCGCGGTGGCGGCGATGCCGAGTCGAGTGCAACGCAGGTAGGAGGACATCAGGCTTACACCAGAACATGGCGGACCGAGCGGTCCGCGCACCCACGCCGCGCGGCTATCGAATCGTTAGCTCCTTGAGACTTGCCCATGACCTAACCGACTAGCGCTACATTCGACGCCCATGGGACTGCTTTTTGATCCGAATACTTACGACCCGTCGTATTTCGACCCGGAAACACGGCGTCAGCTGCGTGCGGTGATCGACTGGTTCGAGAGCCGCGGCAAGGTCAAGCTACTTCGCGACGACCTGGAAGCGGCGTGGGTGTCGGATTTCCTCGACTTCATCAAGCAGGAAAAGATCTTCGCCACCTTCCTGACGCCCTCGGAGTACGGCGGCGGCGACGCGAACAAGCGGTGGGATACCTCCCGCAACGCGGCGCTGAGCGAGATCTTCGGCTTCTACGGGTTGTCGTATTGGTACGCCGAGCAGGTGACCATCCTGGGCCTCGGGCCGATCTGGCAGAGCGACAACATCAAGGCCAAGGAGCGGGCGGCCGCACAGCTCGAGGCCGGCGGCGTGATGGCATTCGCACTGTCCGAGCGTGCACACGGCGCCGACATCTACAACACCGACCTGCTGCTCACACCCGCCCAAGACGACGACGACGAGGGCGTCGTATTCCGGGCGTCGGGGGAGAAGTACTACATCGGCAACGGCAACGTGGCGGGCATGGTGTCGGTGTTCTCCCGCCGCACCGACGTGGACGGCGCCGACGGTTACATCTGGTTCGTCGCCGACAGCGCCCACCAAAACTACGAACTGATCGGCAATGTGGTGCACGGCCAGATGTTCGTCAGCAACTTCCGGCTCAACGACTACCCGGTGCACGAGGAGGACATCCTGTGCACCGGACCGGAAGCGTTCTCCGCCGCGCTCAACACCGTGAACGTCGGCAAGTTCAATTTGTGCTCCGGCTCGATCGGGATGTGCGAGCACGCCTTCTACGAGGCGATTACCCATGCCAACCACCGCATCCTGTACGGCAACCCGGTCACCGACTTCCCGCACGTGCGGGCCAGTTTCGTCGAGGCCTATGCCCGGTTGATCGCGATGAAATCGTTCAGCGACCGTGCGATCGACTACTTCCGCAGCGCCAGCCTCGACGACCGTCGCTACCTGCTGTTCAACCCGGTGACCAAATCCAAGGTGACCTCCGAAGGCGAGGCCGTCGTCACGCTGTTGTGGGATGTGCTGGCCGCCAAGGGCTTCGAGAAGAACACCTACTTCTGCGAAGTGGCCCGGTTGATCGGTGCTCTACCGCGGCTGGAAGGCACCGTGCACGTCAACGTAGCGCAGATCCTCAAGTTCATGCCGAACTACATGCTCAATCCCGCGGATTACCCGGAGATCGGCACTCGCAACGACCCGGCCGACGACGTGTTCTTCTGGGCCCAGGGCCCTGCGCGGGGTGCGTCAAAGGTCCAATTCGCCGACTGGGCAACGGTTTACGAGCGGCACGTGAAGATCCCGAACGTTGGGGTGTTCTACGAGCAGGCT
>NZ_JBAPRN010000168.1:0-2440 GCF_049281135.1 Mycobacterium sp. | reverse complement strand
TTGCTTTGAGTGACTCGGTGGAGAAGTTGTAGCACCACGCGTCGCGGTTCGTCTTAAGTCCCGCAGAGTAGGTGGCGAAGATTCGGGCTCCCTCTTGGTCTCGCTTGTACCCCAGCGCTGGCCAAGTTCCAAACGTTTCGTCGCGGAGAGTGATCCAGTCGCCCTGGGTGTTTGGGGTGATGAGTTGCCAGTCGATGGTGTCGATCTGGTCGCCGGCGATGATTTGAAGTTTTTGCTCGCGCGTCAGGTAGTCGCCGATGTCGTGGTAGTAAATGTGGCATGGTCCAACGTGCTTCCGATCTTTGACACCCACAAAGATCGCGACGGTGTTGCGGCTGCTGCCACCAAATACGTTGCCCGCTTCCTTCTTTCTAAGCTCGCCCGCTGTGCGCGCGTTGCCGCGAAGGTTGTAAACGTAAATGCGACTGTAGTCCTCAGCCAGCGACAATCGGATGCCATCGGCGGTGTTGGCGTCGAGCCAGCCGCCGTTAGAGACGAACGCAACGATCCCAGCATCGCCAATTCTGCCGGTCGCCCAGCGGAAAGCTCGAAGGTAGGAGTCGTAGAGACTATTCTTTAGCTGCGCTGTAGACCGCTTGACGTAGGTGTCTGCGATCCTCGCGTCGAGCGTCGGGTACTTAGTATTGGCATTGAAGTCATTAGCACTAGTCTGTCCGACTGAGTACGGCGGATTTCCGATGATGACACTGACTTGCGTTGCAAGTTGGGAGGCTATACGCGAGTTATTCGCGGGAAATACATCAAGGTCAAGAGTGTCCCCTTCCTCGCTGATTTGAAAAGTGTCGGCTAGCACGATTCCCGGGAACGGCTCATAGCAGTTGGAGTCGTCTGATTTACCGGTTAGCGCGTGGTAGGTGGTTTCGATATTCACGGCGGCGATGTAGTAGGCCAGCAGCATGATCTCGTTGGCGTGCAATTCGTTTGAGTACTTGCGCTCGATGTCTGCGGAAGTGATGAGGCCGGACTGCAGGAGTCGGGTCGCGAATGTTCCGGTGCCCGTGAACCCATCGAGGATGTGCACACCCTCGTCGGTGAGACCATGGCCAAAGCTCTCGCGGGAGACGTAGTCGACGGCCCGCAGTATGAAGTCGATTACCTCGACCGGGGTGTAGACGATGCCGAGCGCGTCGGACTGTTTCTTGAACGCGGTCTGGAAGAACTTCTGGTACAGGTCAGCGATAAGGTGCTGCTTGCCCTCGGCGCTGACGACCTGTTCGGCGCGGGCTTGCACTGAGGCGTAGAACTTGTCCAGCCGCATTGTCTCGGTGGCCAAGCCAGATCCGTCGAGGGCATCGGCCATGGCTTGCATGACTTGGGACACCGGATTGTGGCTGGCGAAGTCGTGGCCGGCGAACAGGGCGTCGAACACTGGTTTGGTGATTAGATGCTGGGACAGCATGCTGATCGCATCGGCACGCGTGATCGAGTCGTTTAGGTTGTCGCGCAAGCCTTTCAGGAACCGCTCGAACTGGGCGGTGATCGCGGCATCAGTGTCGGGCGCGGCGAGGATGGCATTAATGCGAGTGATCTGGGCGGTGGCGATGTCGGCGACATCGGCGGCCCACTGGTCCCAGTAGACGCGGGTTCCTACCTTGTCGACGATGCGGGTATAGACGGCTTCCTGCCACCGCGACAGCGAGAACAGCGCTATCTGGGTGGGACCGGCGGTGATGGTGGTGTCGGTGTCGGACGGGTCGTCTGTGGTGGGACCGATGTGTGCTCCGAGTAGCTGGTTACTACCGTCGCCGGTCTTCGCGTTGCCGGTGTTGAGCGCGATGCTGTTGATCATCGCGTCGAACCGTTCGTCATGGGACCGAAGAGCGTTGAGGACCTGCCAGACGACTTTGAAGCGAACGTTGTCGGCGAGCGCCTCGGAGGGTTCCATCCCGGCAGGGACGGCGACGGGCAAAACGACGTAGCCGTATTCCTTGTCCGGAGACAGCCGCATGACCCGTCCGACCGATTGCACGACGTCAACGATCGAGTTCCGTGGTTGGAGGAACAGCACGGCATCAAGCGCTGGGACGTCGACACCCTCGGACAGGCAGCGTGCATTCGTGAGGATGCGACACTCACCCGCGGCCACTGGCGATTTCAGCCAGGCGAGTTCGGCGTTTCGTTCCAGGGCGTTGAAGGTGCCGTCGACGTGGTGAACTTCGCAGACCAGGCCTCGGTTGGTGTCATCGACGCGGTGGCCTTCATTCTCTTGCGCATCGAGCGAGGACTGATATGCCTCGACAACGCGTGGGAACAGTTCGGCGACCTGTTTAGAAGCCTTGATGTCGCGGGCGAAGGCGACCGCTCGCTGCATGGAGAGTTCACCGGGGGCGAAGCTCGGTGTGCCGTCAACGTTGGCCCCGGCGCGTTTGGCCAGACCGTTCCAGCAGCCCACGATTTTGGATGCGTCATCCAGCGGAAG
>NZ_JBAPRN010000167.1:0-10250 GCF_049281135.1 Mycobacterium sp. | reverse complement strand
TGGTGGTCACCGCGGTCCGCTCGCTGCTGCAGCCGATGGTGTCGGGGTTGGGCCTGCTGGAGCCGCTCACCCTGACCGTCGGTGACGAGGTCGTCTTCGAAGACGTCATCGCGCGGCTGGTCGAGCTGGCCTACACCCGGGTGGACATGGTCGGCCGGCGCGGCGAATTCGCGGTCCGCGGCGGCATCCTCGATATTTTCGCTCCGACCGCCGAGCACCCGGTGCGGGTGGAGTTCTGGGGCGACGAGGTCAGCGAGATGCGGATGTTCGCGGTGGCCGACCAACGGTCGATCCCGGAGATCAGCGTCGACTCCCTGATCGCGGTCGCCTGCCGCGAGCTGTTGCTGACCGACGACGTGCGGGCGCGGGCCGCCGAGCTGGCCGGACATCAACCCCCGCCGGAGCACGGCGTCGCCGGCAGCATCGGCGAGATGCTGGCCAAGCTCGCCGAGGGCATTCCGGTCGACGGCATGGAGGCACTCTTACAAGTGTTGCGGCCCGAGGACATGACACTGTTGACCGATCAGCTGGCCGACGGCACGCCGGTGCTGGTCTGCGACCCGGAGAAGGTACGCACCCGGGCGGTCGACCTGATCAAGACCGGCCGCGAATTCCTCGATGCGTCCTGGTCGGTGGCCGCGGTCGGCGGTGATTCGCCGATCGATATCGAGGAGCTCGGCGGATCGGGATTCCGCGAACTCGAGGAGGTGCAGGACGCCGCGCGGCAGTCCGGGCACCCGTGGTGGACGCTGAGCCAACTCTCCGACGAGTCGGCGGTCGAGCTGGACATCCGCGCCGCGCCGTCCGCCCGCGGCCATCAGCGCGACATCGACGAGATCTTCGCGATGCTGCGCGCGCATGTGTCCACCGGCGGGGCCGCCGCCGTCGTCGCCCCGGGCACCGGAACCGCGCATCGAGTCGTCGAGCAGTTGGCCGAATCCGACACGCCGGCAACGATGTTGGAGTCGGGAACCGAGCCCAAGCCGGGCGTGGTCGGGGTGCTAAAAGGGCCACTGCATGACGGATCGGTGATACAGGGTGCCAAGCCGGGCGCGGAGCTGGTGATCGTCACCGAAACCGACCTGACCGGTAACCGGGTTACCGCCACCGACGGCAAGCGACTGGCCGCCAAACGCCGCAATACCGTCGACCCGCTGGCCCTGACCGCGGGCGACCTGGTAGTGCACGATCAGCACGGCATCGGCCGGTTCGTCGAGATGACCGAACGCACCGTCGGCGGCGCGCGGCGCGAGTACCTGGTGTTGGAGTACGCGTCGAGCAAGCGGGGACAGAACGAAACCGACAAGCTCTATGTGCCAATGGATTCCCTCGATCAGCTGTCCCGCTATGTCGGTGGCCAGGCACCGGTGCTGAGCCGGCTCGGCGGCAGCGACTGGACCAACACCAAGACCAAAGCCCGCAAGGCGGTCCGGGAGATCGCCGGTGAGCTGGTGGCGCTGTACGCCAAGCGGCAGGCCAGCGCGGGACATGCGTTCGGGCCGGACACCCCGTGGCAGGCCGAGATGGAGGACGCGTTCGGCTTCACCGAGACCATGGATCAGCTCACCGCGATCACCGAGGTCAAATCCGACATGGAGAAACCGGTGCCGATGGACCGGGTGATCTGCGGCGACGTCGGCTACGGCAAGACCGAGATCGCGGTCCGGGCGGCATTCAAGGCGGTCCAGGATGGCAAGCAGGTCGCGGTGCTGGTTCCCACCACGCTGTTGGCCGACCAGCACTTCCAGACGTTCACCGCGCGGATGGCCGGTTTCCCGGTCCGGATCAAGAGCCTTTCGCGCTTCACCGAGGGCGCCGAATCACGCGCCGTGCTCGACGGGATGGCGGAAGGCAACGTCGACATCGTGATCGGCACTCACCGGTTGCTGCAAACCGGCGTGCGCTGGAAAGACCTCGGTCTGGTGGTCGTCGACGAGGAGCAGCGCTTCGGCGTCGAGCACAAGGAGCACATCAAGTCCCTGCGCACCCACGTCGATGTGCTCACGATGAGCGCCACCCCGATCCCGCGCACGCTGGAGATGAGTCTGGCCGGAATCCGCGAGATGTCGACGATCCTGACGCCGCCCGAGGAACGCTACCCGGTGCTGACCTATGTCGGGCAGCACGACGACAAGCAGATCGCCGCCGCGCTGCGCCGAGAGCTACTACGCGACGGCCAGGCGTTCTACGTGCACAACCGGGTCAGCTCCATCGACGCCGCCGCGGCGCGGGTGCGCGAGCTGGTGCCGGAGGCCAAGGTCGCCGTCGCGCATGGGCAGATGCACGAGGATCTGCTCGAGAGGACCGTCGAGGGATTCTGGAACAAAGAGTTCGACATCCTGGTGTGCACCACCATCGTCGAGACCGGCCTGGACATCTCCAACGCCAACACGCTGATTGTCGAACGAGCCGACACGTTCGGTCTGTCCCAGCTGCACCAGCTGCGCGGCCGGGTCGGTCGCAGTCGGGAGCGCGGGTACGCCTACTTCCTGTACCCCCGGCAGGCGCCGCTCACCGAGACCGCCTACGACCGGTTGGCGACGATCGCCCAGAACAACGAGCTCGGTGCCGGCATGGCGGTGGCGATGAAGGACCTGGAGATCCGCGGCGCCGGCAATGTGCTGGGCGCCGAGCAGTCCGGACACGTCGCCGGAGTGGGCTTCGACCTCTATGTCCGCCTGGTCGGTGAGGCGGTCGAGGCCTACCGAGCCGCGGCCGACGGGGAGACCGTGGTCAGCGCCGAGGAGCCGAAAGACGTGCGCATCGACCTGCCGGTGGATGCGCACCTGCCGCCCGACTACATCCCCAGCGACCGGCTGCGGCTGGAGGGATACCGGCGGCTGGCGGCGGCCAATCACGACTCCGACATCGACGCCGTCATCGAGGAGCTGACCGACCGATACGGGGCGCTGCCCGAAACTGCCGAGCGGCTGGTCGCCGTCGCTCGCCTCCGACTGTTATGCCGCGCCGCGGGTGTCACCGAGGTGTCGGCGGCGTCGGCGGCCACCCTGCGACTGGCGCCGATGACGTTGCCGGACTCCGCGCAGGTGCGTCTGGCGCGCAAGTATCCGGGTGCGCGCTACCGCGCCACCACCTCGACCGTTCAGGTTCCTATCCCGCGGGCCGGGGGTGTCGGCGCGCCACGTATCCGCGATCTTGAGTTAGTTCAGATGGTGGCGGATTTGCTGGCGGCGCTGGACGGGAAACCAGGAGAATCGACCCAGGTAGTCACGCCAAAACAGGAGCGACAAGCGCGATGAACGGCGTCCATGACGATCGCCCTGGTGAGGGCAGGCGCTGGTGACTGTGATCCTGGTCGACCCTCGCCGCCCCTCGCTGGTTCCGGTGGAAGCCATCGAGTTGCTCAGCGGCGAGGTGCAGTACACCGAGGAGATGCCCGTCGCGGTGCCCTGGACGCTGCCGGCGGCGCGCCCGGCTCACACAGGAGAAGACGCTCCGGTGCTGTTGTCCTCCGACGCCGAGCACCCCGCGGTCACCGCGCGGCTGGCCGCGGGGGAGCGCCTGATCTCCGCGCCCGGGCACCAGCCGGGGGAGCGGCTGGTGGACGCCGTCGCAATGATGGACAAGCTGCGCACCGCCGGGCCGTGGGAAGGCGAGCAGACGCACGACTCGCTGCGGCGGTTCCTGCTGGAGGAGACCTACGAGCTCTTCGACGCGGTGCACAGCGGCGATACCGACGCGCTGCGCGACGAGCTCGGCGACGTGTTGCTGCAGGTCCTCTTCCACGCGCGCATCGCCGAGGACGCGCCTGAACATTCATTCACCATCGACGACGTCGCCGAAGCGCTGCTGCGAAAGCTGGGCAACCGGGCCCCGGGAGTCCTTGCCGGCGAGACGATTTCGCTTGACGAGCAGTTGGCTCAGTGGGAGGAGCGCAAAGCTCTGGAGAAGCCCCGCAACTCGGTCGTCGACGACGTGCCCACCGGTCAACCGGCTTTGGCGTTGGCGCACAAAGTGGTTCAGCGCATCACGCGAGCCGGGTTGCCGTTCGACCTGATCCCGACGAACATCACGTCTATCACCGTGACGGCCGACGTTGACGCCGAAAATGCTTTGCGCACAGCCGTATTGGAGTTGATGGCTACTGTGCGAGCCGTCGAGAAAGCGGTCGCCGCCGAGCGTCGGGTAGCGGATGTGCCCGCCGAACTGGGCGTCGCCGCCGTCGGCACAATCACCGAGGACGAGTGGCGCGCCTGCTGGCCGTCGGACGACGAGGCCGGACCGGAACCCGAGCCCGCCACCGAGGAGTCGGCCGCTGAGGACGCGGACGCATCCTCTGACGACCCCGAAAAGGACTGAAAGCCATTTTGACGCGCGCGAAAGCAAGCGTTGGCGCGGTGATGTTCGACACGCCCGGGGTGGCGATGCGCGCACGGTTACCTGCAGCTAGGGCGCACATCATCATGGCTGGATATCCGGTGTCGACCGGACACCTGGTGTTCACGGCGGGGTGACCTACTAGATTCCCGTGGGACCATGGATAAGGAATCGTGGTTTAGGGGTGTGTTGTGTCGCCGGTGCGTTGGCTGCGCGCGTTCGCCGTCGTAGGTGCAACGGCGCTGCTGTTGGCATCAAGCTGCTCGTGGCAGCTTGGCCCCTTCATCCCTAAAGGTGTGCCGCCGCCTCCAGGCGCCGTGGTGCCGCCGGTCGACACTCACGCCAAGGGCCGCCCCGCCGACCAGCTTCATGCTTGGGCGGCGCAGCGCGCCGCGGCCTTGCACATACCTGTGACCGCACTGGAGGCCTACGGCTACGCCGCTCGGGTTGCCGAGGTGGAGAACCCGAACTGTCATATCGCCTGGACGACGCTGGCCGGCATCGGGCAGGTGGAAAGCCATCACGGCACCTACCACCACGCGACACTGTTCCCCAACGGCGACGTGCGGCCGCCGATCAGGGGTGTGGTGCTCGACGGAACCAACGGCACCATGCGCATCATCGACAGCGAGGCGGGCGGGATGGACGGCGAGCCGGATACCGTGCGGGCAATGGGGCCCATGCAGTTCATCCCGGAGACCTGGCGGGAGTACGGCGTGGACGCCAACAATGATGGTGTGATCAGCGTCGACAACATCGACGATGCCGCCTTGTCCGCGGCGGGCTATTTGTGTTGGCGCGGGAAGGATCTCGCCACCGCGCGAGGCTGGATCACGGCGCTGTGGGCCTACAACGACTCCGACGTCTACGCCCGCGCCGTTCGTGACTGGGCTACCGCCTATGCGGCGGGTCACTCGCTCTGACCAAGGCTTTAGGCTGTAACCCTCACGACGCAAGGAGAACTAGTGCCGATTATCGAGCAGGTCGGGGCCCGCGAGATCCTCGATTCCCGCGGCAATCCGACAGTCGAGGTCGAGGTGGCTCTGATCGACGGGACGTTCGCGCGGGCCGCGGTGCCCTCCGGCGCGTCGACCGGAGAGCACGAGGCCGTCGAGCTGCGCGATGGTGGCGACCGGTATGGGGGCAAGGGCGTCAAGAAGGCCGTCCAGGCCGTGCTCGATGAAATCGCGCCCGCCGTGATCGGGCTCAACGCCGACGATCAGCGACTGGTCGACCAGGCTCTGCTGGACCTCGACGGCACGCCGGACAAGTCCCGGCTGGGCGCGAACGCCATCCTGGGGGTCTCGCTGGCGGTCAGCAAGGCCGCCGCCGATTCCGCCGAGCTGCCGCTGTTCCGCTACCTCGGCGGACCCAACGCGCACATCCTGCCGGTGCCGATGATGAACATCCTCAACGGCGGCGCGCACGCTGACACCGCCGTCGACATCCAGGAGTTCATGGTGGCCCCGATCGGGGCGCCGAGCTTTTATGAGGCGCTGCGCTGGGGCGCCGAGGTGTACCACGCGCTCAAGGCGGTGCTGAAGAAGCAGGGGTTGTCCACCGCCGTGGGTGACGAGGGCGGCTTCGCCGCCGACGTGGCCAACACCAGGACGGCGCTGGATCTGATCAGCCAGGCCATCGAATCCGCCGGGTTCAAACCCGGCCCCGATGTGGCGTTGGCCCTCGACGCGGCAGCCACCGAGTTCTACACCGACGGCACGGGCTACAAGTTCGAGGGAAACACCCATAGCGCCGATCAGATGACCGAGTTCTACGCGGGCCTGGTGAGCTCCTACCCGCTGGTGTCCATCGAAGACCCGCTGTCCGAAGATGATTGGGATGGCTGGGTGGCCCTGACCACGTCGATCGGCGACCGAGTGCAGATCGTCGGCGACGACATCTTTGTCACCAATCCCGAACGGCTGGAAGAAGGTATCGATCGGGGCGCGGCAAATGCGTTGCTGGTCAAGGTCAACCAGATCGGGACGCTCACCGAAACGCTCGACGCGGTCGCGCTGGCGCACCACAGCGGCTACCGGACGATGATGAGCCACCGCAGCGGCGAGACCGAGGACACCACGATCGCCGACCTGGCGGTGGCTGTTGGAAGCGGGCAGATCAAGACCGGCGCACCGGCGCGCAGCGAACGCGTCGCCAAGTTCAATCAGTTGCTGCGGATCGAAGAAGCGCTCGGCGACGCGGCCCGCTACGCCGGTGACCTTGCCTTCCCCCGATACGCGCCTTAAGCCCGATAGCCTTAGCGTCCGATGCCCGAATCGAAACGGCCAGAACCGAAGCGGCGCTCACCGGCTTCGCGTCCGGGGCGGGCCGGCGATTCGGTGTCCGGCCGGCCGCGCAAATCGACGGCGCCCCGTCGCGGGCAGACCGCATCCCGTGCGATGCCCGAGGTCGTCGAACCGATCAAACAGGCGATCGCCGAATCGGCTGAGCAGCGTTCGGATCAGCGCCTCGGTCTGACCGCGCGCCGGGCGGCGATCCTGGCGGCTGTGGTCTGCGTGCTGACCCTGACCATCGCCGGCCCGGTCCGCACCTACTTCGCGCAGCGCACCGAGATGAAGCAGCTGTCGGCTTCCGAATCCGCGCTGCGTCATCAGATCGCCGATCTCGAACAGCAGAAGGGCAAGCTGGGCGATCCCGTCTACATCGCGGCGCAGGCCCGCGAACGCCTCGGATTCGTGATGCCGGGCGAGATCCCGTACCAGGTCCAGCTTCCGCCGAACGCCGCGCTGCCCGCCGACCCGGGATCGGCGCCGACGGTCGCGGCCAGCAACGACCCCTGGTACACCTCGCTGTGGCACACCATCGCCGACAGTCCGCACGGCCCACCGACGCCCGTGCCGCCCAGTCCCATGCCACCCGGCCCGCCGCCGCCCGGTGGTTGATCCCGCCGACCTCGATGCGGTCACCCGCCAGCTCGGCCGCGAACCGCGTGGAGTGCTCGATATCGCCTACCGGTGTCCCAACGGCGAGCCGGGCGTGGTGAAGACAGCACCGAAACTGCCTGACGGTACACCGTTTCCGACGTTGTACTACCTGACGCATCCGGCACTGACCGCGGCGGCGAGCAGGCTGGAGACAACCGGAATGATGCGAGACATGACGCAGCGGCTGCAGTCCGACCCCGAGCTGGCCGCCGCGTACCGGGGGGCCCATGAGTCCTACCTGGCCGAGCGGGATGCCATCGAGCCGCTGGGGACCACGTTTTCCGGTGGTGGCATGCCCGGCCGGGTCAAGTGCCTGCACGTGGTGATCGCGCATTCGCTGGCCAAGGGCCGGGGAGTCAACCCGTTCGGCGACGAGGCGCTGGCGGTTCTTGCCGTCGAGCCGTCGATGGCCGGGATCCTGGATCCGGGGGAGTGGCGCTCATGACTCGAGTCGCCGCAATTGATTGTGGCACCAACTCGATTCGGTTGCTGATCGCGGACGCGCTGAACGGGCAGCTGCGCGACGTGCATCGCGAAATGCGGATCGTGCGACTCGGCCAGGGTGTCGACGCTACCGGCGCCTTCGTGCCGGAGGCGTTGCAGCGCACCCGGTCCGCACTTGTCGACTACGCCGCGCTGTGCACAACCCACGGCGTCGACCGGATACGCATGGTCGCGACGTCGGCCACCCGTGACGCCGGCAACCGTGACGTGTTCTTTGCGATGACGGCCGAGGTGCTCGGCGATGTGGTGGACGGTGCCATCGCCGAGGTGATCACCGGCACCGAGGAAGCGGAGTTGTCTTTTCGCGGCGCGGTCAATGAATTAGATTCCGCCGCTGGGCCTTTCGTCATTATCGATTTGGGCGGCGGCTCGACAGAGGTGGTATTGGGCACCGACACCGTGGTGGCGAGTTATTCGGCCGACATCGGCTGCGTGCGGCTGACCGAGCGATGCCTGCATTCGGATCCGCCGACGGCCGACGAGGTGGCCGCCGCGCGTCAGGTGGTCCGCGAGCGGCTCGGTGAGGCGCTGCGCGTCGTTCCGGTGGAGCAGGCCCGCACCTGGGTCGGTGTGGCCGGAACGATGACGACGGTAGCCGCGCTCGCACAGGACATGACCACCTATGACTCTGCGGCCATTCATCTCTCGAGCGTCGGCGTGGACCGGCTACTCACGGTGTGTGACGGACTGATCGGCATGCCGCGGGCGCAGCGCGCTGCGTTGGGGCCCATGCATGAAGGGCGGGTCGACGTGATTGGTGGCGGCGCCATCGTCATCGAGGAACTGGCGATCGCGCTGCGCGAGCGGGCCGGCATCGATGCGCTGACAGTCAGCGAACACGACATCTTGGACGGTATCGCGCTGTCGATTGCGTTGTAGGGCTGGCTATCCCAACGGGCGGTGTCCGATTGAGACCTCGAGCAGGCGCTTCTTCTGCTCCTTGTATTCCTGCTCGGTCAGATATCCCTGAGCGCGCTGCTTGGCGATATCCCGTATTGCGGCAGCGACTCCGGTGACGACGGTGCGGGGTGCCGGCGTAGCTTCGGGGTCGCCGTCACTCGCCGCGCCGGTAACGCGAGGCGTCAGCCGAGCGTGCGTCACCGGTTTGCCGTTCTCTCGAGTGTCGCCGGCGGCCGGCGGGCCGGCCATCGCCTGCCCGGCCATTCCACCAATTCCCATCTGGTTGAACGTATTTCCCGTCCCCGCTTCCGCTGCCGGGGCGGCGGCGTTCCCGGTGGTCAGCGGTGTCGCGAACGCTGTCGGGCGTATCTCGGGTGCGGCGACGGTCCAGTTCGACGGCACCGACAATGCGCCGACCGTGTTGGCCTGGCCCAGACTCGCCGACGGCCCCGATGCGCCGAACGCACCCGGATTGGTGATACGGGCCTGGAACTGTTCGGGGGGCACATCGTGGGTCCCGGGCCACCCCTCTGTCCCTTCCCATCCGCTGATGGTGTCATCCGTGCGCAGGCCTCCGATAGTACCCAGATAGGCGATGGGAAGGTCGACCGGTCCAGACAGGGCATCCATCGGAATGATCCCAAAGAGGGTGACCAGATCCGTTGGTGCACTGAGGAAGACGCTGATGAGATTGCTCAGGGTGTTTAGCGCGTCGCCGCTCTGGGCGGGCGCGGCTGCCCCGGAAACCGCCTGCGAGGTAGCCGATATGGCGCCTTGCGCATTGCCGGCGGAGGAGCCGGCAGCCTGGCTCACCGCGGCGGATTGGCTGGCCGTCCCGGCTGGGTCGGTGTTCTGGTTTGGTGACGCGAACGGCGTCAGCGCTGTCGCGGACGCCGACAAACCCGCATAGACGTACATCGCCACGGCGTCCTGGGCCCACATCTCGGCGTACTGGGCCTCGGTGGCCGCGATGGCCGGTGTGTTCTGCCCGAAGAAGTTCGTTGCCAGCAGCGTCATCAGTAGGCTGCGGTTGGCCGCGATCACCGGAGGCGGCACCGTCGACGCGAACGCCGTGTCGTAGGCGGCGGCGGCGGCCGCGGCCTGGGCGGAGGTCTGCTCAGCCTGTGCAGCGGTGCTACTCAGCCATTCCGCATAGGATCCGGCAGCGGCCGCCATCGATTCCGACGACGGACCTGACCAAGTACCGGAGGTCAGCTCGGAGACGACCGACTGATAGGCGCTGGCCGCGATGTACAGCTCGTCGGCCAAGCTGCCCCAGGCCTGCGCAGCGGCCAGCATCGGCCCCGATCCCGGACCGGTATACATCCGGCCGGAGTTGATCTCCGGCGGATAAATCCCGAAATCCATTGCTGCGCATTCCTCTTCCAGGCGACCGGCGCTTCCGCCACACGACGGACAGCGGTTCAGCGACCGAGCAGGCGGTTCTTCTGCTCGGTGTATTCCTCATCGGTCAGAATTCCTTCGTCGCGGAGCTTGGCGAACTCGCGTAGCTCGGCCGCAACCCCGGTGACCACGGCCCGAGGCTCGTCTCTGGGGGCCTGG
>NZ_JBAPRN010000166.1:0-7623 GCF_049281135.1 Mycobacterium sp. | reverse complement strand
GCGCGGCAAGCTGCGCAGCACGCGGCCTGCGGCGGACCCGCACCGCCCGCCAGCGACGACGAACCGCCGCCCTTCTGATCGCGGGTCAGCGGACTTGACTAGAGGCAACGGCGAAGAGACGCCATTCGCCGGGAACGCCTTTGAGTTGGTGAGCGCCGCGGTCCTCGAACTGGAGTCCTGACCCGATCACGAGGTCGCGCAGCGTGCTGGACACCAGCACGTCGTTCGGTCCTGCCAGTGCGCTCACCCGTGCGCCGATGTGCACGGCAATCCCACCGATGTCATCGCCGCGGACCTCACACTCGCCGGTATGCAACCCAGCTCGGACCTGGATGCCCAGTGCTTGCACCGCGTCACGAATTGCCATGGCGCAGCGGATCGCTCGCTGCGGGCCGTCGAACATGGCGAGGAAGCCGTCGCCCGAGGTGTTCACTTCGCGGCCACGAAACCGTGCCAGCTGCGATCGCACAACCGCGTCGTGAGCGTCGAGCAGCGCGTGCCAGTCGCGGTCCCCGATCTCTGCGGCCCGGCGCGTCGAGTCGACGATGTCGGTGAAAAGCAATGTGGCGAGCACTCGGTCGTCGGCAACACCGGCCTGATTGCCGGTGAGGAACTCAGCGATCTCCTGGAAGGACGCTCGCCAGTCAGGTTCAACGATGTGGAGCATGTTGCACCCTGGAAGCTCAACGTACTTCGCGCCAGGTATCCGATCAGCGACGTCCTTGCCCCACTCGGGCGGGAAAACGGCGTCATCGGTGTGATGGAGGACGAGTGTCGGGACACGGACTGTGGGAAGCAACGCCCGTACATCCGTTTCGGCCAGCAGAGACATCATGCGAGCAGCGGTCCCTGGGCTTGCCCCCAGGCGTTCATAGCGTGCCCACGCTGCCCGGATCTCCTCGTTCCACGGCATGTCCGGATTCAGGACATGCTGTATCTCCCCGGTGCCCCACATGGCGGCCATGGCGTCAGCGGTCTGCTCGGCTGCGGGTCCCTCGGTGGTGCGCTCAGCCATCGGATTCGCGTAGCTCTCCAGCACGACGAGCCCGGCTGTGCGCGACGGATGTGTCGCCGCAAACAGCGCCCCCGCCGGGAGCGCGCCGGACATCGCGACCAGCACCGCTTCACGACTCCCGAGATCATCCAACACCGCAGTGATGCTGTCGGCCCATAGCTCCAAAGTCGGCAGCGCGCCCGACGTGACGGGATCAGACACTCCGATGCCCGGCTGGTCGAAGAAAATCAGCCGACCGAGCGATGTCATCGCCTCAACCCACCCTCGAAGAGACGGCTGCTCAGGCAAGTCCTCACAGTTGCTAAAGAACGCCGGGATGAGCACGATGTCGCGTTCGCCTTCGGGCGACGCGCGATAGGCAACGCGCAAGTCCCCGTTCAGCGCATACCGCGTTTCCGAGAACACGGCGAAAGTCTAAGCCGAGCAGCGGGTCGAGCGTGCTGCATCGGCAGTGTCCGCGGCTACTTCTTGGACGGGATCACAACAATCACGATCAGCGTCAGAATGCTGAAAAGCAAACCGAGGATGCCCCAGCCAAATGGGTTGCGGCCCTTGGTCGCTGCGACCAGTGCGCACACGATCGCCGCGATGACACTACCGATCGCGACGAAAATGCCGTGAATGCCGCGCAAAATGAAACCCGCGGCCTCCGGTTGGCTGTAGCTGGCAAGCAACAGTTGATGAAGCATGACGACCTCCTTGGCGCCGAAAGGGGGCACCTGCTCGACCCCGGTACGGGGTACCCGGATGGGCCGGAATCAAACTGTCCCGCAGCGGGAGACGCCCATCGAGCGGGCGTCGCCGTTTTTCTAGCTCTTGCGCAGGCCCTCAACGAAAGCCCGGGCTTCGTCCCAACTCGGCAACAGGCCGCCGGCGCGCACCTCGTCCAAGGTAGGTGCGGCGGCGTCGCGGTCGGAGATCAGCAGTTTGTGCCCGCTCGGCCAGTCGATCGCCAGCACCGGGTCAGTGGGGGAGATGGTGTGTTCGCGTTGCGGGCTGTACTCCGCTGAACAGAGGTACATCACCGTCGAATTATCTTGCAGCACAAGGAAACCATGCGCCAGACCCTCGGAGAGGTAGACCGTGTTGTGGCTGCGGTCGTCGAGAACCACTGCGTCCCAGCGGCCGAAAGTCGGCGAGCCCACCCGGATGTCGACAACGACATCGAACACCGAGCCGGACAGGCAAGTCACGTATTTGGCCTGACTCGGTGGCAGCTGCGCGAAATGCAGCCCGCGCAGCACGCCGGCCGCCGAAACCGAGCAGTTGGCCTGCCGGACATCCAGGCGATGCCCCGCGAACTCAGTGAAACTGTGGTCGGTGAGCCACTCGAAGAACAGCCCACGCGAATCGGGATGCACCGCCGGCGTTATTTCCCATGCTCCGGCTATGTCCAATTCCCGGACCTGCACGTCACTGACCCTGTCGTTCGTAGCGAGCCTCGGCGGCGTCTTTGAGGGGCCGCCACCAGGATTCGTGGTCGCGATACCATTCGATGGTCGTGCGCAGCCCTTCAGCGAAATCGGTATGCTTTGGCGCCCAGCCTAATTCGTTGCTCAGCTGGGACGGATCGATCGCATACCGGAGGTCGTGGTCGACGCGGTCGACGACGTGGTCGAAGTCGTCGGGATCGCGTCCCATCAACTCAAGCAAAGTCCGCAGCACCGAAAGGTTGTCGCGTTCACCGTCGGCGCCGATCAGATAGGTATGCCCGGCCCGACCGCCGTCGAGGATACGGCGTACCGCGTCGTTGTGGTCCTCGACGTGGATCCAGTCCCGGACGTTGGCCCCGTCGCCGTACAGCTTCGGCCGCCGCCCGGTGAGGACATTGGTGATCTGACGCGGGATGAACTTCTCCACGTGCTGATATGGCCCGTAGTTGTTGGAGCAGTTCGAGATTGTCGCGCGCACGCCGTAGGAACGCACCCAGCCCCGCACTAAGAGGTCGGAGGCGGCCTTGGTCGACGAATAGGGACTCGACGGGTTGTAGGGCGTGGACTCGGTGAACCGTTGCGGATCGTCGAGCTCCAAATCCCCGTAGACCTCGTCGGTGGACACGTGATGCAGCCGTACCCGATGCCGGCGTACCGCTTCCAAAATGATGAACGTCCCGACCACGTTGGTCTGTAGGAACGACGCGGGATCGGCCAGCGAGTTGTCCACGTGGGTTTCGGCCGCGAAATGCACCACCGCATCCGACTCGGCGACCAATTGGGTAACGAGTTCCGCGTCGGTGATGTCGCCCTGTACCAGCCTGATCTGGTCTTCGACCGGAGCCAGTGATTCGCGGCTGCCCGCGTACGTCATGGCGTCCAGAACCGTCACCGCGTCTTCGGGGTGGTCGCGCATGGTGGCGTGCACGAAATTGGCGCCGATGAACCCGGCGCCACCGGTGACCAGCAGCCGCATGGAGCAAACCCTAGCGCGGCCCTCAGCTCGGAGGTGTCAAACCCAGTGCTCGGGCCAACTCTTCCAGTGCGCCCACCAGCTTGCCGTCGGGCCCGCCCAGCACCTGGATCGCCACGTGATCGGCGCCGGCCTCGAGATGCTCGTTGAGGCGTGCGGCGATCTGCCCGGACGTGCCGTGGGCGACGACGGCGTCAATCAGCTTGTCACTGCCGGGTTTACGGACATCGGCATCGGTGAACCCGAGCCGCTTCCAGTTGTTCACGTAGTTACTCAGGCCGAGGTAGAAGTCGACGGTTTTCCGGCCGATTTCACGCGCCTCGTTGGCATTGCCGGTCAGCACCACCTTGAGTTCGGGGGCCAGGAAGACGGTGTTACCGATCAATTCGCGTGCTCGGGCGGTGTGTTCCGGCGTCGTCAGGTACGGGTGGGCGCCGGCGCTGCGTTCCGCGGAGAGCGAGAGCACTTTGGGGCCCAGGGCAGCGAGTACCCGTCGGCTCGTCGGCACCGATGCGCTGTCGAGCTCGTCGAGATACTCGACGAGTGCGTCGTAGGGCTTCTTGTAATCGCCGGTGTGTTCGGGGTGGCCCACGCCGATACCGAGCAAAAACCGGCCCGGGTAATCGTTCTCGATGCGGTGATAGGACTCGGCCACTGCGGCGGCCGGCGATGCCCAGATGTTGATGATCCCGGTCGCCAGTTGCAGCGACGTCGTCTCCGCCAGCGCCGGCTCCACCCACGCCAGGTCGGCGTCGGGTGATCCGCCGATCCAGGCAGCCCCGTAACCCAGCGCCTCGATCTGCTGGGCGAGGTTCGGGCTGACAGATCGACTGGGAAGCCAAACGCCGTATCGACCCAGGTCGAGTTTCAGCGAAGCGCCCTCAGTCATCTAGTTCCCCTCTGGTCAGTCACGCCGGATTCAGTCCCAGCGGGCCGGCCAGTTCGGCCAGAGCCGACACCAGGTTTTCATCTTTGGTCAGGATCTGCACAGGCACGTGGTCGGCACCGGCGTCGAGGTGTTCCGTCAGCCGCGCCGCGATCGCCTCCGGGGTGCCGTATGCCACCAGCGAGTCGATCAGCCGATCGCTGCCGGGCCGATTGACTTCGTCCTCGGAGAACCCCAGCCTCTTCCAGTTGTTGCGGTAATTGGCCAGGTTGAAATAAATATCGAGCGCCCGGCGGCCAACGGCGCGAGCCTTCTCCGGATCCGTGGTCAGCACCGCCTTGTGTTCGGGCGCCAAAAACGCCGATGGCCCCATCAATTCGCGCGCTTGGGCGGTGTGCTCCGGCGTGGTCAGGTACGGGTGCGCGCCCGCGCTACGCCGCGCCGACAGCTTCAGCACCTGTGGGCCCAGGGCCGCGACGACGCGACGATTGGCTGGAACGCCGTGTTCGTCGAGCTGGTCCAGGTATTCCACCAGTGCGTCATAGGGCTTGCGGTATTCGGTGACCGCCTCAGGGTGGCCGACGCCGATACCCAGCAGGAAACGGCCCGGGTACGCGCGGTCAATGCGATGGAACGACTCGGCCACCGGCTTTGCCGCATCCGACCAGATGTTGACGATGCCGGTGGCTACCTGCAGCGTCGTCGTCGCTTCGAGGATGGGCTCTACCCACGCCAGCTCAGCCGGCGGCGAACCACCGACCCAGACGGACCCGTAACCCAGGGCCTCGATGTCTTTGGCCTGTGCAGGCGTGACGCCGCGTCCGAACGATCCGAACCGGCCAAGATTGGGCTTGCTCGCAGCAGTATCAGTCATGCTGTCTCCAACCTGCGCCGTAATGCGGTCTATTCCGTCAGTTCTGTATCCAGATCGGGATCGGTCAAATCCTCGACGCGCGGTTTTTCCAGGGGCAGCAACACGATGAAGCGGGTATCGCCAGGCACGGACTCCACACGCAAATCCCCGCGGTGTTTCTTCACGACGATGTTCCACGCCAAATCCAGCCCGAGGCCGGTGCCCTCGCCGACCGGTTTGGTGGTGAAGAACGGCTCGAAGATGTGCTCGCGCGCCTCATCGGGGATACCGGGCCCGGTGTCGCAGATCTCGATGCGGGCGAGCTTCTCGCCTTCCCTGCCGGTGCGGACGGTCAGTGTGCCGCCCTTCTCGCGCATCGCCGCCAGCGCGTTGTCGATGATGTTGGTCCAGACCTGGTTGAGATCGCCTGGAAAGCAAGGGATTTCGGGCAGCGAATGGTCGAATTCCTTGACCACTGTGATCGCGCTGCCGTTCTTACTGCCGTCTTTGCCGAATCGGTCGGCGAACATCACCAGCGTGCTGCGCAGCAGTTCGTGCACGTTGGCCACGTCGAACAGAGCCCGGTCCATCCGGGAATATTGCTTGGCATCGGCGACCAGTGCCGAAATCCGTTTGCTCGCTTCCGAAATCTGGTTCATCAGAAGTTCGCTTTCGATGGTGTAGCTGATCCAGCGGACCGCCTCCTCCACCGAGGCCGAAGCATCCAATTCCTCGGCGGTTGCGGCAATCCGCTCCAGCCAGTCGGTGTCGACGCCGCCTTCGACGAGTGTCGGTGCGATGTCCCACCCGCCGTCGATGTCGTGGTCCTCGAGCCACTCGCCGACGGCGTCCTCGCGATCGGTGGATTCGATCGCGGTCAGGTGCTGCGACGCCGATTTGGCGACCTGCTCGGCGACCGCCTCCTGCAGCCGCACCAATGCGTTCAGCGTCTCAGCGCTGACGGTGCCGTCGGCGAGCATCACCAATTTCCCGCGCATGCGGGAGATCCGGCCGCGCAGCTCGTCGGCGGCCCGTGCGATGGCCGCGGCCGGATTGTTCAGCTGGTGGGTCAGCCCGGCCGACAACCGGCCCAGCGCGAGCAGCTTCTCCCGGTTGTCGATGATCCGGCGGGTCCGGTCGGTGCCCACCGCGATCCCGTCGAGCAGGTGCACCGCCATCGGGAACTCATCCCGCATGAACTGGGCGAACACCGGGGCATCCATGACGAAGAACCGCGACGGCTTGGTCACGTGCACCGACGCGTCGTAGAGCTTTTGGTTCCCGCCGGTGAACGCCCGCCAAGCGCCGCAATAGACGCCGCGCTGTGATGTCCGGTTCGTTTCGATGGCCTGACCGCCGGAGAGCTTCGACATCGCCAGCTCGCCCTCGATCAGAACGTAGAAACAGGTCGCCGGCTCACCCTCAACGATGATTGGTCCCGGCTGGAATTCCTGGATATGGCCGTTGACGCACAGGGTCTCGAGTTGCTCGTCAGAGAGCTTCTCGAACAGGAACAGGGTGCGCAATTCGTCTGCGTCGCAAGGGAGCCGGGTAGTCATGACTCCGCCAGGTAACGGTGAACCAACATCACGGCCATGGATCCTTCCCCCACCGCGGCCGCGACTCGTTTCGCGGACTGGGAGCGCACATCGCCGGCGACGAACACGCCCGGCACGCTGGTCTCGAGGTGGTGCGGTGGCCGGTCCAGTGTCCAGCCGCACACGTTGCGCAGATCCGGGCCGGTGAGGATGAAGCCGTGGTCGTCGCGGGCGAGCACGTCCTTGAGCCACTCGGTGCGCGGTGCGGCGCCGATGAAGATGAACATCCGGGCACAGCTGACGTCATCGGTTTGCCCGGTCCGGTTGTCGATCAGAGTCAGTCGTTCGAGGTAATCGCTTCCGATGGCGCACTGCACTTCGGTACAGGTACGGACAGTGATGTTAGGTCGCTGCTCGATCTGTTCGATCAGGTAGTGCGACATCGACGCCTCCAGCGACGGCGCACGCACCACGATCGTGACGGATTTGGCCTCACGGGACAGGTACATCGCGGCCTGGCCGGCGGAGTTCGCCCCGCCGATCACGTAGATCTCTTCGCCCTCACATTCCGAGGCGATCGACACTGCGGCCCCGTAGTGCACACCGCGACCTTTCAACGTTTCGCAGCCGTCCGCCGTCAGCTCGTTGTAGGCGACGCCGGTGGCGACGATGATCGCGTGCGCGTCGATGGATCCACCGTCAGCGAACCGAATCGTGCGTTTTGGTCCGCTGATCTCCAGGGCAGTGGCCGTGCGGGCGGTGATGAGTTCCGCGCCGAACTTCTCCGCCTGTCTGCGCGCGCGCTCAGCCAGTTGGCCACCGGATACCCCGTCGGGAAAGCCGAGATAGTTTTCGATCCTCGAGCTCTGGCCGGCCTGGCCGCCCGTCGCAGTCGTCTCGATCAACACCGTGCGCAGGCCTTCGG
>NZ_JBAPRN010000165.1:0-1631 GCF_049281135.1 Mycobacterium sp. | reverse complement strand
GAGCGACATTCCGCCATTAGCCGTCGAAAACGAGGCACCTGCGCCAGGGCCCACAGCTCGGATTCGGTTAGGTAAGGCTCACTCCTCAGAAACCCGTCCAGTTCGATGTCGGTTGAGAGGAACCCGTACGCAAACGCCGAGAAACTCCAATCTCGTCCGTCGGTCGACGAACTCCATATGTAATTGTTTACCGCGTGCCTCTGCCGGCGTGGGCTGCTAGCGGAGTTTTGGGCGTAGAAAGGTCATGGACGACGATCTTGATGCCCCGCTCAGGCGACCAACCTACAACGAATTGTTGGAGGAGAACGCCCGACTCAAAAAGCGGGTGGTCGAGCTTGAGCGGCAAGTTGAGCGGTTGACGGGCCAGGTCGCGGAGTTGCTGCGGCTGATCGAGAAACTGCGCGGCGAAGGCAAACGTCAGGCTGCGCCGTTTCGCAAGCAAGACCAGCCAGGGGCCGAACCGAAGAAGCCCGGCCGCAAGTCGGGCAGGCGGCATGGACCGCACGCCCACCGTAGCGTGCCGCCACGGATCGACGAGGTCTACCAGGCGCCGCTGCCGGCGAAATGCCCGCATTGCCATGCTCGGCGGTTGAAAAAGACCGGCGTCGTCAGGCAGTTTCAAACGGAAATTCCGCGGCGGGTGATCTATCGCCGCTTCGACGTTGAGCGCGGGTTGTGCCAAAACTGCGGCCAGGCGGTCGTCGGCCGGCACGCTCTGATGACCAGCACGGCAACCGGCGCGGCGGCCAGCCAGTTCGGACCGAACGTGCATGCGTTGCTGACCGTGATGAACAAAGAGTGCGGCCTGTCGCACGGCAAGTGCGTGAAGCTGTTGGCCACGACGTTCGAGGGGATGAAGATTTCGCGCGGTGCCAGTGCCCGCTCGACGGCCCGCACGGCGCGGCGTTGCGAGCCGGCTTACGCCGAGGTTCGCCGCGACGTGCGATCTTCGCGTCAGGTAGTGCCTGACGAGACCGGCTGGCGGGTCGGCGGCCGCAATGCCTGGCTGCACGACTTCGTCAGCCAACACGCGACGTGCTACGTGATCGATCCGACCCGTAGCGGCCAGCCCGCCGAGCGACTCTTGGGGCGTGATTGGGCCGGCACACTGGTCCACGACGGCTGGAGCGTTTACGACCGCTTCACCGCGGCGGCTCACCAGCAATGCCTGGCACATCTGGTGCGACGCTGCCGCGGCTTGCTCGAAACAGCCCGTGGCGCGGCGGCCGGTTTGCCGCAGGGCGTGCTCGCGCTGGTCGAAGAGGCGTATGCCCTGCGGCGGCTGTGGCGCGGACACCGCCTCGACCGCGATCGCTTGGCCGAGGCGGGACTGGTGCTCAGTCGAGAACTGGACGACTTGGCGTCGGGCCGATTCCACTCGTTGGCGAATCGGCGTTTGGCAGCCCATCTGCGAGCCCATGCCCTGGCTTGGTTCTGGTTCCTGATCGATCCCACGATCGACTCCACGAATTATCGCGCGGAGCAGGCGCTGCGACCCGCCGTGGTGAATCGCAAAGTGTGGGGCGGCAACCGGACCTGGGCCGGCGCGCAGGCTCAAGCCATCCTGATGAGCGTGCTGCGAACCTGTGCCCAACGCCTCGCTCCCGGCTTCGACTTTCTGGTGAACGCCC
>NZ_JBAPRN010000164.1:0-6791 GCF_049281135.1 Mycobacterium sp. | reverse complement strand
CATCGAAGGCCACGACCATGGCGGTACACGTGCAAGGCGGTCTCGGCGTTTCCGCCGAGGCTGCCGCGACGGCGTATCTCGTACGTGCGCGCGGGTGGTCCCTGGCTGGCGGCGACCCCGGAGCCAGCGCAAGATACATCGCCGAGCTCGTTGCCGCCCGCGAAAGCCGTTGAGGAAAGGACAGATAGGTGGATTTCTCACGAGTCACTCTCGCCGACCGCGATCAGACCTTTCTCCACGAGGCCCGCGACTTTCTGACCACTCACGTCACCGATGAGGTCCGGCGGCGCGACCGGGAGACCGGAGACAACTTCGACGAAGGCGTGCACTTGGCCCTGGGGGCAGCCGGTTACCTGGAAAGCGAGTGGAAAGGCTCGTCCGACGGGGGCTTTTCGCGGGTTCGCCGTCGCGTCTGGGAACTGGAGAAGCGGCGGGCGCACGTTCCCTGGGTCACCTGGGGGACCACGGCGATGGTGGCGCGTTCGGTGGCGAGGTTCGGCTCGTCCGAATTGCAGTCCGAAGTCATGCCGAAGGTATTCAGCGGCGAGGTACGGCTGTGTCTGGGATACACCGAGCCTGAAGGCGGTTCCGACATCGCGACGTGTAAAACCCGTGCTGTTCGCGACGGTGACGGCTGGATCATCAACGGATCGAAGATGTTCACCACCGGCGCGCACAAGTGCCAGTACGTCTTCCTGATCACCAACACCGATCCCGATGCTCCAAAACACAAAAGTCTGACCATGTTTCTGGTGCCACTGGATTCTGCGGGCATCGACATCCAGGGCATCCGCACCGTCGACGGCGACCGCACCAACATCGTGTACTACAGCGACGTGCGGGTCGATGACAAGTACCGGCTCGGCGAAGTCAACGCGGGCTGGACGGTGTTGCGCGAGCCGCTCAACACCGAGCACGGCTCCGTCGCTGCCGCGGCGGATGGATTGCAGGATGTCTCGATCATGATGCATCAGGCCGGGTTCATGGCCTATGCGCTGGACAAGACCGCTTCGAAGGTCGCAGAGCGGGATCCCAATGGGCACCGGCTAGTTGACGACGAATCGGTAGCGTTCCGGTTGGGCCGCAGCGCCGCCAGGATCGAGGCGGCGCTGAGTGCGCCGAGCATCTTCGGCCGGGTGGCCATCGCGCAGACGATGCGCGACGTCTCACCTGAGTTGATGGATATTCTCGGTACGGCTTCCACGCTGCCGATGGGTACCGAGGGTGCGGCCGACGACGGCGCGTCGGAGTACGTGTACCGGTTCGCGCCGCTGGTCGGGATCTACGGCGGCACCCTCGAGGTCTTCCGAAACATGATCGCGCAATACGCACTCGGCTTGGGCAAACCGAACTATTCGGTGCCCAAGAAGGTTTCGTAGGCCGCTCAGGTCGAGAGGATAGTTGCGGCGGCGGTTCCGGGCGCACCGTAGACCTGAGCGAACCCGACTCGCGGAGTTCCCGGAACCTGGCGTTCACCCGCCTGGCCCCGCAACTGGCGCACCAGTTCGTGCATCTGCCGCAAACCTGATGCCCCGATCGGTTCGCCGTTGGCGATCAGTCCGCCGTCGGTGTTGACCGGCATGGCACCGCTGATCTCAGTGACGCCGTCTGCCAACAGACTCTCCTGCTCGCCGTCGGCACAGAATCCGGCCTCGGCCATGTGAATGATTTCCGCGCCGGCATCGGTGTCCTGCAACTGGATGACGTCGACATCCCGGGGCGAAACGCCGGCTTTCTCGAAGGCGGCTTTCGCCGCGTAGACGGTCGGCGATACGTCCTCATCGACCGGTGCATACGTGGTGTTGACCTCGTACGCACCGTAACGCCGAGTACGGATTTCGACCGCCCGCACATACACGGGTTTAGTGGTGAACCGGTGCGCGATGTCGGCGCGACACATCACAACGGCGGCTGCGCCTTCGTCGGGGGCGCAGAACATGTATTGGGTCAGTGGGTAATTCAGGATCGGTGAGGCCAGGATGGCCTCTTCGGAGATCGGCTTGCGGCGGAAGGCGTTGGGATTCAACACTCCGTTGCGGAAGTTCTTTGCCGCGACCTTGGCCAGCGTGTGGGCGGAGATGCCATGGTCGTGGAGGTATCTGTTGGCCTTCATCCCGAAGAACTGGGTAGTGAGGTATTGACCGTTCTGCGCATACCAGCTCGGCATGCCGACCAGCGCGGGATCTTCGGTAAAGGCGCCGCGGGGGTGCTTGTCCATTCCGACAGCAATGCCAATATCGTAGTCGCCCAACCGGATACCGTCGGCACACGCCTTGGTCGCGCTGGCCGCGGTGGCACAGGCATTGAACACGTCGGTGAACGGAATGCCGGTGAGACCCACCATGCCCACGATCGCGTCCGGGTTCGCCACCGTCCAGCTGCCGCCGACTGCGAATTGAATGTCCTTCCAGCCGACACCCGCATCGGTGAGCGCGAGCCCGATGGCGTCGGCAGCCATCTGCATCGCTGATTTGCCCTCGAAGCGGCCGAACGGGTGCAGACCCACGCCGATGATTGCCACCTCGTTCGTGCTATGACTCATGCGGATGCCCTCCATCACTTTGACCCTTTCGGGACCTACTTGGCGTCGAACGTCACGGGTAGTGCTGTCGGCGAGCGGAAGGGCTGACCATAGATGTGCGGGTCGTCATCGGTGACAAGCTCCAGGTTGGTCACCCGGCTCAACAGACATTCCAGCGCCACCCGCGTCTCCATGCGCGCCAGGTGCAGGCCCAGGCAGGTGTGTTCTCCGGCGGCGAAGGAGATGTGGGGCAACTGCTTGCGGAAGATGTCGAAATCTTCGGAGCGTTCCCAGCGGTGTTGATCGCGATTGGCCGAGCCGATGCACAGGTCGACAGCCGACCCAGCAGGTATCTTAATCCCTTGCAGCACAGTGTCTTCGGTAGTGAAGCGTTGCACCGTGGTCAGCGGTGTCTCGAACCGCAGTCCTTCTTCGATCGCCGGCGCGACCAATGCGTGATCGTTTTGGACCGCGGCGAACTTCTCGGGGTGGCTGAGCAACAAGTACAGCAGGTTGCCCGATGAGCGGTAGGTGGTTTCCAGTCCGGCGGGAAGCAGCAGCCGCAGGAACGAGTAGATGGCCTCGTCGCTGAGCTTTTCGCCGTCAATCTCTGCGGTGACCAGGTCGCCGATGATGTCCTCGGTCGGCGTGGCCCTGCGCCGCTCGATGTGTTCCAGGAAATAGTCTTTCAGCGCTGCGGAGGCCTCGAACGCGCGCTCGTACTTGATGGTGTAGTTGATCAACTGCACCGCGCGCTGCCGGAAGGTCGACAGATCATCGGCCGGCAGACCCAAGAGCTTTGCGATAACGCGGGTCGGGAACTCGAAGGTGAAATCGCGGACGAGGTCCGCGCGCCCGGCATCGATGAACTCGTCGATCAGCGCGTCGCAGATCGGCCGCACAACCTCCGGTTCCCAACGCGCTAGCGCCTTGGACTTGAAGGCCGCGGATACCAGATTGCGGTGTTCGCGATGCTTCTTACCTTCCATCGCCAGAATGGAAGGACCGATGAACAGCCCGATCGTGTTGTCGTAATAGGTCGAGCTGAACACCTTTCCATCGCGAAATGCCGTGTTCACCGCGTTGAATGACATTGCGGCGAAAGACGTTTTAGGCCTCAACGATTCCGGGGTTTTGGAGTAGTCGATGACGCTTCCGTGGAACACGCCCGCCCCGTCGCGCTTCTGCGCGAAGTACGGATACGGATCACGGATGAAGCCGGAGGGTTTGTCGTCGTTGATCGCGGCGTCCCGAAGTTGACTTTCCACAGCTGTGCTCCAGCTTCGTCGAGCGGACCGGCGTAGTGCCGCATGATCGTACTGTAATTATTACAGTAGCGTATATCAGCACTGTAAGGGGACGTGAGCTGTCAGGTCGTGAACTCAGTCGACGAACAGATCGACAGACGCGGGCTCAGGGGTCGCGCCGGCTCCGCCTGGTCAATTCCACGCCGAGTTCGTCGAACGGCACCGGATGGCCCTTGGCGCACCGGACTTCGACTGACGCATCGGCGCCGCAATCGAGATGGGTAAGCCGCAACCGGTTGGAGCCGGACAGGTGACGTTGACCCCATACGAACATCGCCCAGACCACCGGCATGAAGTCGATGCCGGCTTCGGTGAGCACATACTCGTCGCGGGTGCGCTGCCCGGGCTCGCGGTAGGGCCGCCGCGTCAACAGTCCGAGGTCGACCAGTTCGGACAACCGCGCGGAGGCGGCAGCTTTGGTGATACCGATGCGCTGGGCGAAATCGTCGAATCGGGTGGTGCCGTAATAGGCCTCGCGCATGATCAGCATCGCAGACTTGGTGCCCAGCACCGACATGGTCTTCTCGATCGAGCAATGCCCGACTGAGGACCATGCGTCGCGATCGGCCAGCACGCCTTGCAGGAGTGGCACAGATCACCTCCATTCTGGGTTGCTCGCAGTATACCTAGGTGTTACACCTGAGTATAGCTGGATGAACCCAGCGTGGACTCAAGGAGGAGTCGTGGCATACCAAGATCGAGATGCAGTCATCGTGGGTGCGGTACGCACGCCGGTCGGCAAGGGCAAGGCGAGCGGTGCACTGCACGGGGTGCTTCCCGCAGACCTGCTGGCGCACAGTCTGCGCGAGCTGGTGCAGCGCACGGGTGTGGACCCGGCGCAGATTGACGATGTCATCGCGGGAGCCGTGACCCAAGTCGGCGACCAGGCCGTCAACGTCGCACGTAATGCCCTGCTCGGTGCGGGCCTTCCGGAGTCTGTTCCGGGTACCACCATCGACCGCCAGTGCGGCAGCAGCCAGCAGGCGATCAGTTTTGCCGCTCAGGGTGTCATCGCGGGCGCATACGACGTGGTCGTCGCCGCGGGTGTGGAATCCATGAGCCGGGTGCCGATGGGCACGTCGGTTTTGCCGGGCAGCAACCCGTTCGGCCAAGGCATGAAGGAGCGTTACCCCGAAGGCCTGGTGCCGCAGGGCATCAGCGCTGAACTCATCGCGGCACGCTGGGGCTTCTCGCGAACCCAACTCGACGAGTTCTCCGCCGCCAGCCATGAGAAAGCGGCGCGGGCGGCCAAGGAAGGACTCTTCGACAACGAGCTGGCCCCGATCGCGGGGTTGAGCACCGACGAGATCATCCGTCCCGGTACCACGGTCGAGACCCTCGCCGGGCTCAAGCCGGCTTTTTACGACCTCGCCGTGGGAGAGCGCTTCCCGCAGATCAATTGGCAGATCACGCCCGGCAACTCTTCGCCGTTGTCGGACGGCAGTGCCGCGGTATTGATTACCAGCGGCGCTGCCGCCAAGAAGCTGGGCCTGCGTCCGCTGGCCCGGATTCACACCACCACTGTGGTGGGCTCGGATCCGCTCTACATGCTGACCGGCGTGATTCCGGCGACCGAAAAGGTGCTGCATCGCGCCGGCCTGATGCTCGCCGACATCGACCTGTTCGAGGTCAATGAGGCGTTCGCGCCGGTGGTGCTGGCCTGGGCCAAAGACACCGGAGCCGATCTGGCCAAGACCAACGTGAACGGCGGCGCGATTGCGATCGGACATCCGTTGGGCGCCAGCGGTGCTCGCATCATGACCACCATGGTCAATGCCTTGGAGCAACGCGGCGGCCGGTATGCGCTTCAGACCATGTGCGAGGGCGGCGGCATGGCCAACGCCACGATCATCGAGCGTCTGTGACGAACGGGGACCGCTAGCGATGTCATCTGACACCATCTCGAGAATTTTTGTCATCGGCGGCACCGGAGCCCAGGGCATTCCCATCATTCGTGCCCTGGTCTCCGACAAGAAGTACTCCGTTCGCTTCCTCAGCCGCGACCCCGCCTCGCGACGAGCCACCGATCTCCTCGCGCTCGACAACGTCTCGGTTCTGGAGGGCTCCTTCGCCGACGAAGCCATCCTGCGGGAAGGATTCCGCTATTGTGACGGCGCGTTCGTCAACATCGACGGTTTCAATACCGGCGAGAAAGCCGAAACATACTGGGCGATGCGCAGTTACGAGATAGCCATCGAAGAAGGAGTCAAATTCCTCGTCTATGGAAACCTGGACTACGGGCTCAAGAAATCGGGATACGACTCTAGGTTCCGCACCGGCCATTACGACGGCAAGGGACGTGCGGGCGAGTGGATGTTGTTTCAGAATCAGGTGAACGAGGCTCGGATGGGAGCAGCACTCTTCACGACGGGTCCGTATATCGAGATGGCGATCTCTCCCCGGACGCCGATGACACCCACCGTCGAAGACGGTGTCGTAACATGGCGGGCCCCACTCGGCGCGGGAGCCGTGCCACATGTGTCACTCGAGGATTGCGGATACTACGTTCGTTGGCTCTTCGACCATCCCGAGCGCGCCAGCGGCATGAACCTCGAAGTCGCTATCGACCACATTGCCTACGCCGATCTCGCTGCGGCATTCGAGAAGGTCACCGGGCATCCAGCGCGATACGTCGACACCGATCTTGAGACGTATTGGAAGAACGGTCCGCTCAGTCCGCTCGCAGATGCGCCTGCCGGGTACAACGCGGACCCAAATGACAAGAGCACCATGAGTGTTCGCGATAACTTCACGGGGTTTTGGAATTTGTGGAAGCACGGGATCGTCGAGCGAAATTATTCTCTGCTCGACGAGATACACCCGAATCGGATCAGAAGCGCCGAGGAGTGGTTCAGGAGAGAAGAGCAGTTAGGACAAAAGCTGGGCAAGGGCAGCCTGTGGGAGAGGGTTCAGCCAGACAACCAGACCCCGATCCTCAAGATCGGCGAGGATATGAGGACAGG
>NZ_JBAPRN010000163.1:0-1522 GCF_049281135.1 Mycobacterium sp. | reverse complement strand
CCTCTATTCGTGAGACACTGGTACAGATACGGAGGACCCTCCGTTTGTTCGACTGTAACAGAAACGGAGGATCCTCCCCTTTGGCCGAGACTGTTCGGTCCGACGCCCGCCGCAATCGGGAGAAGCTGCTCGAGGTGGCGACCGCGGCATTCACCGCCGCCGACGGGCGGCCGGTGTCGCTGGAGTCGATCGCCCGCGACGCCGGTGTCGGCATCGGCACGCTGTATCGCCATTTCCCCAATCGGGAGGCGCTGGTCGAGGCGATTTTCCGGACTGAGCTCGCCGAAGTGGCCGCCGCCGCCGAACAGCTGCTGAAGCGGCATCCACCGAAGGCTGCGCTGCGCCGGTGGATGGACCGCTATGCGAGCTTCGTCGCCGCCAAACGCGGGATGGCCGAGTCGCTGCACGCGATGTTCGACTCCGGCGCGATGCAGCCCAGTCAGACCCGCGACAGTATCGCCGGTGCCGTCGAGTTGCTGTTGCGGGCCGGCGCCGACGACGGCAGCCTGCGCTCCGATGTGCCGGCCGACGACGTGGTGTCCAGCCTGATCGGCATCTTCTTGGCCAGCGGTTCGCCCGAGCAGACCGGCCGGCTGCTCGACTTGTTGGTAGCCGGCGTCGCCACATCGGGAATCAATTGACGCTGCGCGTGGTAGAAGCAGGCATGAAACTCAATGACGCTGCGCGTGAACTGATCGGCGACGGCGCCGACGCCACCCTGGTCACCCTGAACCCCGACGGCAGTCCCCAGGTGAGCGTGGTCTGGGTGGCCCTGCGATCCACACCCGACGGCGACGAGCTGGTGACCGGACATCTCGCCGAGCACAAGAAGGTCCGCAATGTCCGCCACGATCCTCGTGTCGCGGTGACGATCGTGAATCCGGGCGACGTGGGCAAATCCCTGCGGTCGTATATCTCGATCGACGGGACCGCGCGCATCGAGGAGGGCGGCGCCCCGGAGCTGCTCAAGGCGCTGTCGCAGGAGCTGTTGGACCCGAACGTGTTTCCGCCGAAGGACGCACCGCCGGGGTTCGTGACCCACATCCGCATCGACAAAGTCGGCGGGGTCGGCGTCTAATCGTCCGTCGAACGTGAAGCCAGTTTCACGTTGACCAGCGAGCGTGAAGCCAGTTTCACGTTCGACCCGAAAAACTCAGCCGACCGCGCGGCCGGCGCCTTCCCAAAAGCGCGCCCGCACGGCCTTCTTGTCCGGCTTGCCCAGCCCGGTCAACGGCAGCGCGTCGACGATCTCGATCCGCTTGGGTGATTGCACCGAACCCTTGCGGTCCTTGACCGCGGCCTGGATCTCGGAGGTCATCGCCTCGATCGCGGCGTCGTCGGTCGGTGCGTCGGAGCGCAACACCACAACCGCGGTCACGGCCTCGCCCCACTTGTCGTCCGGCGTGCCGACCACGCATACCTGCGCGACCGCCGCATGCTCGGCGATGACGTCCTCCACTTCGCGGGGGAAGACGTTGAAGCCGCCGGTGACGATCATGTCCTTGACCCGGTCGACGATGAA
>NZ_JBAPRN010000162.1:0-2383 GCF_049281135.1 Mycobacterium sp. | reverse complement strand
TTTCTACACCAAGGGGCTAAATCAGTCGGGTTTCGCCCCGTACCGCAGCAAGACCGCGCCGCCCGGGAAGGTGCGGTTCTCCAACAGTTGCAGCGAGATCCATGACGGCAGTGTCGGGAAGAACGGGGTGCCGCCGCCCACAGCGGTGGGCGTGACCACGATCCGGTACTCGTCCACCAGTCCGGCCTGCACGATCGGTGCGGCCAGCGTCGCGCCGGCCACCTCCAGCCTGCCGTCGGTTTCGGCTTTCAGCTTCGTCACCACCTCGACCGGGTCGCCGCGTTCCAGGCGGGAGTTCCAGTCGACGGACTCCAGGGTGCGCGAGAACACGACCTTGGGCATGTCGCGCCAGACGTGCGCGAAGTCGACGATCAGAGGGGTGGCGTCCGGGGTCTCATCGGCGGTCGGCCAGTATGCGGACATCAGTTCGTAGAGCCGCCGCCCGTAGAACGACAGGGCGGTCTCCCGCTCGAAGTCGTTCCAGTACCGGTGCAGTTCTTCGCTCGGATCGGACCAGTCGATGTTGCCTTGTGCGTCGGCGATATACCCGTCCACCGACACGTTGAAGCCATAGATGAGTTTGCCCATGGAGATCAAGACTGCACCGGAGGGCAAAACTCATCGCGCCACCACGCGAGAATCGTCAAATCCCCGTGGAGCAAACGCTCGTCAGGAAATCCGCAATTGTTGCATTCCGGTCTCGCAGGTCGCGGTAGCGCAACGCTGCGGTTGCAAACAGTTATCTGTTCGTGTTGCTACTGTGACATAAGTACCTTACCGTTATCAAAGTGAAACCTGTGCTACATGTGCATGGAGTGCTAACGGAGGGGAGCTCCACATGACCGCGAGCAAGATGGCCGGCCTTTCGGCCTGGTCAACCAATGGGAAGTCGGATACCGGGCGTACGACGTGGGACATGGTGGAGATCGTGGCGACGTCGGTGGTTCGTCCTGTCATCGTTACCGCAGCAGTATTCGTAGCTGTCCTGGGCTCTATCCCTGCGGCACACGCGGATTCGGCCGGCAATGCGATGGCTCCCGTCCTCAACGGCGTGGGCATCGGTAACAATGGCCCGGTCAGCGGGGCCATTGCCCAGATGGGTCAGTCCATCTGCCCGATGCTGGTCAAGCCGGGCGGCAGTCTGGCGAGTGGGGCAGCTCAGATGAGTGGTCACGGCGGTCTGGAAGCACCCATGGCCGGCTTCCTGGCCCAGATGGCAATCCAGTCGCAGTGTCCGGGGTGGATAAACTCGGTCGCCAACGGGAACATGCCGTTCCCGCTTCCCGGCGCCGGCGGACCTGGATTGCCGCTCGGTTTACCTGGAGGGCCAGCGCCTGGGTTGCCGCTCGGCCTGCCCGGCGCACCGGCCCCACGACCGTTCCCCGGGTTCTGACCTCGCCCGCCGGGCCGGCAGTCAGTCGAACAGCGGCAATGTCGCCGAGGTGTGTCTCGTCTCCAATGCGAGCAGCGATCGTTTCCGATCGAGACCCCCGCCGTACCCGGTGAGGCTTCCGCTGGCACCGATGACCCGGTGGCACGGAACAATGATGGCGATCGGGTTGTGGCCGTTGGCCAGGCCGACGGCACGAGCGGCGCCCGGAGCGCCGATCTGTTCCGCGACCTCGCCATAGGACCGGGTCTCACCGAACGGGATCGTCAGCAGCGCCTGCCAGACTCGCCGCTGAAACTCGGTGCCCCGCAGATCGAGCTGGAGGTCGAAGGTGGTGAGTTCGCCGGCGAAATAGGCGTTCAGTTGGTGCACTGCGTCGTTGAACGCCTTGGGATTTGGAGACCAACCATTGCGACTCGGTTCGTAGGTCTGGTCGACCATTCGCAGATTAGTGAGCGCTTGGTCGCGGCCGGCCAGCGTCAACAATCCGATCGGGCTATCTATAGTTCTACTTTGTAGAATGATGACAACCTCCTGACGTGCGAGTATTAGGCCGAATCAGGCTATCAAGGGCCACCGACGAATCCACCAGCCCAGAGCGGCAACGCGATGTCATCGAGTCCGTTCTATGTCAAGCGCGCGGCAGCATGCCGATCACCTCGCAGTGGCTTAGCCACCTTCGCGGCCTGTGCCTATCGTCCGTCGTTGAGAGCCGGAGCCTGAAATCTGGGCGTCAAGTTGTACCCGATCGCCGGATCATTCGAGCCGTGCTGGCGAATCAGTTGCACTTCCATAGCGCGGACCTCGGCGTCGGTTGCCGTATCGGATTCCCACAGGATGGTTTTGCGGGCGGTGTAGTCGTTGACTTGCTCGCCGAGGTCGGCGGCTATCCGCGCCTTTGCGCTTGGGCTACCGAAGTACGTCACGCTGCCGGTCAGGTCCATGCCGACGTAGATCTTCCCGTTGGGGTAGGTGATCTTGTAGACCTGCTTG
>NZ_JBAPRN010000161.1:0-12078 GCF_049281135.1 Mycobacterium sp. | reverse complement strand
GCGGCGGGGGGGGGTCAGGGCTCCTAGCAACACACCGATGACGCCGGTCCCTGCGGCCGGACCCAGCAGAAGATCCCCGCTCTGCGCTGAATCCAGCCGCGGCCACCTCCACGCGTAACGCATCTCTCCGGTGGCCTGGCAGTTCTTGCCCGGCTCATGTAAACACACGTTCGGCTGGCACATCTCATCGAATGGTTCGTCATGGGTTAATGCGAGCTTTTGGTAGAGAAAGCCTTGGTCGTCGTCTGGAGTACCGGTATCGATGACGATGTTGAGGATGTCCTCGCCGCCGACGGTGGCGACCCCGAACGTTTGCCCCCGAACATGTTCCAGCGGGAATCGCGGACTCAAGAACAAGCTGGGAAAGTACTGCTCCCGCTCGATGTAGTCGCGGTCGACCACTGTCGTGTAAACGGCGACCGCTTCCGATTGCGGTCGATGCGGAAATGGCACTGACACATCGAGATGACGGTCCTCACGGTGGTGAAGAGGAATGTCGGGCCCCACGCTGTCATCGCTGAAGGCATACAACGAGACATCGCGCACCGCCTGGGTGAATCCGTGATCCTCGACCACGATGGACAGCGATTCGGTGACGATCCACGAGATCGGCCACACCAAGGTCCGCGTGTACCCGGAGTTGTCCGTACCGTCTCCCCACGTACCCGAGATGCGGACAGACTTGCCGACCAGTTCGCCCAGTATTTCGCTCGCCCATGGCTCCTTGCGGTAAGGGGCTGGCGGTGTGACGCGACACTCGATCATGTTGAGCAGATTGGCGTCGCCGGTTGCGTTGACTAGGAGCGGGTCCGTGGCGCTTTCCGGCATGACCATGATGTGCCAGTCATCGCCGAATTCGTATGGCGGATGAGGAGTATCGTTCCAGCAGCTAATGACATGGCCCTTCAGCGTGACGGGATCAGTCCGCGATACAAATACGCCCATCGGTGGCCTCCTGCCAGGTGGTGGCGCCCCTTCGGGCGCTCACGATCACCTACCGCAGACTCACCGTCACACGCTGAGGCGCTGCGGAGTCCAGTAGTCCACCACTGCAATTCCGCTGCCACCTTCATGCCGTGTATGGACAACGCGCCTACGGCAACCTGCGAGATCATGTTTATCGACCGCTGTAATACTCAACAATCGAATACGCCATCGGCACCATCGCGGCAGCGGCGTACAGCGCGGGCAGCTGCCCTCGCCGGCCCGGTCTAGTCGGACTCGGACAGGCCGGCTTCAGCCAGCTCAGCGGAAGTCGGCAACCGCAACGCGACCAACCCGGCGAACGTGTCCTGGTCGATTTCCACCCGATTGACGGTCACATGGACCGGTACCCACCCGCCGTCGTTGCCCGGCATCTGGAGCACCCTGCTGGTGGCACCGGCGGCGAACTCCGTGGTCATCGCCGCCATCGTCTCCGCATCACTGGGATGCATCCGCGGGGCATCGGCCGAGATGCGGCGCCAGTCGTAGAACGGACATGGCTCGTCGAGCCATTTCAGCAGCGTCCAGCTGTGCGGATCGAACAACGCGCGGTGCACTCCGGGCTGGGCCAGCCCGGACAGGATCTGCTGGGCCAGCCGATCCGATGACGTGGACCGCTCGGCGGGTTCGGCCCGCCAGTTCATTCCCCGCGAGATCATGTGGTCGCGGCCGTGGACGCCCGGCTCCAAGGCATTGCGGGCGACGAAGCCGACCCGGATGTGGTTACCTTGCCAATCGGTGCCGTCCCAGGTGTCGCAGACGGTGTGGCCCGGTTCAAACCGGACCGCCGCCGCGAGCGCCCGGCCTTCATTCGGCTTGAGGTCACCCGACGGCCAGCATTCCGCGAACGCGCGCTCCTCAGGATCCTCGAGCTCGACATTCCTGCCCATGTTGGTCAGCGATTCCGCGGTATCGGTGGCGACCCCGAGGGTCATGTCCCATTTCAGCGGGCCCGGAATCGGTCGCTCAGGCGGATCGTCCCCGGCCGGCCCGCTCCAGACGTGCATTCCGTGGATCCGGCCGTCGGACATCACCACAGGTTCGGTCCGGATCACCCGGTCGTTCTTCGGGGTAAGGCTGACTAGGCTTTGGCCGGTTTGCAGCGACTCGGCGATTGCTGACTGGATGGCGGCGCGACGAGGATTACGCCGTAAAAACGACGTTATTGGAACGAGGTTGCGTAATTGCCGGCCCATTGCGACGACGGCCGGTTCTTCACCGAGTGTTTCCACCAGTAACCAGTCGTTCGTCATAACCCGCTATTTTAGCGGCCGGACCGTGCCGATAACCCGTTGCCTCCCTGTCGAATCCGCGTGGTTTTCACTGTGATCAACCTGAGTGTGCTGTGACACGCGCGCCGCTGACTTGCACGCGTCGCCCGCCGACAGGTATTTTGCTGCTGCATCCAGTGCTGATTGTGAACGGCTTGCGTTGTCCAACCGTTCTACGCGTGAGTGTTGCCGGCATGGGCGTGCATCTTCAGCAGCGGGGAAAGCGCTTTCGCCGCCGCTGCTGTGAGACAAAGCCATATGGAAGTCGACCGTTTCGAGGGGTCGGTCGTCATCCGTATGTCTGGGTCTCTTCAGCCAGCGCGGTGAGTACCAAGCGCAGCACCCGTACCGCTCCCGCCTTATCCAGCGGATCGTTTCCGTTACCGCATTTGGGCGATTGCACACACGATGGGCACCCGGCGGGGCATTCGCAGGCCTCGATCGCGGCCATGGTGGCGCCCAGCCAGATACTGGCCTGGCGGAAGCCCTGTTCGGCGAAACCCGCTCCGCCCGGATACCCGTCGTATACGAAGACGCTTGGCAGGCCATCGAATTCAGGGCCCACCGCGGTGGATAACCCGCCGATGTCGCCTCGGTCGCAACTTGCCACCAGAGGTAGCAGCCCGATTGCCGCGTGTTCGGCCGCATGCAGTGATCCCGGTACTTGCAACGGATCGATTCCACTGCGGTGCAACGCTTCTGGCGTGATGGTGTACATCACCGCGGTGGTGTCCAGGGTGTGCGGCGGCATATCGAGCTCGATGAAGTCGATGACCTCGCCGGTCAGGCGCCGACGTAAATAGCCGACGATCCGATTGGTCACGCTCACCGGCACCAGGCCCAGGGTGACCGATCCGAAAACGTGGCGCTCGCCCGCTCCGGTCACTGCGATGTCAGTGAGTTCGCGTGCGAACGTGGCATATCCGGGATCCTCGCTGTGAACGAACGCCAGGCCCTCGTCGAAGTCCAACGAGTCGACGACATAGCTCTCGCCCTGATGCAGATACACCGCGCCGGGGTGCACCGAGGCTGCCGCCTGGCCCGCACCGGCCGTTCCCAGCAGCCGTCCGGTATCGCCCTCCACGATAACGATCTGCCCACCCGTTGGGCCTCGAATGTCCACTGCGGGATGGGGATCGACGCCCGGCGCCGGGTAGTACTTGCCGGATCGCCGTCGCAGCAGCCCGTCGTCGACCAGCCGATCGGCGACATCCTGAGCGCCCAGTGCGCGAACCTCGGCCCCATCGATCGGTAATTCGGTTGCAGCACAGAGCAATTGCGGGCCGAGGATGTATGGATTGGTCGGGTCGATCACTACCCGCTCGATCGGCTTGTCGAGCAGCGCAGCTGGATTGTGCACCAGATAGGTGTCCAGTGGGTCGTCGCGGGCGACCAGCACCACCAGTGCGCCCTGCCCGCGTCGGCCGGATCGCCCGGCCTGCTGCCAAAACGACGTGACGGTGCCGGGAAAGCCGGCCAGCACCACCGCATCGAGTCCCGCGATGTCGATGCCGAGTTCCAGCGCGTTGGTGGTGGCCAGACCCCGCAGCCGACCGTCGAGCAGCGCCTGCTCGAGTGCATTGCGGTCCTCGGGGAGATAACCCGCCCGATACGACGCCACCGTCTCGGTCAGCTGGGGAGCGATGTCCTCCAACCGCGCACGGGTTGCCAGCGCGGTGAGTTCGGCGCCGCGGCGTGATCGGACGAAGGTCAGGGTGCGCGCCCCCTCGGCGATCAAGTCGGCCATCACCCGTGCCGCCTCGCTGCCGGCAGACCGCCGCACCGGAGCGCCGTTTTCGCCCGTCAGGTCGGCACGCAACGCCGGCTCCCACAGCGCGATCGTCCGGGCGCCTTGCGGCGACGCGTCTTCGGCGATCTCCTCGACCGGCTGGCCGATGAGTTCGGTGGCCGTCGCACCCGGTGCCGCCGTCGTAGCGCTGGCGAAGATCACCGTCGGTGTTACCGCCGGATCAACGGAATAGCGCGCGCACAATCGCAGCAGCCGGCGCAAAACCATCGCAACGTTCGAGCCGAAAACCCCGCGATAGTAATGACATTCGTCGACAACAACGAACCGCAGGTTGCGCAGAAATACCGCCCAGCGAGCGTGGTTTCGCAGCAGCGCCAGGTGGACCATATCGGGGTTGGAGAACACCCACCGGGAACGTTCGCGTGCGAGGCGGCGGACCTCGGCCGGGCTGTCGCCGTCGTAGGCCGTCGGCGCGACGTCTCCCAGCCGTGAGACCGTCGCAGTCAGCGTGTGTGCGGCCCGCAGTTGGTCGTGGCCAAGAGCTTTCGTCGGCGAGATGTAGAGAGCGCGCGCCCGCGGATCGGTCGCCAGCGTATTGAGGATGGGCAGTTGGTAGGCCAGCGATTTACCGGATGCCGTGCCGGTGCTGATCACAACGTGGCGACCGGCGTGAGCCAGGTTCGCCGCCTGAACCTGGTGTGCCCATGGCGAACTGATGCCGCGGTCGGTGAATGCGCGAAGCACGTCAGGCTCGACCCAGGTCGGCCAAGGCCGTTGGCTGCCAAGTCGTGCCGGCAGTTCGGCGACATGACGCAGCGGATGCTCGCCCGCCGCGGTGCCGGCGACCGCGGCGGCGAGCAACTCGCTGCCGAATGTCACCACGGTTTTTGTGCCTCCTGATCCGAACTGACCACCCGAAATTGCCGCCGATAGCCCGGCTGCGGCCAGGCGTTTCGGTGTCGCACCTGAATTGTTTACCTCGTGGTAGCTGAATTGATCACCTGAGGCTGTCGCTCGGGCGATGAACGTGATTGACTGTTTGCGGTCGCAGCTTCTGTGTTCGTGTCAAACTTTCGCAGGATCGACGTTGCGACCGCGGTTCCTGCGAGGTTGTAGGTCGGGTGAAGTTCCGGCGACTCAGCAAGGTCTAGCGGTCGGAACGGGCCCGGAGCATCGAGGTGATGCTCCGCACCCGAGTAGTAAAGGAAATATCGAGAAATGCCACAGGGAACTGTGAAGTGGTTCAACGCGGAAAAGGGATTCGGCTTCATTGCCCCCGAAGACGGTTCGGCCGACGTGTTCGTCCACTACACGGAGATCCAGGGTAGCGGCTTCCGTACCCTTGAAGAGAACCAGCGCGTCGAGTTCGAGGTCGGCCAGAGCCCGAAGGGCCCCCAGGCCACCGGCGTCCGCGCCGTCTGAGCAGCTGTTAACGACAACCCCCCGCACGGTCGGTGAATCACCGGGTTCGTTCGGGGGGTTTTCGCTGCTTGCCCACCCTGGTTCGGCGGCGCTCCGCGCGCATTGGCGTGCATCGTGGTCGAGGCGCTTACTGTCGTTGACGTGAGCCAGCTTTCCTTCTTCTCGGCTGAGTCGGTGCCCCCTGCGGTCAGCGATCTCACCGGGGTGCTGGCGGCCGCGGGCCAGATTGTGACGGTCGGCGGTGGGGCCCGGCTGTCGGTGGTCGTCGACCAGATCTGGCGGGCGCAGGCGCTGGGCCAGATGATCGACGAGGCCGGTCTGACGGCCGAAATCACGGTCACCGACGAGAACACGCCATTGGTACGGACCGCCGTCGACGCCGGCTTGCGCCCGATCGCCGCCGAATGGACCCGCGGTGCGGTGAAGACCGTGCCGCCGCTCTGGCTGCCCGGGCCGCGCGAGCTGCGGGCCTGGATATTGGCCGCCGGCGTCCCGGAAGCCGACCGTTATCTCCTGGGTCTGGATCCGCACGCGCCGGACACGCACTCGCCGCTGGCGTCGGCGCTGATGCGAGTTGGCATTGCGCCGACCCTGATCGGCACTCGCGGAGCCCGGCCCGCGCTGCGAATCAGCGGCCGCCGCCGGCTATCGCGCCTGGTAGAGAACGTTGGGGAACCCCCTGAGGTCGCCGACGCGTTGCCCTTCTGGCCGCACGTCTAGCTGAAAAAGAGCGGCCTTAAAAAGGGCTGAGCACGGGGGGTCGGTTTGCGTCGGCTCATCGCGAATGCCACATTGTCAGTTGTCTACCGGGCCCAAGGGCGCCGCAGACACGACGCTGGCCGGTCGCGGAACATCTCCCCGCGGGGCCGGCCAGGGGCAAGAAGTAAAGGGAAGCGAGCGTAATCAGAGGTGGCTGAAGGCGACCGTGCTAGCCACGGGAATGGCGCCACGCGGCGACTCGTCATTGTCGAGTCGCCGACCAAGGCGCGTAAATTAGCCGGCTACCTGGGCTCCAACTACATCGTCGAGTCCTCCCGCGGCCACATCCGCGACCTGCCGCGGGCGGCGGCCGACGTGCCCGCGAAGTACAAGTCGCAGCCCTGGGCCCGGCTCGGGGTGAACGTCGACGAGGACTTCGAGCCGCTCTACATCATCAGCCCGGACAAGAAGAGCACGGTCACCGAGCTCAAGGGCTTGCTCAAAGACGTCGACGAGCTTTATCTGGCTACGGATGGTGATCGCGAGGGCGAGGCGATCGCCTGGCATCTTCTGGAGACCCTCAAACCGCGCATTCCGATCAAACGGATGGTGTTCCACGAGATCACCGAGCAGGCGATCCTGGAAGCCGCCGAGAACCCGCGCGACCTGGACATCGATCTGGTCGACGCCCAGGAAACCCGGCGCATCCTGGACCGGCTGTACGGCTACGAGGTCAGCCCGGTGCTGTGGAAGAAGGTGGCGCCCAAGCTCTCCGCGGGCCGGGTCCAGTCGGTGGCCACCCGCATCATCGTGCAGCGCGAACGAGACCGGATGGCGTTTCGCAGCGCCGCCTACTGGGACGTGGTGGCCGAACTCGACGCCAGCGTGTCCGACCCCAACGCGCAGCCGCCGAGGTTCACGGCCCGACTGACCACCGTCGACGGTCTGCGGGTTGCGACCGGACGCGACTTCGACTCCCTCGGCGCGATACGCAAGGCCGACGAAGTGACCGTGCTCGACGAGGTCAGTGCCGGATCGCTGGCCGCCGGCCTGCGCGGATCGCAGCTGACCGTCGGCTCCGTCGAGGAGAAGCCCTACACCCGTCGCCCGTATCCGCCGTTCATGACGTCGACGCTGCAGCAGGAAGCCGGCCGCAAGCTGCGGTTCTCCGCCGAGCGCACGATGAGCATCGCCCAGCGGCTGTACGAGAACGGCTACATCACCTACATGCGTACCGACTCGACCACGCTGTCGCAGTCGGCGATCAACGCGGCCCGCACGCAGGCCCGTCAGCTCTACGGCGAGGAGTACGTCTACCCGTCGGCACGTCAGTACACCCGCAAGGTGAAGAACGCCCAGGAAGCTCACGAGGCGATCCGGCCGGCGGGGGAAACCTTCGCCACCCCCGACGGAGTACGGCGCGAGCTCGACGGCGACGAGTTCCGGCTCTACGAGCTGATCTGGCAGCGCACGGTCGCCTCGCAGATGGCTGACGCTCGCGGCACCACGCTCAGCCTGCGGATCAACGGTGAATCCGACGGTCGTCAGGTGCAGTTCTCAGCCAGCGGCCGCACGATCACGTTCGCCGGATTCCTGAAGGCCTACGTCGAGACCGTCGATGACCAGGCCGGTGGCGAAGCCGACGACGCCGAGAGCCGGCTGCCGCAGCTGACCCAGGGCCAGCGGGTGGACGCCACCGAACTCACCCCCGACGGCCACTCGACGAACCCGCCGGCCCGTTACACCGAGGCGTCGCTGATCAAGGCGCTCGAAGAGCTCGGCATCGGGCGGCCGTCGACGTACTCGTCGATCATCAAGACCATCCAGGACCGCGGCTACGTCCACAAAAAGGGCAGCGCGCTGGTGCCGTCCTGGGTCGCGTTCGCCGTCACCGGTTTGCTGGAGCAGCACTTCGGGCGTCTGGTCGACTACGGGTTCACCGCGGCCATGGAGGACGAACTCGACGCCATCGCCTCGGGCACCGAGCGACGCACCAACTGGCTGAACAACTTCTACTTCGGCGGCGACCACGGCGTGGCCGACTCGGTGGCGCGCTCCGGTGGGCTGAAAAAGCTCGTCGGCGTCAACCTCGAAGGCATCGACGCACGAGAAGTCAACTCCATCAAGCTCTTTGACGACGCAGAGGGGCGCGCGGTCAATGTGCGGGTCGGCAAGAACGGGCCGTATCTGGAGCGAATGGTGGTCGGCGACGATGGCGAACCGACGCCGCAGCGGGCCAACCTGCACGATTCGCTGACCCCCGACGAGCTGACCCTCGACGTTGCCGAAGAACTGTTCTCAACGCCACAAGAGGGACGCACACTCGGCGTCGACCCGGAGACCGGGCACGAAATCGTCGCCAAGGACGGCCGTTACGGTCCGTACGTCACCGAGGTGCTGCCCAAGCCGGACGACGACGACGGCGCCGCCGGGCAGCCGGCCAAGAAGGGCAAGAAGCCGACCGGTCCCAAGCCGCGGACCGGATCGCTGCTGCGCAGCATGGATCTGCAGACCGTGACGCTCGAGGACGCGTTGAAGCTGCTGTCGCTGCCGCGGGTGGTCGGCGTCGACCCTGACTCCAGAGAAGAGATCACCGCGCAGAACGGCCGCTACGGCCCATACCTCAAGCGTGGCACCGACTCTCGGTCATTGGCGACGGAAGACCAGATATTCGAGGTCACTCTCGAGGAGGCGCTGAAGCTCTACGCCGAGCCTAAACGACGGGGCCGACAGGGTGCCGCCGCCCCGCCGCTGCGCGAGCTGGGCACCGACCCGGCGTCGGACAAGCCGATGGTGATCAAGGACGGTCGGTTCGGCCCCTACGTCACCGACGGCGAGACCAACGCGAGCCTGCGCAAGGGCGACGACGTGCTGTCGATCACCGATGCACGCGCGTCCGAGCTGCTGGCCGATCGGCGGGCCCGCGGCCCGGTGAAGCGGACGGCCAAGAAAACCGCTAAGAAGGCACCTGCCAAGAAGACCGCCGCGAAGAAGGCCGCCAAGCGCAGCTAGCAGGGCATATTCGGCGACTCAGACCGGCTGAGAGATCTCTTAGCAAACTTTTTTCGGGTGTTTCGAAAAATAAGTGATGATTCTCAGCCAGTTCTCAGGTACAGTATTCCTACACGCGTTGTGGAACCGCCATGGCGTCACCTAGGGAGAGTCATGCGACCCGCTGTCCGATACTGCATCACCGCTGGTGTTGCGCTCGGTGGCGTCAGCATCCTGATCGCCGCCCCGTCATCGCCGCCGCTGCGCGATGTCGAGGTGCCCTCGATGCAACTCTCCAACAACTCGCATGACAACCTCGACGCGAACAGCCCCTCCGTTCTGGACTTGTTGCAGGTCATGGGTGGTTCGGAGAGCCCGGTGGTGGTTCAGAACATCACCGAGTCCGACGCCGGAGTGCTCTTGGGCGGTCAGCCGGCGAACGTGCCAGGCCTCAGTGACCTGCTGAACTTGGGCAACGACCCCGCCGTCACACCGGACCCGCAGGGCAAGTCGTTCCTCGACATCGGGCCGCTGCTGCCCGGCACCCTGAGCCCCGCGCCGGCAGTCCCGCCGCCGGCTAACCGCTGAGTTCGTCGGACACTTCCTCGGGCGCAGCAAGATTAAGCGGCCGGGCCAATTGGGTCGGCACCGTACGTCCGCGTAGCGCGACCACCTCGGCCACATCCCAGCACAGCGCTTCGGCGTCAAGCGCGCCGCTGACCGCGACCGCCGAGGCCAGCACGTGGCCATCCTCGAGCTTGGCCAGCTCGGTGAGCCGGGCCGCCTCGTTGACCGGGTCTCCGATCACGGTGTATTCGAAGCGGGCCAGCGCGCCGATATGCCCGGCGATGGCGCGACCCGACGACACCCCGATACCGAACTCCGCCGAGCCGATCACCGGAAGCAGTTCGTCGTGTAGCTCGCGGGCCGCTGCCAGTGCGCCGCCGGAGGCGTCCGGGTGCTCGATCGGTGCCCCGAAGATGGCCAGCGCGGCGTCGCCTTGGAACTTGTTGACGAAACCACCGTGCCGGCCGACCGTGTCCACCACGACCCGGAAGAACTCGTTGAGCATGCTGACCACCTCGGCGGGCGGTCGCGTCGACGCCAGCTTGGTCGAGCCGACCAGGTCGACGAACAGCACCGCGACGTCGCGCTCTTGGCCGCCCAACTCGGTGCCCCGCTCCAGCGCACGCCGCGCGACGTCTTCACCCACGTAGCGACCGAACAGGTCGCGCAGCCGTTGCCGCTCGGACAGGTCGCGGACCATGTCGTTGAAGCCGGCCTGCAGCAGGCCCAGCTCGCTGGCATCGTAGATCTGCATGTGGGCGTTGTAGTTACCGCGCTGCACCTCGCCGAGCGCCCAGCGCAGCTGCCGCAGCGGGTCGGCGATCGACATCGCCACCAGCAGCGTGCTGGCCAGCCCGATGCCCAGCGCCAGCAACGCCAGCAGCAGGATCGGGTTCAGCAGCTTCTCCGGCGGCCCGTGAAGGTACTCAGCCTTATCTGCCACCACGGTCAGCACGATCGTCAGCAGCGGTACCCCGGTGGACAGCGCCCAGGTCAGCAGCTGTCGTCCGATCACACCCGATGCCCGGATGTTCTCCGGCAACCCGCCGCGCAGCGCGGCGACGGCTACCGGGCGCAGCACTCGCTCGGACTGCAGATAGCCGATGATCGCAGTGGCGGCGGCTCCCAGTGCGGTGGCGACCGCCATCACCGGCGCGGCATGGTGGGCCACCGGCCAGCTGGCGACGATGAAGATCACGCCACCGATCAGCCAGGACGCCAGGTTGATCACCGTGCGGTGAAACGGTGTTCGCAGCGCACGGCTACGGGCCAGCGCGGTGGCGGCCGGGTCGGTGTCGGCGAGCAGACTGTCGCGGCGCTGCCACCGGAACACCGGCACCAGCAGACGGGCGCTGATCGCGGTTCCGATCAGGAACAGCACCACGATCGACGCGGTGAAGCTCGCCAGGTTGACGGCTGGCAGCTCCTGCAGTTCGATGCGGTCTTCGGGGGGCAGCCCGTAGCGCAGGAAGCCCAGCACCAACAGCGCGCCGATGATGTCGGCTTGCAGCTGGCTCAGCGTGAACACCGGCCAGGGAGTCCGCACGAACCACTGGACGAATCCACTGATCCGTCTGGGAAGTGCCCCGGCCCTAGTCACCCGCCCACCGTATCGGTCGGCGGGGACCAAAAAGTAGCCAGAACGGCAGTGTGCGGGCACTGATCGTGCGGAACAGTCAGCGGTGGCCACTACTGTTGCCGGTGATGTCGCGGGTATTCACACGGTTGGTTGGCCAGGAGTCAGTCGAGGCTGACCTGACGGCCGCCGCCGCGGCTGCCCGCGGTGACTCGACTCACAGCTCCGCGATGACGCATGCCTGGCTGATCACCGGCCCGCCCGGTTCGGGGCGCTCGGTGGCCGCGCTGTGCTTCGCCGCCGCCCTGCAATGCACGTCTGAAGGCGTACCCGGTTGCGGCGAGTGCCGGTCCTGCACGACGACGATGGCCGGCACCCACGGTGACGTGCGACGGGTCATCCCGGAGGGGCTCTCGATCGGCGTCGACGACATGCGCGCGATCGTCCAGGTCGCATCGCGCCGGCCCAGCACCGGGCGCTGGCAGATCGTCCTCGTCGAGGACGCCGACCGCCTGACCGAGGGCGCGGCGAATGCTTTGCTGAAGGTCGTCGAGGAGCCGCCGCCGTCGACGGTCTTCCTGCTCTGTGCGCCGTCGGTGGACCCCGAAGACATCGCGATCACGCTGCGGTCCCGGTGCCGGCATATCGCGCTGGTGACGCCTCAGCCGGAGGCCATCGCGCGGGTCTTGATCGACAGTGACGGGCTCCCGGCCGAGACCGCGAGCTGGGCGGCATCGGTCAGCGGCGGCCACGTGGGGCGGGCCCGACGGCTGGCCACGGATCCGGAGGCGCGTGAGCGCCGGCTGCAGGCGCTGGGG
>NZ_JBAPRN010000160.1:0-1677 GCF_049281135.1 Mycobacterium sp. | reverse complement strand
GGCCACTGCCGCCGACCGGCCACGTGCCGTCGCAGAGCACGGCGCCGCAGCCCCGCCCCGAGCTCTCCGACGCCGCGCTGGTGTCGCGGTCGTGGGGGATGGCGCTGGCCACCCTGGTCAGCCGGGTCACCGGCTTCGCCCGGATCGTGCTGTTGGCCGCGATCCTGGGTGCGGCGCTATCCAGCGCGTTCTCGGTGGCCAACCAGCTGCCGAACCTGGTCGCCGCCCTGGTGCTGGAAGCGACGTTCACCGCGATCTTCGTGCCGGTGCTGGCGCGCGCCGAGAAGGACGACGCCGATGGCGGCACCGCGTTCGTGCGGCGCCTGGTGACCCTGGCCACCACCGTGCTGTTGGCTACCACGCTGCTGTCGGTCGCTGCGGCGCCCCTGCTGGTGCAGCTGATGCTGGGCCGCAGCCCACAGGTGAACGAGCCGCTGACCATCGCATTCGCCTACCTGCTGTTGCCGCAGGTGATCTTCTACGGCCTGTCCTCGGTGTTCATGGCAATCCTCAACACCCGCAACGTGTTCGGGCCGCCGGCTTGGGCGCCGGTGGTCAACAACGTCGTCGCGATCGGCACGCTGGGTGCCTACCTGGCCGCACCGGGGCAGCTGTCGGTCGACCCGGTGCAGATGGGCAACGCCAAGCTGCTGGTGCTGGGCATCGGCACCACGTTGGGGGTGTTCGCGCAGACCGCGGTGCTCCTGGTCGCCATCCGGCGCCGGCGCATCAGCCTTCGCCCGCTGTGGGGAATCGACGACCGGCTCAAGCAGTTCGGCGCGATGGCCGCCGCGATGGTGCTCTACGTGCTGATCAGCCAGATCGGTCTGATCGTCACCAACCAAATCGCCAGCACCGCAGCCGCTTCCGGCCCGGCCATCTACAACTACACCTGGCTGGTGCTGATGCTGCCCTACGGGATGATCGGCGTCACCGTGCTGACGGTGGTCATGCCGCGGCTGAGTCGCAACGCTGCCGCCGACGACACCGACGCGGTGCTGGCCGACCTGTCGCTGGCCACCCGGCTGACGCTGATCGTGCTGATTCCGACGGTGGCGTTCATGACCGTCGGCGGGTCGGCGATGGGCAGCGCGCTGTTCGCCTACGGACATTTCGGCGATGTCGACGCCGGCCACCTGGGTGCGGCGATCGCGATGTCGGCGTTCACGCTGCTTCCCTACGCCGTCGTGCTGCTGCAACTGCGGGTCTTCTACGCCCGCCAGCAGCCGTGGATACCGATCGCGATCATCGTGGTCATCACGGTGGTCAAGATCGCCGGTTCGCTGGTCGCGCCGCACCTCACCGACAACCCCGACCTCGTTGCGGGCTACCTCGGGTTGGCCAACGGCGTGGGATTCGTGGCCGGCGCGATCGCGGGCTACTTCTTGCTCCGCAACGCGCTGCGGCCCCGTGGCGGTCTGCTCGGCGTCGCGGAGGTGCGAACCATCCTGGTCGCGGCCACCGCCTCGCTGCTGGCAGGTTTGGTCGCATACCTGGTGGACGTGCTGACGGGCATGGAGCGGCTCACCGCCTACGGCGGCGGCGCCGGCTCATTGCTGCGGCTGTTCGTGCTCGCCCTGATCATGGCGCCGATCGTGGCGGTGGTCATGGTGCGCGCGCAGGTGCCCGAGGCCGTCGCGGCGCTCGCGGTGTTCCGCGGCTGGATCGGCGCGACAC
>NZ_JBAPRN010000159.1:0-2250 GCF_049281135.1 Mycobacterium sp. | reverse complement strand
CGATGATCTTCTGCAGGCCTGAGGCGAAGTCATTCATCGTTTGCGGCTCGATGGGGTCGATCATCCCCAGCTGAAGCAGGCGAATTCCGTTTTGCCCCAGCTCTATATCGTCGAGACCCATTCGCCGCAAAGCTTCACGGACGTGGAGGAACGTGGGTCCGGCGGCGATGATCCCGATGTCGTCGAGGGCACCGTGGGCGGTGACGAGGTCGAGTTTGTTTCGCGCGGCGTAGTCGAGTGCGGCCTGACGACGTTCGCCGTCGCGACTGCGTTCCAGAGCTCCGAGCCCCGGTTGCATCATCTTTGCCGTCACTGCGTGGTCCACTGCGCGCACAGGTCCCACGGGGATTACGCGGCCGGGGGCGACATCGACTGTCATAGAGCCGTTGGCAACGTCGGTCGATATCTTGAGCGCCACCCATAGGCCGCTGGCTCGTGACATGGCCGCGGCATGTAGGCCGAGGTCCAGGATCTGTTGAGGGTCCGCGGGGTACAGCGTGGGAATGCCCAAATCAGCGAGCAACCGTTCCGATGCGCCGGGCACCGTCGATGATTTCGCTGACGCGTCGTCACCAACGAAGACGAGGGCTCCGCCGTTGGCGGGCACGCCCATCAGAACGTTGTGCCGGAACGCATCCGATGCCCGATCCAATCCCGGCGATTTGCCGTACCAGAACCCGATGACGCCGTCGACCGTGCATTCCTGCGACGCCGACGCGAGCTGGCTCCCCTGAACGGCCGTCGCCGCAAGCTCTTCGTTGACGCCCGGCTGGAAGATGATGCCGTAATCGTCCAGCAGGGCGTGGTGGCGGTTGAGCTCCATGTCGTATCCGCCAAGGGGCGAACCTTCGTAGCCCGATATGAACCCGGCGGTGTTGCGGCCTGCCCGCCGCTCGGCTCGCATGATCTCCACCGGTAGGCGTGCCAGAGCTTCTAGGCCTGTTAGCCGAACGAAGTCCGCCTGCCTAGGCGGCTTCACTTCGGCGTTGGTCGGTGTCGACAACGTGTCCTCTCTGTTCAACGATCAACCAGTGTTCGTTTCGCCGGCTTCGTCGAAACCGGCAACAATTCGAAGTGCTGGCGAAGAAACGCCGCAAGGCGCAGCGGGATGGCAATGAGACTCAGCAGTGCGAAGGGCACATATTCGACGAACAAGAGCCAATGCGATACGTCCAGATAGTATGCGGCCCCTACAAAATCCCGGCCGAAGGCGATCAGAATGTAAGTCGTGGCCAGGAAGAGCAGTGGCCGCCACAGACGTCCCAGGTGGCGCGTTCCGATTCCGAAGGACAGCAGCACCAGCAGATAGGTGCAGGACAGTGCGGCCAGGAAGAACAACAAGATGCCGCCCTGCAGGGGAATCTGGCCGATGACGACGCCCAGCCAGACGACCAATCCGATATGGACCTGCAGCGCGGTCGCGAAGGCCAGGCCCAAGGGTCGCGCCCGGCGCGCCAGACCGGCAAAGGCTGGGCCGAACAGGATGGCTATCGCGCCGCCGGTATAGGAAAGCCAGAAAAAAAGGAACGACCAGCGTGCCGTGTAGCGCACCGCCTGCCCGATGCCCTCGGGACCGGTGCCGTAACCGGCCAGAACGGCCCCGGCAAGCGCGAGCGCGCCAAGCAACGCGCCGATCATCCAAACCCAGGCCGGATCATGTCTGCGGGTCATCGCGCGTCCGCCCCGGCGTCGCCGCCGTTGGAGGTGGATGTTGGATGGTCAACGGCCGGACCACAAACCACGAAAACGACCGCCATTGCGTGACATTCGGCGTGCGAAAGCGATAAAGACGAGCTGACCCAGCCTTGGCGTTGTGCCGACTCGGCGAGCGTTCCACTCAGACGAAGCAGCGGCACTGGACCGTCCCGTGTCACCTCGATCTCGCGCCAGGGAAACGACATGTCCGGCTCTGCGAACGCCTTGATCACTGCTTCCTTGGCTGCGAACCGGGCCGCCAGTCTGTGCACCCGGTTGCGGCCCTGGCAGTCGTCGATTTCGCTCGTCGTAAAGACCTTGCGGAGGTACCGGTCTCCAAACGCCGCCAGCGAGTTCTGGACATCCTCGACGTCTGCGACATCGCATCCGACGCGGACGCGGTGTCCGTCCACCTCGCTCGGCATGGTGATCATGCGACCGCTTTGAGGAGGCTTTCGATGACCTGGGCGATGTTGTGGACGGATTCGAAGGTGGATTTTTTGAGGACTTCATCGGGGAATTCGATGTCGAATTCTTCCTCGAGCGCGAGCATGA
>NZ_JBAPRN010000158.1:0-2511 GCF_049281135.1 Mycobacterium sp. | reverse complement strand
CGGTCGATCTGGCCGCGTTGGCCGCCGCGGCGCGAGTACCCGCCGGCGCCGAATCAGCCTGCGCACAGGCCGGCGCGGTGGCCCGGGCGATGCGGGCTGATCCAGCCGGCTGCCTTGTCGACGACCTGGATGTCGTCGTAACGGTCGAGGTGGGCTTGGTAGTCGCCCGATGGGGTACAGCGCGGGCAGCTGCCCGCGCCGGCCCGGTCTAGTTGGATTCGGACAGGCCCGCTTCAGCCCGCTCGGCGGGGGTCGGCAACCGCGACGCGACTAACCCGGCGAACGTGTCCTGGTCGATTTCCACCCGGTTGACCGTCACGTGGACCGGTACCCACCCGCCGTCGTTGCCCGGCATCTGGAGCACCCTGCTGGTGGCACCGGCGGCGAACTCCGTGGTCATCGTCGCGGCGTCATTGGGATGCATCCGCGGGGGCATCGGCCCCGCCGGCATCGGACGCGGACGGCCGCGACGTCGGCGACTATGCGGTGTTTGGCAACATCAGCCGGCTGCGTACTTCCAAGGCCAACGTCAATTCGATGACATCGCGCGGCCGCGACATTGATCGGCCGGTGCGTCGTTCGATACGTTGTAGACGTTTGCGCACCGTGTTGGGATGAACAAAGAGAACATCGCCGGTGGCGCGCACCGAGCAGTCGTTGTCCAGCCACGTCCGGAACGTTTCGAAGAGTGTTTCGCGCTCCTCGTCGGGCAGGTCGCTAAAACCTTCTAGGGCGGCCGCCGCCGACTTCTCCATGATAGCGGGGGCGCTGACGGCAGCGGTGCTCAGCATCGAGCCATCGAACGCCGCCACCTTCGCTGTTGCCCTAGCGTGGCCACGCAGCGACACCTTCGCAAAGTGCAACCCCACGGGGGTGTCGCGCAGGTCGTGAAAGCTGGCACTGACACCGACCCGGTGGGTGGCCATCCGCGTCAACAATCCGAGAATCCTGTCGAGGTGGTGCTCGGAGGCGATGTGGGCGATGCCCACCTGCAGGTCGGGCAGCAGTCGCCAGGCCGAGTACACGTCCAGGCTGCGCAGCTTGGATTCGATTTCGGGCAGGGCCTCACGTCCCACAGCGTGAAGTTCGGCAGCGATGACCACGAATGGGCCTTCGGTCGGCAGCCGCAGATAGTTGGCGATTTCCCACAGCGTCCAGGCGTCGTGGTGTTGGCCGTGCAGCAGGGAGTCGATCATCACCGAGTGCTGCGACATCTCCTCGAGCGCCTCCCGGCGCTGCTGCTCACGGTAACCGCTGAACTTCGCGGTCTCGAACAGGTCTTCGACCGCATACAGGTTCGCCGTTATCTGATGCAGCGTTTGAATGTCGACGTTGGGATGGCGGGTCGCCTCGTCGACGCAGATCTGCCATAGCCGACGGAATCCAACGCGGTCGCCCTCGATCACCGCCGACACCGCCACCCGTTGCTGAGCCTGATCGGCTCCTGTCAGCGTGGCGTAATGCGGATCGAACTCGGTGGGGTCGGCCATTGCCGCGATCACCGAACGGACGCTCTCGACGCTGGGGTCGATGTGGGCTGGGATCCAGACGAAATCGGAGAGCTTGGGGGCGCCCGCGATGGCCGTTATCAGATCATCGGTCAACTCGTCGGCGCGCTGGGTGAGTGTATTCACCACGTCGGTAGCCGGTTGCGAGGACACCGACCAGCTCTTGGACGGCAGACCGACAGCGGACGGCTGCTTCATCGCTGCACCATATCTCGGATCGCGCGATCGCCGTGGCCAACTTTGACATCGCTACGATGATCCGGCTCGCGTTCTGAAACACCATGTGCCCTCATCTTTGATGACGAATCGAGACGGCAGATCGCCGCGCGGGGCAGGCCGTCGCCCGAGTCGGCAGATTGAAACGATTTTCGACCGTTGGTACGTCGGGGATCGCCAGGCATCACAGCTTTCTCCGTATCCGCATCGACTAGAACGACATTGTCTGGGGCGGCGGCGCCAGTGCCTGCCGATCTACACCCGCCAGGTTGTCCCCCGCGACGGAGTGTCCCCTCAACCTAGGACGCGTGCCCGGTACCGGGAATAATCGGGACGGTGCAATTGATGTCTGATCGTCCAGAATCTGGGTTCAGCTCGGTACGATCAGCAGGATTGCGGTTCAAGAGCAGGTGACTGCTGTGGACGTCGTCGGAGAAGTCGTGACGGCCGTGCGAACCGCACGGCCGACCGCGCGACGCACCGATTTGTACGGCAAGTGGGGTTTGAAACGCCGGCGATGATCACGGGGCCTGGATGTGCTCGCGGTATCCCTGGCCGCGGGGATGGCGGTGTCGACGCTCGCGACGCAATGCCGGCAGGACGCCGTGCACGCCGCCGCCGCGGCCGCTGAGCGCGCCGGGGTCTTGATTGCCGGTCCGCTGGGCCTGTGTTTCCTGCCCGCATTCGTGTGCCTGGGCATCATCCCGGTCGTCGCGGGGCTGGCCGGTGACGTACTGCAGTCGGGCTCGTTGTGACGGCGCCAGCGAGCGCTGTCTGGGATAATAGT
>NZ_JBAPRN010000157.1:0-3412 GCF_049281135.1 Mycobacterium sp. | reverse complement strand
GACCTTCAGGACATCATCGCGATTCTGGGTATCGACGAGCTGTCCGAAGAGGACAAGCAGCAGGTCAACCGGGCGCGCCGGATCGAGCGGTTCCTCTCGCAGAACATGATGGCGGCCGAGCAGTTCACCGGCCAGCCAGGATCGACCGTTCCGCTGAAGGAAACCATCGAGGCGTTCGACAAGCTGGCCAAGGGCGATTTCGACCACATCCCCGAGCAGGCCTTCTTCCTTATCGGTGGGCTGGACGACCTGGCAAAGAAGGCCGAAAGCTTCGGCGCCAAGCTGTGATGTGCCGGCGGCGGAAGCTGAGCGTGGAAGGGCAGGTGTGAGATGGCCGTGCTGAACGTGGAGATCGTCGCCGTCGACCGGAAAATCTGGTCGGGCGAGGCGACGTTCCTCTTCACGCGCACCACGGTGGGGGAGATCGGGATTCTGCCCAATCACATCCCGCTGGTTGCGCAGCTCGTCGACGACGCCATAGTTCGTGTCGAGCGTGAGGGCGAGGAAGACCTCCGGGTCGCCATCGAAGGCGGCTTCCTGTCGGTCACCGAGGAGAGTGTCAGCATCCTCGCCGAGTTCGCACAGTTCGAATCGGAGATCGACGAGGCTGCGGCCAAACAGGATTCGGAGTCAGACGACCCCCGCATTGCCGCGAGGGGACGTGGCAGACTGCGCGCAGTCGGCGCGCTCGACTAGCGGACCGCGGCGATGAGCGCGCTCATGAGCGTGATGATCGTGCTCGTCGTCCTGTTGGGACTTGCGGTCGTCGCCCTGAGCTATCGCCTGTGGAAGCTGCGTCAAGGTGGGACGGCGGCGATCATGCGGGACATACCCGCGGTCGGCGGCCATGGTTGGCGCCACGGCGTAATTCGTTACCGCGGTGCGGATGCCGTGTTTTACCGACTGTCCAGCCTTCGGTTGTGGCCGGACCGTAAGCTCAATCGGCGAGGCGTGGAGGTCGTCTCTCGACGTCCACCGCGGGGCGACGAGTTCGACATCATGACCGAAGAGATCATCGTGCTCGAGCTGCGCGATACCACGCAGGAGCGCAGGGCGGGCTACGAAATCGCGCTGGACCGAGGCGCATTGACGGCATTCCAGTCGTGGTTGGAATCGCGTCCGTCGCCGCGCGCACGCCGCCGCACCACCTGACGTCGGGGCTTACTTCTTCAGCTGGTCGGACCGTCCGCCGCCGGGTTGCCACAGCACGTCACCGTCGGGATTGACCACGCGGCACAAGATGAACAGCAAGTCCGACAGGCGATTCAGATACTTGGCGGGCAGCGGGCTGACGTCTGAAGGGTGCTCCTCGATCGCGTCCCACGCCGCACGCTCAGCGCGTCGGGCCACCGTTCGGGCGACGTGCAGCAGTGCCGAGAGCGCTGAACCACCAGGCAGCACAAAGGATTCGAGCGGCGGCAGGCTCTCATTGAATTCGTCGCACCACGCTTCGAGGCGGTCGATGTAGGACTGCGTGATGCGCAGTGCCGGATATTCGGGGTTCTCCACCACCGGCGTCGACAGATCCGCGCCGGCGTCGAACAGATCGTTTTGGATCTGCTTCAGTACCTCGGCTATCTGCTGCGTCGGGTTTCCCAGGGCGACCGCGGCGCCGATCGCCGCGTTGGCCTCGTCGCAGTCGGCGTATGCCACCAGCCGCGTGTCGTTTTTGGAGACCCGTGAGAAATCGCTCAACCCCGTCGTTCCGTCGTCGCCGGTCCGGGTATAGATGCGGGTCAGATGTACTGCCATGCACAAAAGGTTACCGCTCCGACCGACCTAGCCGACTGACAGGGCGAAACGGCTTCACTAAACTGGCCCGCGTGGCGGAGCGTTTCGTGGTGACCGGGGGTTGTCGGTTGTCGGGCGAAGTCGCTGTTGGGGGAGCCAAGAACAGTGTTCTGAAATTGATGGCGGCGACGCTGCTGGCCGAAGGCACCAGCACGATCACCAACTGTCCCGACATCCTCGATGTGCCGTTGATGGCGGAAGTGCTGCGGGGCCTGGGCGCCACTGTCGAATTGGCCGGCGCAACCGTGCGCATCACCTCGCCGGACGAGCCGAAATACGACGCCGACTTCGCTGCGGTGCGGCAGTTCCGGGCCTCGGTCTGTGTGCTCGGTCCCCTGGTCGGGCGGTGCAAGCGCGCCAAAGTCGCGCTCCCTGGTGGTGACGCCATCGGTTCGCGCCCGCTGGACATGCATCAAGCCGGGCTGCGGCAACTCGGAGCCGTCTGCAATATCGAGCACGGCTGCGTCGTTGCCCAGGCAGATTCCTTGCACGGCGCGGAAATTCAGCTGGAGTTCCCCTCGGTCGGGGCAACCGAGAACATCTTGATGGCTGCGGTGCTGGCCGAGGGTGTCACAACGATTCACAACGCGGCGCGCGAGCCCGACGTGGTTGACCTGTGCGCGATGTTGAACCAGATGGGCGCGCAGGTCGAGGGTGCGGGCTCACCGACGATGACGATTACCGGCGTACCGCGGCTCTACCCGACGGAGCATCGCGTGATCGGCGACCGAATTGTGGCCGCCACGTGGGGCATCGCCGCCGCGATAACCCGCGGCGACGTCACAGTGACCGGGGTCGACCCGGCGCATCTCCAGGTTGTGCTGCACAAGCTGCACGACGCCGGCGCCACGGTTACTCAGACGGACGACAGCTTCCGGATCACCCAGTACGAGCGACCGAAGGCCGTCAACGTCTCGACGCTGCCATTCCCCGGTTTCCCGACAGACCTGCAGCCGATGGCGATTGCGCTGGCGTCGATCGCCGACGGCACTTCCATGATCACCGAGAACGTATTCGAAGCGCGGTTCCGGTTCGTCGAGGAGATGATCCGCCTAGGTGCCGATGCGCGCACCGACGGTCACCACGCCGTGGTCAGGGGTCTTCCTCAACTGTCGAGTGCGCCCGTGTGGTCTTCGGACATCCGTGCCGGCGCCGGATTGGTGCTTGCCGGCCTGGTGGCCGACGGTGACACCGAGGTGCACGACGTGTTTCACATCGACCGGGGCTACCCGTTGTTCGTGGAAAACCTGGCCAGTTTGGGCGCAGAGATAGAGCGCGTAGAGTAGGCGCTACATAACGAGCACGCCTGCTCTAGGGCATCGGACGTGCAGTTTGACGGCACTTTTGCGATGGAGTACAGTAGCAGGGTTGCCCGAAAACGGGTGTTGTTTGAGAACTCAATAGTGTGTTTGGTGGTTTTGTTTTTGTTGTTGTTTTTTGCCATGCCTTTCAGCTTCCCGTGTTGGGGGTGTGGTTTGTTTTTGTGATGCCAGTTTTTTTGGTGTCTTTTTGTTGGGTTCAGATTGTTCTGATTGGATTCGCCTGCCTGTGTGGTGGGGGTTTTTGTTTGGAGAGTTTGATCCTGGCTCAGGACGAACGCTGGCGGCGTGCTTAACACATG
>NZ_JBAPRN010000156.1:0-8090 GCF_049281135.1 Mycobacterium sp. | reverse complement strand
AGCCGATCAGAATAGCGCGACATGAGTAGAGCGAAGTCGACGACGGCAGTGGCCTAGTTCAGACCGACTTCAACGGACCTCGACATATGGTGCCGTCCCAAGGGTTTTCGATGGTGCGCTTTGCGTCAGGCGGTTGCCCACGTGACAACACTGGTGACGATGATAATCGCGATGACGACTCCCAGTGTGGCCGCGACTGCCCAACATAGACTTCCCTGCAATGTGTCGCGATCCATCATCGCCGCCCTTCTTCATAGAGACGTTTCGCTTCGTCGAAAGTAGTTGGTCCGCTGGGCAACTGGACGCCGTCGGGGAGATGGAGTTTGCCATCAGGCGTGATCGTGACGGAGCCTTCCCTGAACAGCGGGACGTTCTTGTCTGGGCAGGCGATATTTGTCTCCGGTCCGCACAACCCGTTCATGAAGTAAGAGCGTCGCTGGATGTCGAGTGGGACCTTTTCCGGGTGCGGACTCCAGATCAGCAGGTAGGGCACGTAGAAGACGAGGAACACAATCACATTGGTGAATCCCACGATGGACATTAACCGGATACCCGACTTCGGTCCGTTGGCGATTCGCATGGTCGCGATACCGCGTTCAGCGACCGATTCGCCGCGGTCGTTGATCGACCATCGCAGATAAGCCATGGACGTCAGCATCCCCGCAAAGAACATGCCCTCGACGAAGGGGTACTTGTAGTAGGTGTTTGGGAAGAAAACAGGGAGATCTGATGGGGTGGCAAGGTAGGTGTAGAAGCCAACGCGCATCCACAAGAGTTCCAAAAGCGTTGCTAACACAACAAATATCACGTAGGTGCTGACGAGCAGCCCAGCCGTGCCCAGCCCCGGATATCGCCGTCGCAGGGTTCGCATGATGGCACACCCAAGCATCGATGTCGCGACGATCACGGTGCCGTAAAGACCTCCGGTGAACAGCCATGGCTCGGGCACCTGCGCACCGGGTGACCCCGGTGTATTCCACCCGGGGATATCGTTCGTCCACGAACCCATGTTGGGCACCCACGCGTTGTAGCTGTAGGTGATGCTGAGGTAGTTGCCGAACGGATCCCAAAACCAGTACCACGCGCACCAGCAGATGAACATCATCCCGTCGAACGACAACCGTCGATCTCGAACGATGGGTCTAATCACCCATCGGTAGCCGAGTACGGCGAACAACGTCCACTCGACACAAAGGAATGTGACGATCGCGATCTTCATCGATGTGGGCGGATCGACAGGTCCCGATGGAACTGGCTCGAAGAACGGCCCAGTCAGCCACTTCACCAATACAACTACCTGGAAAATCCACATCAGGCAGCCGATGAGAGCCCAGAGTTTGACCGGCCGAGTAGTCATGGGCTCGATCGGCGCATCGGTAGGCAGCTTGGTCGATGTCCCGGTGCGATCAGCGTTCACGATCACCTCACAAGGGTCGGCGGGAGCGGACCGTTCCGGTAGAACGGCCGGTTGCGCGCTCGATCACGGCCGCTCAGGCACGCGCGGCCACCGTTGCCGCGATGTCGTGGATGATCGAGTCGTAGATGCCCTCGATGAACGGCTTGACCATCGCCTCGGGCGCGTCAGTAGGAAGATCGAACCGACCGCGGCATGTCACACGCGTGCGCCCACCGCCGAGATCGTCGACCTCGGTCATCGCGAGGTAATTGCGCATCCCGAACGGGCCCTCGCCCTCCATGTTGTAGTAGAGGAACCGGGCGACCGGATCGCAGTGCAACAGCGTTTCGGGCACACACTCGGGCACCGCGATGCCGGGTGGGAGCTGGCCGGTGTCGAAGTGACAGTTGCGCGTGCATGGCAAGCGTCCGACCTCGTGGCCCGGCTCGAGCTCGACGCGGATGAGCGGGACCGGCCGGCGCTCCTCACGCATCCAGTCGAGGATCGCGGGCCAATCGGTCATTAGCCGCCAATAGTCCTCAGCGGCCACCGTTACAACGTCTGATGCGTATGTCTGAACCCGGTTGTATTTCTGTCGTGCCCTCATCGTTCGGCCCCGACCGGCAATGCCTCGGCAACGCGCTCGTTGACCTGACGGTGCTGGTCGTAGTCCTTGAGGATGCTGGCGATTTCGAGCACTCGCTCGTGACTGCGCGCGGCATCCTCGGGGTCGAGCACGATCGGCAGGAAGTCGGTCAGGCTCAACCAGTTCACGCCCTGATCCACGAATGCCTTGAGCTGCTCGGCGATCTGCGCCGGCGTGCCGTGCAGCATGCACTTCTCCGCCATCTGGCGGCTGGTGCGACCAAGGATCTCCTGCGCCTCCGGGGCCGAGATCTTCATCGGCTTGAATTTCATCGCGTAGTGCCAATCCGCTGGGAAGGCCGACTCGATGCCCTCCTTGGCCCAGTCGGCATTGTTGAACCGCCCCCAGATCGCCGCCTCCCAGCGGACTACCGGGTTATCCAGCGCTCTGTCGATCACGTTCTCGTCCTCGTGACAGAGGATCACAGCCCAGCCCCCGAACCCGAAGTCGTCGGGGTCGCGTCCCTTGTCCGCGAGTCCGGCTTTGACACCCCGGATCCATTCGCCGTGCGATCGCGGGTAGGCCTGGACGGCGGGAATCGCGACGTTGACCCCGTCGGCGTAGCTGGTGGTGAGATCCATCAGCCGCGGGCCGCCGCCGACCGTCCACACGATCGGCTGTCGGATCGGACGCTGCATCCCGAGATAGCAGTCATCGAGGTTCCATCTGTTGCCCTCCATCGAGACGGGCTCGTGCGCGTCCCACAGGGCGCGCCAAGACCGCAACTGGTCTTCCAAGCTCGAGAGCCCTTGGGAGCGTTTCCATCCCCCGGGGCTGACTTGCCGGACCTCGCCCCCGCCGATCTGCACCATCACCTTCCCACTGGTCAGCGTGCCGAGCGTCAGCACCGTCTGGGCGAGCTCGACTGGACCGCGACGGATCGCGTCCGTGCTCATGCAAGCGCCGGCCTCCGGGTTGTGCGCCAGCATCGCCGCAGTCAGGGCGAACGTGTCATGGATCGAATCGCCGTCCGGGAGCAGCGCCGCGGCGGGCACGTATTCCGGCTTCCACAACGACCGGGGCAGCCATCCCGTGATCTGGTCATAGGTCTGTATGTAGTCGACCAGACCGCTTGCGTGCAGCGCCGCGGCCTCCTGCGACAGGCTCGCTGGCGGCAGATACCGCATAAAACCAACCGGAACCGCGACTTCCAATGCGCGTCGTTCGGACATATCGACCTCTCCTACGGCTGGATTGAATCGTCCTCGAAGCGTAGTCGGCGTTTACTTACTTATCAAGTCGGCGCTGACTCCGTATCCTTGGGCACATGACAGGCCCCAAGACACGGCTCCGCGCCGAGGAACGGCGCGAGGTGATCATCGGCGCCGCCCGCGAGGAGTTCACCCGCACCGGCTACGCCGGGACCAAGATCCGGACGATCGCCGTCCGCGCCGGTGTCAACGACGCGATGCTCTACCGTCACTTCGACAGCAAGGAGGATCTTTTCGAGGCCGCGGTCGCCGAACCGATGCGCACCGCGGTCAAAAACATCATCGAACGCCCCTGGCCCGACGAGCCTCAGGGCACTGGGACGGCGGTGATGCGCGAGCGGACCATGATCTTCTTCGAGGATCTATTGCGAGCGATGAGCGAAATCGCACCGCTGCTCGGGGTCGTGCTCTTTGCCGACCAGGACCGCGGCCGGCACTTCTACCGTGAGCACATCGAGGCCGCGTTCGCCAGCATCGCCGCACTCACCCGCGCCACAATCGGCGACTGGATTCACAAGGACTTCGACGAGGAGCTGTTCGCCCGCATCGTGATCGGGCTCGGCTTCATGATGGCCGTCGACGCCCACCTGGGCCGCCACGGCTCTCGCGACACTCACACGCTGGCCGTCGAACTCACCACGATCCTGTTCGATGGCATCGCCATCGGCTAGACCCACGCTCCGACGGCGACCCGGCCGGAATCCATGACCACCAGCGGGTACCAAAGGACTTACCTGGCTTCAATGTTGGTGGCCTTCCGGCGCTTCCGACAGTTCCGAACCAATGGCGCCGTCGCGCGGGACGCCGACGTTCAGTATGAGCGCGGCAGCCCGAGAGAATGTTCGGCCACGAAGTTCAGGATCATCTCCTTGGAGACAGGCCCCATGTTGAGCATGCGCAGCAGCCAGAAGTAGGGCGCCAGCTGGTACTCGTAGGTGATCCCGTTGCCGCCGTGCACGGAAACGGCTGCATCAAGCGCCTCCAGGCCAGCTGCGGCCCCAAGATATTTCGCCATGTTGGCCAACTCGCCGACCTCAGCGCCTGAGTCGTGGAGTTCGCAGGCGCGGTCGGTCACCAACTGGGCAGCTTGCAGATGGATGTGGGCGGCGGCCAACGGATGGGCGATCGCCTGATGCGCACCGATCGGCTGGTCCCATACCCGCCGCTGGTTGGCGTAAGCAACCGCTTTCCGCAGCGCGTAGTGTCCCACTCCGGTGCAAATTGAACTGGTCAATATTCGCTCGGTGTTGAGTCCGGTGAAGGCCACCGCTAGCCCTTTGTTCTCTGGGCCGACCAAGTTCGCGGCCGGAACTTCGACATCATCGAAGAAGACCTGATGGCTCTTGTCAGGCTGGTTCATCACCGTCCGGATCGGCGTCCACGACAAGCCCGGCGTATCGGTCCTGACCATGAAGACCGATAGGCGTCCGCGCCCGGTGTGTTCGTCGACCGTGGTGCGTGCCACGACCATCACCCACTGTGCCGACTCCATACCGGTGATGAACACCTTCTGGCCGTTGATGAGGTAGCGCTCACCCTCGCGGCGGGCCACTGTGGAGATCCGGTGGGCGTTCGACCCGGCATCGGGCTCGGTAATCGCGAAGGACAAACGTGTTTCGCCGGCGGCGACCCCCGGTAGCCACCGGGACTTCTGCTCGTCACTGGCGCTGCGATTCAGAATGGTTCCGGTGACTCCTGCCGAGAACAGCATCGCCTGTAGCGGACACCCACCAAGAGCGGTTTCCTGAACGACAATCGCCAGCTCGCGCAGTCCCAGTCCCCCGCCACCGTACTTCTCGGGCAGATGCACACCCAGGTAACCCTTGGTGCCCAGCGCATTCCAGAGTTCTCCGCAATTCGCGCCATCGTCGACCTGTTGCTGGTAATAGTCGGGCCCAAACGAGTCGACGATAGCGTGGACCGCATCGCGAATCGCTTGTTCCTCTTGGCTGGTTGCGAAAATGGCTCCGGTGTCAGCAACCATCGATCATCACCCCCATCACCCGCGCATCATCGGGGTCGCCTAGGCGTACAACTCAGCAGCCTCCGATGAGGCCGTCACCTCGTGATAGTCACTCGGGTCGAACTCGCGAAGCCGTTCCCAGTAGTCGACGTACTTCCACGGACTGCTCACAACGATGCGGCCAGCATCATTGCGGTAGTACGTCGTCATCCCCTTGTGCGACCAGATGCAGTGCGCCAAGGCTTCATCGAGCTCTTCGTTGTAGCGTTCGAACACGTCAAGATGCACCTCGACTGCGGCGGCCCTGTTGACCGCCAGATGTCGGATCGCCTGCATGATGTAGCGGACCTGAAATTCGGTGGCGTGGATCGCACTTCCGCCGTGGCCGGCGTTGGTGTTCGGACCGTTGACGATGAAGAAGTTCGGAAAGTCCGGGACGGTCACCCCAAGGTATGCCTGGGCATCGTCGACACCCCACCGCTCGCGCAGCGTCGTGCCGGATTTTCCGACGATGTCCATCGGCCAGAGGAACTGCAGAACCTTGAAGCCAGTTGCCAGCACGATCACGTCGGACGGTACTGCAACTCCCGAGCCGGTCACGACGGTCTCACCGCTCACCTTGGCTACAGCTTCGGTCAGCAGCGTGACATCGTCGCGGCACATCGTCTGGTACCAGCGATTGTCGATTAACGGGCGCTTACCGTAAGGCGGATACTCCGGCAGGCACGCATCCAGCAAATCGGTCCGGTCGCCAAGCTGCCCCGTGATGTACCTGGTGAGGAATACCCGGTGGCGATCGTTAGCTTCGTTGACAGCGCGCTCCGGATGAGGCCAGTTCGGATCGATCTGCAGCGCCGAGTGCAGTCGGTCGCTGAAGTTCCAGAACGAGCGAAGCCGATACCACTGAAGGTAGAAGGGAACCTCGTTCATCAAGAAGCGGACGGTTTCTTTGACCGCGCGATGGTAGTTGGGATGTGGCACCGCCCATTGCTTCGATCGCTGAAAGACGTTCACATGCCTGGCGGTATCGACGATGGACGGCACCACTTGCATTGCGCTGGCACCAGTCCCGATCACAGCGACGTGCTTGTCGGTCAGGTCGACCGAGGTATCCCACGCCGCGGTATGCATGACCGGTCCGGGGAATTCGTCCAGACCCGGGATGGGCGGAACCGATGGCCGGTTCACCATGCCTACGGCGCTGACCAAGACGTTAGCCGTAAGCGACTCCACGTCACCGTTGGCGTCTCTGATGTCGATGCACCATGTCGCGGTGGTGGTTTCGTATCGTGCACGCACCACCTCGGTGCTGAATCGGACGTGCCGCTTGACATCGAATTCGGAAGCGACCCGCTGGATATAGCCCTCCACCTCGTTTCGCTTGGCGAAGTAGGTCGTTATGTCTGGATTTGGCGCAAACGAGAAAGCGTACAGATGACCGGGTGTGTCCACGCCACAGCCGGGATAAACGTTCTCCAGCCAGGTGCCACCCAGATCTTCATCTTTTTCCAGCACAACGAAGTTGACACCGGCCGCTGCGAGTTTCGTTGCCATGCAGAGCCCCGACAAGCCTGCTCCGATGATTACGACGCAAAAGTCCCCGGGGATTGACCCAGCGGATATCTCGACGTCACGTGAAATGAAACCCATTTCCTCGGAGAGCAGTTCGCCGTATTCGACCGGTACCTCTTCCACCATCGCGCAGCTGAGCATGCGCGTAACCTCGTCTGGGGAAGGAGTGACAGGTTGGAGTCGCCCTTCAAAAAATGCGATGACCGCATCTAGCGCCGACGCCCGTACGTCAGCCTGAAGTTCGAGTGAAAGACCGCCGGAGTCGTTGTCGTCCAATGGCTTTCCTCGCACCGGCCGATAAGGTGGGCGAGTCCACTTGCTGCTACCGGTGAGATGCTGCAAGACAAGCAGCAACGTCGGGATGTTGGCATCTTCCAGCGCTGCCTGAAGCCTCTCAAACCAGTTGGGAACCCTGTCCCAGGGCGCCGACATGGCAGTGGTCATAAACGTTCCTCCGCCTCGGACCTTCGAGTCACGACGCGCCCGCGGCCCGCGCCGGAGGCGAACCTTCCTGGCATCGTGTCATCAACCGGCTTTTTTGAACTATCGCGTCTCAATATACGGCAGATCTCCGGGTCAGCGCAACATCTCCTGGCGCGATGATCACCGGGGAACTCGTTCGCCGTCGACGCCATCATGGCTGATGGCGACACTGTGAACTGGTGAATCGACGACGCGACTGTTACTGCTGACCGCCGCGCGGGGAGAACGGTCGTGCACATAGCCGGTGACCGACCGGACGCTCTGGCTGCCGCCGGAGGCGCCGCACGCTGCGTCAGCCGATCTCGCCTGTCCATCGGCGGTCGATCACGGACAGTCAGCCACTCGATTTGCGCCGACGCCGCTGTGGCGCACCGGACTTGCGCTGCGCCGTTTCGGCGGGCACATACCCTAACCGCAACAACCTCACGGCTTCTTCGGCGATCTGTGCGGACGTTATCTTTTCATTAGGTCGGTACCACCGCGACACCCAGAGAATCATCCCGAGTATTAAACGTGTGGTAATAACCGGGTCTGCCTTCTCGATATATCCTGCTGCCATATTGGCCTCGACCACAGAAAGCCACATCTTTTCAAATCGGCGACTCCAGCTGTGCCATCGCGCAAGGACATCCTTGGGCAAGTCGCCGCCGCCGAAGAAGACCGGCATCGAGTAACGCATCTGTACCGCCGCATCGGCTTGCAGACGAACCAGCTCTTTCAGGCATTCGGCAGGGTCGGCGATATTGGCGATCGCGGTCCGGACTTGCTCTTCGATTTCACGCGTGTTGCGTTCGAAGAGGACACCGACGAGGTCCTGTT
>NZ_JBAPRN010000155.1:0-11392 GCF_049281135.1 Mycobacterium sp. | reverse complement strand
CGCAGCAAACGCCGGCTCATCGGCCAACAACTGCCGACCCATCCCCGCCCACTGCGAACCCTGGCCCGAATACAAAAACACCGTGCCCTTGCCGCGCGGTACGTCGTGCGGAGCAACAACTCCCGGTGTCGGCTGGCCGGCCGCCAACGCCCGCAGACCCGCGACGAGCTCGGCGCGGTCGCGCGCGGAAACGGTGGCGATCTTGTTGTGGCGACTGCGGTAAAGGTTGACGGTGTGCGCGATGTCGGCCAGCGGCACCTCGGCCCCGGCACCGGACATCCAATCGGCCAGTACCGCAGCCCAGGAAGCGATTCGCTGCTCGGTCTTGCCGGACACCGTCAGCGTCGTCACCGCGGACCCCGAGTCGCCGTGCGAGACGGGCACGGGGTCCGGGCCTTGCTCGATCACGACGTGTGCGTTCGTCCCGCCGATGCCGAACGACGAGATGGCGGCCCGGCGCGGGCCTTCTTCGGCCGGCCACGGACGGAGCTCGGTGGGGACGAACAGCCGGGTCGACTTGTGGTCGATCGCCGGATTCCATTGCGAGAAGTTGAGATTCGGCGGGATCTGGGACCGCTGCACCGACAGTGCGGCCTTGATGAACCCGGCGATGCCGGCCGCAGCCTCGAGGTGGCCGAAGTTGGATTTCACTGCGCCGAGGGCACAGTCGCCGTCGCCCTTACCGTATTGGTCGGCCAGTGCTTCGAATTCGATGGGGTCACCAAGCCCGGTGCCGGTGCCGTGCGCCTCGATGTAGTTCACCGAGCGGGCGGGCACGTCGCCGCTCCGCAGTGCGCTCCTGATCACGTCTTGTTGCGCGATGGTGTTGGGCGCGGTCAGTCCGTTGGACCGGCCGTCCTGGTTGACGGCGGAGCCCCGCACTACGGCGAGCACCCGGTCCCCGTCACGCACGGCGTCGGTGAGCCGTTTGAGCACCACGACGCCGCAGCCTTCGCCGCGGACGAATCCGTCGGCGCGAGAGTCGAAGGAGTAGCACCGGCCGTTCGGGGACAGCATTCCCCACTTGGCCATCGCGATCTGGGTTTCCGGGCGCAGGATCAGGCTGACCCCGCCGGCCAGGGCCAGGTCGCTTTCCCGCAACCGCAGGCTCTGGCAGGCCAGATGGATCGTCACCAACGACGATGAGCACGCGGAGTCGATGGCAACCGCCGGACCGCGCAACCCCAACAGATACGCGATGCGCCCGACGGCCACCGCGTGCGCATTGCCGGTCGCGGAGTAGGCGTCGATGGCATCCGGGTTGGCCGCCGAAATCGTTTGGTATTCGCCGTAATACACGCCCATCAGTACGGCGGCACGTACACCGGACAGATCCTCGGTCGCGATTCCGGCATGCTCGAGCGCTTCGTAGGCGACCTCCAGCATCAACCGCTGCTGGGGATCCATCGCCTCGGCTTCGCGCGGCGAGATACCGAAGTAGTCGGCGTCGAAGCCGGCCACGTCGGACAGGAAGCCGCCCCACTTGGACGACATCCGGCCGGGCGCGAACTGATCCGCGTCGTAGAACTCGTCGGCGTTCCAGCGGTCCGCCGGGATCTCGCTGATCCCGTCGCCGCGATTGGCCAGGAAGTTCCAATAGCCCTCTGGGCCGTCCGCGCCGCCGGGGAAACGGCACCCGATGCCCACCACCGCGATGGGCTCAGCGGCGACGACCCGGGAAGAACTGTCGAATTTCTGCGTGATCGCGTCCCGCTGTTCGCCGGACATCGCCGAAACTCTGTCGTAGATGGTCGCCATCAGAAAATACCGCTTTCACTGCTCGCCGATGCCGACTCGACGCTGTCGAACAAGTCATCCAACACGCTGCGCTCCGGCTCGGTCGCCGAACCGGCGGAATCCTCCACCGGCGCGTCCGCGGGCGCAAGCAGACCGGCCACGTATGTGGCCAGCGATGCGATGGTCGGATGGTTGAACAACATATTCGCCGACACGTCCAGTCCGACCAACTTCTTGGTCTCCTTGAGGACCGTCATGGCCATCATCGAATCCAGGCCCAGCTCGGGGAACGGAGCGTCGAGCTTGATCGCCGACGGCGACATCCTCAGTTCGCGCCCCAAGATGGCCTGCAACCGGGTCTGCAGTTCGGTGAGCCGCTCCTCGGCTGACAATGTCGACCAGTCCGGGGCCACCGCTATCGCGGGGTCGCCACCGGGCGCTGTGTGCTCGACGCTCGCGACGGCGGCGTTGAACTCGGAGGCGATCTTTTCGAAGTAATCCAGGTCGCGGAATTCCGGGGTCGCCGCGACCGCGCGGTCGAGCCGCAGCCGGCCGACACCGACCCGGTTGAGCGGGCCGCCGACCAGGGTCTGCAGCGCCTCGATGCCCTCGTCGGGGGTGATCGGGTCGAGCACGCTGTAGGTCAGCTTGCTGCTCATACCGACTGCGGACCACTGACCCCAGTTGATCGCGGTGGCGGGGCGCCCGGATGCGCGTCGCCACGTCATCAGCGCATCGAGCCAGGCATTGCCGGTCGCGTAGGCCAGCTGGCCGGGCAGGCCGAGCATGGTGGCCATCGACGAGAAGCCGACCCACCAGTCCATCTCTTTGTCGGCGGTCGCGGCGTTCAATCGCAGCGCGCCGGCCACCTTGGGTGTCCAGACCCGCTGCATCCCTTCCCGGGTAAGCGCGGTCACCAGGCCGTCGCCGGTCACGCCGGCGCCGTGCACGAGTCCGCGCAGCGGCCGTCCGGTCTCTTCGGCCGCAGCCACCAACCGCTCGGCCACCCCGGGGGTTGCGATGTCGCCGGCCACGAAGACGACCTCGGTGCCGTCGCCCAGGGCGTCCAGGTCCTTGCGTTGCGCTTCGGCGGGTTCATTGCGGCCGCTGAGGACAATCCGGCCGGCGCCACGCTGCACCAGCCATCGGGTGACGACGGTGCCCAGGCCGCCCAGCCCGCCGGTGATGATGTAGGAGCCGTCCACGCGGACCACCGCTTCGTGGTGGCCGCCGCCCAGTGTCGCCCGCACCAGCCGCTCGACGTAGCGGCCGTCCTCGCGCAGCGCGACCACGTCGTCGCCGGTCGACGCCGCCAATTCATTCGTCAACGCAGCGACGAGGTCACCGGTGCTGCCCACATCGAGCAGGGTGGCACCGACATCAGGCTCGCCGGCCAGTACGCGGGCCGCTTCGCCGGGGAACCGCCAGTTGCGGATGAGGCCTTTGAGCGCGCCGATCGCCGGGTCGCCCGGCTCGTTGTCGTGCACCGATAAACCGTCGCGGGTGACCAGCCACAACCGTGGCGACTTATCCTTCTGGCCACTGACGGCCGCGTGAGCGGCGGCCGAGATCTGCACGATCAAATCTTGCGCGCGGCTCAGCGCGGCATCGGTGTCGGCGCCGTCGAATGCGCGCTTCGCCAGCAGCACAAGGATACCCACCGGCGGGAACTGCGAATCGTCGCCGGTCTTGGCGAAGGCTTCGGCCACTGCTGACTCGTCCGCCAGCGTTGCGCTGATCACTCGCCGAGTCGGCGACGTGAACTGGGTCGTGATCTCTGCTGCGAGTGCCGTTGTCTCCGAATCAGATTCGGCCAGCACCACCCAGGTACCGGCTGCCACCGCGTCGCCCTGCGGCACCGGTTTCTGCACCCACGCGGCGTCAAAGATCTTCTGCTCCAACGACAGCGGCACACTGGCCAGATCCACCGGCTTCAGCTCGATGCCGGTCAGCTCCGCGATCGTGACCCCGGTGTCGTCGGTGAGAACGATGCGGCCCCGGTGTCCGTCCTGCCCCTGCTCGATCAGTTCGATGTGGCTACGTGCCCGGCCGCGGATCGGGCCGAACACCCGGATCGTCTCCACCGACACGGCCTGATAGGACGTTTCGTCCGATTCGGCCGGGATGGCGGCCACCAGCTGCCGCAATGCCGCGTCGAGCAGCACCGGATGGATGCGATACTCGGGGTGATCGGCGACCTCGTCGGGCAGCACGATCTCGGTGCCCTCACCGTCCTGCTTGCCGACCGGCGCGCCGACCAGGTCGATGTCGGCCACCGCGTAGCGGGACCAGCTGCCGCCGGCCGAGCGGGCCTGGATCTCAACGCGATTCACGTCGGGGCCTTGCGAAAGCTGTGTTGTGACGCGGGTCTGGGCGTCCAGGACCAGCGGCCGCTCGATCTCCAGCGCCGTGACGACGGATGCGCCGAGCGCCTGGCCGGCTGCGGCCAACGCCATCTCGGCGAAGCCGGCTGCGGAGACGACCGCCCGGCCCTGAATCGTGTGATCGGCCAGCCACGGCAGCGTCTCGACACCGATGTCGGTCTGCCACACATGCTCATGACCGGACGGCATCTCGACGTGCGCGCCGAGTAGCGGGTGGACGTTGGCCAGCCGTTGTCCGGCCGGCTTCTTCTCGACCCAGTAGCTGGCGTGCAGCCACGGCGACGCGGGTATGTCGACGCGGCGCCGACCGACGGTGTCGGGGGCCGTTACGCCGAGCGTGGCGAGTTGCTCGTGGACAGAGAGTGTTTCGTCGTCGCCACGCTTCATCGCCGCGGTGACGTTGAAGCGATCACGCGACGACACCGAGGCCAGCGTCTCGCCGATGCCGTGGGTGAGCAAGGGGTGCGGGCTGACTTCGACGAAGGTGGTGTGGTTTTCCGCAGCTTTGGCGACCGCCTGGCTGAATCGCACCGGGTTACGAAGGTTGACCACCCAGTAGTCGGCGTCGAACTTCGCTGCCTCGGAATCACCGGCCGTGCTGACCAACGGAATCCGCGGCGTCATCGGCTTCACATCAGACAATGCCTCTTTGAGCTCAGCCAAGATCGGGTCCACCGTCGGATGATGCGACGCCACATCCACCTCGACGCGACGGGCGAGGAGACCTTGCGCGTCGACCGCCTCGATCGCGGCGTCGACCTGTTCGGGCGGGCCGGCGATCACCGTCTGCTCCGGCGCGGCATACACCGCCACCGTGACATCGGGGTACTGCCCGACCAGCTTCTCGGCTTCCTCGGCGCCCAGCTCCAGCAAGGCCATCGCGCCCTGACCCGACAACCGCGACATCAACTTCGACCGGGTGGCAATCACTTTCAGACCGTCAGCCGGGCTCAACGCACCGGCCACCACCGCCGCGGTCACCTCACCCATCGAGTGCCCGATCACCGCATCAGGTTCCACTCCGTAGGAGCGCCAGAGAGCGGTCAACGCCAACTGCATACCCACCAACACCGGCTGAATACGCTCAATACCCACCACCGGCTCACCAGCCAGCAACACATCGCGCAGCGAAAAACCCACCTGCGCAACAAAATCCGGCTCCAACTCAGCCACCGCCGCAGCAAACGCCGGCTCATCGGCCAACAACTGCCGACCCATCCCCGCCCACTGCGAACCCTGGCCCGAATACAAAAACACCGTGCCCTTGCCGCGCGGCTTCTCGCTGGGCTCCACCACGCCGGTCGCGGGTTCGCCTGCGGCCAGCGCACGCAGTCCGGCAACCGCTTGGGCACGGTCACGGGCGGACACGGTCCCGAAGCTGCGGTACCGGCCCCGGTAGTTGTTGACGGTGTGGGCGACGTCGGCCAGTGCCACGTCAGCACCCTCGCCGTCCATCCAGTCCGCCAGCATCGCTGCGGTCGGCCCGATGCGTGCGGGGGTCTTCCCAGAGATCACCAGTGTGCTGATCGCCGGTTCTGGTTGTCCGGCAACCGGTTCCGGGATGGGCGCCTGCTCGACGACGACGTGCGCGTTGGTCCCGCTGACCCCGAAGGATGACACGCCTGCCCGGCGCGGCCGGTCGACTGCGGGCCACGGCATGCCGTCGGCAGCGATGGTGAATTTCGACGCTCCGGCACCGGCATTCGGGGTCAGCCCGGTGAAGTGCAGGTGCGGCGGAATGTAGCCGTGGTTCATGCTGAGCACGGTCTTGATGAAACCGGCGATACCCGCGGAGTTCTCCAGGTGGCCCAGGTTGGTCTTGACCGAGCCCACCACCAGTGGCGCCGACTCTTCGCGATCGCCGAAAACCTGGCTGAGGGCGTCGAGTTCGATCGGGTCACCCAGCGCGGTGCCGGTGCCGTGCGCCTCGATGTAGTCGATCTCCGACGGCTGCAACCGCGCCGACGCCAGGGCCGCCCGCAAGACCGCCTGCTGGGCCGGGCCGCTGGGCACGGTCTGCCCGCTGCTCGGACCGTCCTGGTTGACGGCCGAACCCCGAACCAGGGCTAGCACCGAATCCCCGTCGCGGACTGCATCACTGAGGCGCTTGAGGACGATCACGCCGCAGCCCTCGCTGCGCACATAGCCGTTGGCGGCCGCGTCGAAGGTCTTGCACTGGCCATCGGGCGCCAGCATGCCCCACCGCGAACAGGCGATGCTGTTCTCCGGAGTCAAGATCAGGTTGGTTCCGGCGGCCAGCGCCAAATCCGTTTCGCGACGGCGCAGGCTCTGGGTTGCCAGGTGGATGGCGACCAGCGACGACGAGCACGCGGTGTCGAGCACCACAGCCGGGCCGTGCACGCCAAGGAAATACGACAGCCGTCCCGCGGCGAAGTTCGACGCATTGCCGAACGGCAGATACGGGTCGAAGTCCTCCGGGCTTACCCCGCCGTCAGTCGACAGCCAGTAGTAGTCGCTGGTGGTCAGACCGACGTAGATCCCGGTCTGGCTGTTGCGAATCGCCTTCGGCGTGACACCGGCGTTTTCCAGTGCCTCCCAGGAGACTTCGAGTAGCAGTCGCTGCTGGGGATCCATCGCGACCGCTTCGCGCGGGGAGATCCCGAAGAACTCGGCGTCGAATTCGTCGGGCCGCCAGGAGGTGAGAAACCCACCCTCCCGGTTGCAGATGGTGCCTGGCCGGGTGTGGTCCTCGGAAAAGTAAGCGTCGGCGTCCCAGCGGTCCTCGGGCACCCGGATCACGCCGCTGACTCCGTCGTGCAGCAGCTGCCAGTAGTCGGCGGGGGTGCTCACACCACCAGGGAGACGGCAGGCCATCCCGACCACGGCGATCGGTTCGACGTCGGCCTTTTCGGCGATCTCCAGCCGAGCCGTCAGGTCATCGATCTTGCGTAGCGCCTCGGTGATGATCGCCCGACGATCTGGCGGTGCAGTCATCCCGCTCAACCCAGCCTTTCAGAAAGCTCTTTGAGCAGTTCGTCGTCGCTGAAGTCCTCGTAGTCGTCGGCGCTTTCGTCCTCGGCCCCTTCTGCTACCTCCGGAAGAATGCCGGCCAAGTAATCCGACAGCGCCTCGACCGTCGGGTAGTCGAACACCACCGACGCGGGAAGCGTCTCGCCCAGGCTGTCCGAGAGGGATCGTTGAAGGGTCACGCTCATCAGTGAATCCATGCCGGACTGGAAGAAGCCCGCCGTCGGGTCGAGTAACTGCGACGACGCCAACCCCATCGCCGAGACAACGTGCGCGGTCACGTGATCGACCAGAATTCCGTGGCGCCGCGTCGGTTCGGCGTCGCGCAACGCATTCCGGAATTCGGTGCTGCGCGCCGCCGGACTCTCCGCACTCTCGCCAGTGGTCAACAGGTTGTCCACGATGCGCAGGGCCGCCCTGGTGCGATAGGCCGCGGCCAGCAAGGCCCAGTCGGCGGCAACAACGGTCGGCCGTGCCGGGGCACCGGGGCCGGTGAGCAACGGCAGCGCCTGGATCGCAACCTCGTCAGCCATCGGCTCCAGGCCCGAAGCGAGAGTGACCTGACGCTCTTCCTCGGATTGGCTGTCGGACAGCGACTTCCAGAGCCCCCAGTTGATCGCCGTAGCCGGCAGGCCGGCGGCCCGGCGGGCCAACGCGAAGGTGTCCAAGAACGTCGTCGTCGCCGTGTAGTGCGCCAGCCAGCGTGATCCGGTCAGCCCGGAGATCGACGAGAACAGCACGAACTGATCCAGCGAGTGACGCAGTGACAGCCGGTGCAACAGCGACACCACGTCCAGCTTCGGCCGGAACATCGCGGTGACGTCAGCACTCGTCATGTCCAGCAACGTGATCGGGCCACCGCCGAACGCCGCGACGTAGATGCCGGCCAGCGGTGGAAGGTCAGCACCGAAGCGGTCGAACAGCGCGCTCATCGCAGACTCGTCCGCCGCATCGGCGGCTGCCGTCACCAGAGTGGTGCCGGCCGGCGCCAGGCGGGCGGCCAGATCGTCGAGGCGCGAACCGGGGTTGCGCGATACCGCGACGACGGTGCCCGCGCCGGAGTCGGCAAGCTGCTGGATCAGGTGCGGTCCGATGTTGCCGGTCGCGCCGATAACCAGATAGCTGCTGTCCTTGGATAATTCGGCAGGGGCGGTCGAGGGAGCATATCCCTTGTGCAGCCGCGGCACCCGGCGCAGGCCGGCCCGGTAGACAACCTGGTCTTCGTCGTCGGCGGCCTTGGCCTCGTCCACCACGTAGCCGGCGGCCAAGCCGTCAGGCACCGACTCGTCGATATCGATGACGCGGCCCCAGAATTCGGGGTGCTCGAGTGCGAGCGTGCGGCCCAGACCCCACAACACCGCGTGAGCGGGGTTGGCGCGGTCGCCTTCGCTGACCGGCTGGGCGTTGCGGGTGAGCAGATACAGCCGCGGCGCCACGCCCATCTCGGCGATGGCGGCGGTCAGCCGCCGTGCGGCGTTGAAATACTCGTATCCCGCCTCGGCATCGAACTGGCCGCCGGTCACCTCGGGTGCGTAGAGCACGTGGGTCACTCCGGCGAGGGCGTCGGCGATCGCCACCGGGTCGGTGCCTTCGGCCAGCACCGACGTCGGCGCAGGCGCGGCGGCGAATTCGTCGCCGAGGACGCGGCCGATCTCCGACCCCAAATCGGAGTCGGTGATCACCAGCCACGAAATGTCAGCGTCGCCTTTAGCTTCGGACAATTCGCTGGCCGGCCAGGCCAGCTGGCAGTACCACTCCGACGGGATCCTGGCATCTGCGTGCACGCCCGGATCACCAACGGCGGCAACATGTCTGATCGGAGTGATCGGTCGGGGGTTGACCCAGTGGTGGCCGTGGTGCCACGGCGTGTTCGGCAGCACCGGGTGCGGCTCGACAGGGTGCGGGGCCTGTGGCGGATGACTGGTGTGGACGGTGTTGAGGTTGGTGTGGAAACGGACCGCGTCGTCGCCGTCGCGCCACAACGTCCCCACGCTGTGGTGATGGCTGGTCGGATCCAGCGTGTCCCCGACGGCATGGGTCAGGATCGGATGGGCACTGATCTCGATGAAGGTCCCGTGCTCCTCGGCGGCAGCCGCGACGGCCTGGCTGAGCAGCGCCGGCTGACGTACGTTGGCCACCCAGTAGTCGGCATCCAGCATCGGTGACGCGGCGCCCTCGACGACCGTCGAATAGAACGGGACGGTGGGGATCTCGGGAGCCAAATCCTCAAGGGCCGTGCGCAATTCGCCCAGGATCGGATCCATGAACGCGGTGTGCGACGCGACCTCCATGTTGACCCGACGAGCGAAACGGTTCTGCGCGCTCACTGCGGCGATCACCGCGTCGACGGCGGCCACCGCGCCGGCAATCACTGTCTCGCGCGGCGAAATATAGCCCGCCACACTGACTTCGGGGTAGCCGGCGATCAGTGCCTCGGTTGCCTCGGGGTCGAGCTTCAGCAGCGCGACAGCGCCTTGGCCGGCGAGCTTGGACATCAACTGCGAACGGACGGCGATCACCCGCAGCCCGTCGACGACACTGAGCGCACCGGCGACCACTGCCGCGGTGACCTCCCCCATCGAATGGCCGATCACCGCATCCGGGTGCACTCCGTAGGAGCGCCACAGCTCGGTCAGCGCCAGCTGCAATCCCATCAGCACCGGCTGAACCTGCGCATCGCCGCTGATCGACTCGCCGTTGGCGATGATCTTCTGCAGCGAAAACCCGACCTTCTCGACAAAAATCGGGTCCAGCTCGGCGATCGCCTCGGCAAACACCGGCTCGTCTTCCAGCAACTGCCGGCCCATGCCGGCCCAGTGCGAACCCTGCCCCGAGTACACGAACACCGTGCCGGGACTGCACGGCCCGTCGTGCGGGCCGACTATTCCGTCCGCGCCATCGGTGAATCGGCCCTCGGCCAGCGCCTGCAACTGAGCCACCGCCTGGGCACGGTCGCGGATGCAGACGGTGGCGAACTGCGGGTGGCGCTCGCGGTGGTAGTTGAGCGTGTGGGCGACGTCGGGCAGCCGCACGTCAGCGCCCGCACCCTGCAGCCATTCCGCCAGCGACCGCGCCTGCGAGGCGATCCGCTCGGGCGACTTGCCCGACAGCACAAGGGTGCTCACTGCCGGGTCGGCCTCACGGATGACCGGTACGGCGGCAGGCGCCTGCTCGATCACCGCATGCGCGTTGGTGCCACCGAACCCGAACGACGACACGCCTGCCCGCCGCGGATGATCCGTCTGCGGCCATTCCTGTTGCTCGGCAACCACTTTAAGACGCAACTGGTCGAAGGGGATATGCGAATTGGGAGTGTGGAAGTGCAGGTTCTGCGGAATGCTGCCCTTCTGCACCGCGAGCACAGCTTTGATCAAGCCGGCTATTCCGGCCGCGGCCTCGAGATGACCGATGTTCGTCTTGACGGTGCCGATCAGCAGCGGCGCATCTTCGGCGCGACCACGTCCCAACACAGTGCCGAGAGCACGCGCCTCGATCGGGTCGCCCAGCGGCGTGCCGGTCCCGTGGGCCTCGACGTAGTCGACCTCTTGTGGCGGCACACCCGCGTTGGCGTACGCGGACCGCAGCACCGCCATCTGCGCAGCGGGGTTAGGCGCCAGCAGGCCGTTGGACCGGCCGTCCTGGTTCACTGCCGAACCACGCACCACCGCCAGCACCCGGTCGCCGTCGCGCACAGCGTCGTTCAGCCGCTTGAGCACCACGACGCCGCAGCCCTCGCCGCGAATGAACCCGTCGGCGTCGGCGTCGAACGCATGGCAGGCACCGGTGGACGACAACGCGCCGGTCAGGTCGAAGGCACGGACGACCGCGGGCGCCAGCATCAGGTTCACGCCTGCCGCCAGAGCCACGTCGGAGTCCCCGACGCGCAGGCTCTGAGAGGCCAGGTGCAGGGCGACGATCGACGACGAGCAGGCGGTGTCAACGGTGACCGACGGGCCGCGCAGATCCAGGAAGTACGACAGCCGGTTGGCGATAATGCTCAGCGCGCCACCGGAATTGCTCCACGCGTCGACGTTGGTCAGGTCCATTCCGGCCACGTACCCGTAGTCCGTGTAGCACGCGCCGGCGAACACGCCGGTCTGCGAGCGGCGCAGGGTGCTCGGCGGAATGCCCGCGTGTTCCAGTGCCTCCCAGGCGACTTCGAGCAACATCCGCTGCTGGGGGTCCATCTTGGCGGCTTCGCGGGTGGAGATGTCGAAGAACTCGGCGTCGAATTCGTCGAGGTTGGCCATGTATCCGCCGTAGCGGGTGGTGTGGGCGAGAGT
>NZ_JBAPRN010000154.1:0-5176 GCF_049281135.1 Mycobacterium sp. | reverse complement strand
GGCCACTGCTTCCGAACGCGGAAAATGAGGCGTAAATCAGGCTCGGATTCGCGGCCATGAGCTCGGCGCGACCCAGTCCGATCTCGTCGAGGGCGCCGGGACGCATCGACTGCACCAGCACGTCGCTCGATTTGGCTAACTGACGCACGATCTCCTGACCGGTCTTTTCGCGTAAGTCGACGGTCAGGGAACGTTTCCCACCGTTGAATGTCTCAAATACCCAGGGCACCAAATTGCGGGCCATGTCACCCCCGTCGGGGTTCTCGATCTTGATGACGTCGGCGCCGTAGGAGGACAGGACTTTGGTGCACGAGGTGCCCGCCCAACCGTTGGTCAGATCGACGACACGGAATCCCGACAGTGGGCCTGAATGCATAACAGATATCATATCGCGTATCTCCGATGATTGTCACTACCATGAGGCGAGCTGGTAGCGGCCTCGGTTCGCAAGCGTGACGAGTCGAATCACGCCGCCGGCTGGTACAGCTGCGCGGGGTGAACGCCTTGGCGGGCCGGTCCTCACTACCGGCAGTACGTTCCGACAGCATTGCCGAGGGTGACCGCGGTTACATTGACACTCAAGGGGGCCGATAGTCTATCGGCGCCGCTGCGTCAGGGGTTCTGACAGACGGCCCTCGAAAAGCGTGACAACGGCACATGACGTTCTCGACGTGATGCAGGGCCGGCCCAGTGTGCCCAGGTATGGAGGTCGACGTGCAATCAACGCTTTCGCTGCTTCGCACCCGCGCCGCCGAAACGCCTGACCGGTTGGTGCTCAACGACATCGGCGGCGCCGCCTACAGCTATGGCGCATTCTGCCGCGAGGCGCTGCGATGTGCCGATGCGCTCGAGCGACTTGGCGTTGGGCGCGGAGATGCCGTCGCAACCATGCTGCCCACCGGTGCCGACGCCTTCGTTTTGCAGGCGGCGTGCGGCTATCTCGGGGCGACCAACGTGCCGGTCAGCACGTTGATGCGGGGAAACCCGCTGTCCCATGTGCTCAACGCATCGCGCGCAGCGACACTAGTCACTCTTCAGGACTGCCTGACCGCCAATCACGCCGTATTGTCCGCGGTGACGAGGCTGAAGCGGGTTATCGTCCGCGACCGTGAGTCGGCGAGCGATGCGTCGACGCCACTGGCATCCGCTGTGCTGCTCGGGTGGGCGGAAGCGTTGGCCGAGGCTCAGCCGATTCCGCGGCCCGATCCGGATCCGGCCGCGGCCCAGTCGATCCTGTTCACCTCTGGCACGACTGGGCTGCCCAAGCCCGTGGAGGTGTCCCACCGCGCGTTCACGAGCTATGCGGCGCACATCGTGGATGACCGAGATCATCTGTGGCCGACCGATTCCGGCTATTACAGCCCCTGGTCGACTGCGCACGCGCTCGGGTTCATAGCTCTAGCGGTCGCGGTACAACGGGGTCAGCGCCTTGTGGTTCGCGATGGCTTTTCCCAACAGTCCTATTGGTCGGACATTCGGAACTACGACTGTCAACTCACAGTGGCTCTGAACATCGGGCAATTGCTATGGGACAGCGAACCGCGGCCGGACGACGCCCGTAACCCCTTGCACACGATGATCATGGTCCCGCTCATTCCGCAGTTCCGCGCCTTCGGCGACAGGTTCGCGGTTCGCATCGCGACCCTGTACGGCATGACCGAGATCGGCCCTGCCTTGCGTTCGCTGGCGCCGGCAACCCACGATGTCGCCGGTCATCCCAGCAGCGGCTACGAGGTCCGGCTCGTCGACACCCGAGGCACGGACGTCACTCCTGGGGAAGCCGGGGAACTCATCGTGCGCCATGTGGACGGCGCCCTCGCGTCGGGCTACGCGCATCTACCCGCCGAGACCGAGAACGCCTGGCGGGGTGGCTGGTTCCACACTGGCGACCGATTGCGCGACTGCGCGGGCGAGCTGCGGTACGTTGACCGGCTGACGGACACCATCCGACACCGAGGGCGCAACATATCCCCATCGCAGATCGAGGCGGAGGTGCGCCTGCACCCAGCGATTGCCAAATGCGCCTGCGTCGGCCACACATCCGGCGCCGACAGCAGGTATGGCGAATCCGACCAGGACTTGCGGATATTTCTGCTGGTGAAGCAGGGCCGTGTGCTCACTGTCGAAGAACTGATCGACTACCTTCGGCCCAGGCTGCCGCCCTACATGCTGCCGCGGTATTACGACGTGCTGGCCGAGATGCCTACCAGTGTCAATGGGCGAATCATCAAAGCCGAGTTGGCCAAACGCCCTCTGGGCGCCGGCACCGTCGAACGAGCCTCGACGCGTGGTGCCAACCAGCCCAGCGTTGTCGGCGACGTAAACCAGATGTCGGGTAGTAGCTAGGGGATGACCGGCGGAATGCCGCCGATCACCAGGCGCTTCGATGAAAACCGCCATCGACGGGGATGAATTGGCCCGTCACGTAGCCGGCTTGCTGTGAGCACAGGAACACGATTACGCCCGCCATCTCTTCCGGCGACCCCAACCGCCGAACGGGAACCGAAGAAACGAGTTGATCAACCAGTGATTCAGCTGACACGCCACGCGTTTGGGCGAGCTTCTCGTAGTAGCCCTGCATACGCGCCGTCGCGATATAACCGGTCGCGATCGTATTGATCGTGATGCCATCCCGTCCGAATTCGTTGGATAGCGATTTGTTCAGCGGGATCACAGCGGCCCGCGACGTGTTGGCCAGAATGTGGGGCAATTCGGGCGGGGGTTCCTTGGCCGCGCCGGAATTGAGCGCAACAATGCGACCCCACCGCTGTTCGCGCATATGAGGAATGACGGCACGCGCCAGGTAGACCATGCTCATCGTCATGTCATGGACGGCATCGGCGAAATCGTCGTTGGTCACGGTGAGGAAATCGCCCTGCTTCGGCCCCCCGACGTTGGCCACGGCGATATCGGGACGCGATCCGAAGGCTTGCTCGGCGGTCGCGACGGCGCGGTCGACGTCATCTTCTTTCGTCAGATCCGCCGCCACGCCGACCGCCTGACCGCCGGCGGCCTGGATTGCCGCGACGGTGTCGTCGATCGATTCCTTGTGCTCCGGTAGCGCCGCGACGACGACTCGGCAGCCCTCTCGGGCGAACAGCTCGGCTGTTGTGCGGCCCATGCCCATGCTGCCGCCGGAAACGAAGGCCACCTTGCCCGCAATCCCAAGATCCATGATGTTCAGCTTCCCATCCATAGGTCCGTCACACTGCACTTATGATATCATATCGTGACGTTTCCCCATTTCCCGTGGAGGCATCGTGCCAGACAACCGGCCCGACTTGCGCGCACCGGCGAACGGGCAACCACATCTCTCCCGGCCGCAGCACTTCGACGGCGTCGCCGCCGATGGCCTGGTCACCGTGACGGTCTCCGAAACGGGTGAATTGCTTGGCGTGCACATCTACCCCGGCGAGTACCGGCGTGACGACCCCCCGGGGCTGGCGAACATGGGCGACATGGTGGTGGAAGCGCTGCAAGCCGCCAAGGCACGTGCTGCCGGGTTCGCCGACAGCCACCCGAGCACACCGGATCGCGATTAGCGCAGCGCGCGCGACAGCCCCAGCGCCGCGGTGCGAACGGCGGCAGTGGCCGCCGGCGCGGAGAACTCTTGCGCGCGACCAGTTATCGAGATGGCGGCGACCGCGCTGCCAGTAGCGTCGATGATCGGGCCTGCGACGCAGACGATCCCGATCGTCGACTCCTCGCGTTCAACGGCGAACCCGCGGACTCTTGCCCGCGCCAGATCGCGACGCAGCAGACCGGGAGCGACGATGGTGCGTGGTGTCAGCCGGGTCAACCCCCGGGCAATCACCGCGTCAGTCAGCGCCGTTGCGTTGAACGCCAGCAGGGCCTTGCCCACCCCGGTGCAGTGCATGGGCATCCGACCGCCCACCCGCGAGCCCACCCGCGGACTGCCGCGGCGCGCCAGCTTCTGGACGTAGACGACCTCCAGCCCGTCCCGAATCGCCAGATGTACGGTTTTTCTGGTGGCTTCGAACAGATCGGCAAGATACGGGGCGGCGATCTCACCGATATCGCGTTGAGTCGGTACCAGCTGGCCAAGTTCAAACAGCCGCATTCCCAACCGCAGCCGCCGGCCCGACCGCTCGAGCAGTCCCCATTTTTCGAGTTCGGCGACCAACCGGTGGGCGGTGGCCTTCGGGATGCCGGTTGCACGGCACAACTCCGCGAGTGTCATCGCCCCGCCGCTCGACCGGAAGGCCAGCAGCAGCATTGCCGAACGATCCAGCATCGAGACGGCCGGTTTGTTCCGGCCAGCGGAACGCATGGCTACCACATTGCCGCGATACGATGTCACAGTCAACCGGTGACAAATCTGCGGAAGATTCCCGCTGCGATCGTCGGGCCGGGCAATATCGGAACCGACCTACTGGCAAAGCTGCGCCGCTCGGACTGCATCGAAGTCGCCTACATGGCGGGTGTGGTCGAGTCGGAGGGTTTGCGGCGAGCGCGCGCTCTCGGGGTGGAGACCTCCGCCGGCGGTGTCGACTGGCTGCTGCGCCGAGATCCGTTGCCCGAACTGGTTTTCGAGGCCACCTCCGCCAGTGCGCATGCGGCCAACGCTCCACGCTATGCCGAAGCCGGCATTCAGGCCGTAGATCTCACCCCGGCACACATCGGACCGATGGTGTGTCCCCCGGTGAACCTGGCCGATCACATTGGGGCACCCAATGTTTCAATGATCACCTGCGGCGGACAGGCCACGATCCCGATCGTGGCCGCGGTGTCACGCGTCGCCCCCGTCCCCTACGCCGAAATTGTGGCGTCGGTGTCGTCGCGGTCGGCCGGACCGGGCACTCGCGCCAACATCGATGAATTCACCGAAACGACCAGTCAGGCGGTGGTCGACGTCGGCGGCGCAGTCCGCGGCAAAGCCATCATCATCCTGAACCCCGTCGAGCCACCAATGATCATGCGCGACACGGTCTTTTGCGCGATCGGGCCTGACACCGATCAAGCGTCGGTGGCAGAGTCCATTCACGAAATGGTCAGCGATGTTCAGCAATACGTCCCCGGCTACAAGCTGCGCGCTGATCCGCAGTTCGATGAGCCGCGTGAGAGCTGGTCCGGGCGAGGGCGTGTCGCGGTGTTTCTCGAGGTCGAGGGCAACGGCGACTACCTGCCGCCCTATGCCGGCAATCTGGACATCATG
>NZ_JBAPRN010000153.1:0-2877 GCF_049281135.1 Mycobacterium sp. | reverse complement strand
GAATGCGGTGGGTGCTGCGCAATCGTCCACGACGACGCGACGTCGTCACTCTGTGGTTGAGTGCCGGCGGGCTGATCCTGGCCGGTGCGGCGTTGTCGCGTCATCCGTGGCGATCCGTCGACGGATACGCGGGCCATTCGGCTGTAGTGCAACTGCTCGCGCTCATTTCACTTGCGGCACTGGCCGCTTCAACCGTGACGCGGCCTGCTGAGCGTTAACCCCCAGCTGTGCATGGGCATCCCGTTCCGCGGGCTTCGCACCGACATGTGAGTTGCACGACGTCTCCGCCGCTGTTACGGGATAGGCAGCGCTTCTTCCGGTGAGGTGGTGAGACGTGGCGTTGACGGTAGCCGACATCGATCGGTGGCGCGCCGAGTCGGTACGCGAGGTGTTCCACGCGGCCGGCGCGCGTGGGCACGCGACCCTGGAGGCCGCGCGAGAACTAGCCTCGCTAGCGGTCTTCGACACCTGGCAGGGCGCCACCGCACAAGCCCGCAGACACAGCAGCGCCTCGATCCGATCGGATCTCGACGCGCACGGCAACGAGTCGCTGGCGGTGGCCCGGGCGGCCGGCCGAGTGGCCGACGACATCGTGCACCTGCAGTCCGCGCTGCGCACGTTGCGACGCGACGCCGCCGAATTGCAGATGACCATCGACTGCCGTACCGACAAGGTGGTGCCGAGTTCGAATTTCGACGGTCCGCCGACAGCAGCGCTGATCGCCGAGATTCAGCTGCAACACCGGCTGGATACGATTGTGGCAGAGGCAAATTCAGCCGACCGGGAGTTGGCGTACGCGATCGACATGGCCGACGGGGATCGGCCGATTCCGCCGGGCCCACATGAAAATCGACCACTGATCCAGGACTCGCTGTCGCGGCCGTTGCCCGACGATCCGAAGCAGTTCAACGAGCTGTGGAATCAGCTCAGCCCCGAAGAAAAGGATTGGCTGTACAGCCAAGACCACGACATTGGCAACCACGCCGGAATGCCATGGGATTCGCCTGACCACTCGGGCAGAGACCACTACAACCGGTTGCACCTGGCAGAGCTCACGCAGCAATCCCAGTACGACGTCACTCGGATACAGCACGACATTGAACAACTGATGGCCGAACCCGACATCGACGACGGTGCGATCTACGCGTTGCAGTCACAACTGGCCGAGGCCCGACAACGCCTCGCCGGTTATCAGGCCGTCCAAGCGAGCTTGAAGTCCACCGACGGAGCGAAGCGTTACCTGGGTCTGCTCGACGAGCTCGGCCACGGCGCCGTGTCGATCGCGAACCCCGATACTGCGCGGCGCAATGCGATCTTCGTACCCGGCACCGGGCAAGATCTGAGCCGATTGGCGTTCAGCGACGAGAAGGCGATGGCCATGTACACCGCCGCCTTGACTGCCGACCCCGGCCTGGAACCAGGCGATGTCTCAGTGACGACGTGGATGGGGTATGACCGCCCCATGGATCTCAGCCGCGCGGCTTTCCCGCAGCCCGCGCAGGGCGGTGCGGATCGATTGTCGATCTTCGAAAACGGCCAGCGCGCCTCGCATGTCGGGCAGGCGTCCGTCGACACCGTGGTCGGCCACAGCTATGGCTCCACCGTGATCGGCGCGGCCGCCGCCGGCGGGCGTCACCTCGACGCCGACAATGTCATCGCGGTCGGAAGCCCCGGCATGCTGGTCGATCGCGCCGGCCGGCTGAATCTGCACCCCGGCGGCAACGTGTTTGTGATGCGTGCCGTCAACGACGCGAGCGGCGTGCGCGGCATCGTCACCGAATGGACGTTGGGCGCCGACCCGGCGGAGCCGGACTTCGGTGCCCAGCGGCTGGCCGCCGATCCCGGGCCGGCCGGGCCTTTCGGGCTACCCAGCGTCGCCGCGCACAGCAGTTACTGGTTGGGCGGCAACAAGGCGCTGGCGAACTTCGGTGCGGTGATCGCCGGCGTCGCGCCGCCGTACCTGGTCGGGCAGCGTTAGCTGCGAGCGCGGTGGTTTTGCGGTCTGCCGGACGGGTACGCGCGACAATAGGAATTCCATTCCTCACCAGGAGCGACGGACATGGGCTGGTTGAGCGCACCGGAATATTGGCTGAGCAGACTGATTTTGGAGCGCGGCATCGCGGTCGTGTATGTCTTCGCATTCGTCGCGGCCGCAAGGCAATTCCGAGCGCTGATCGGGGAGCGCGGATTGTTACCGGTGCCGCGTTTTCTGGTCCGCCACTCGTTCGCTCGAACGCCGAGCGTCTTCCACATCCACTACTCCGATCGGTTTTTCGCGACGGTGGCGTGGTCGGGTGCGGCATTGGCCGCAGGAATGGCAGCGGGACTGGCCGACGTGGTACCGCTCGGGGCGACGGTGCCGCTCTGGCTGCTGCTGTGGGTGGCGTATCTGTCGATCGTCAACGTCGGCCAGACATGGTACTCGTTCGGCTGGGAGTCGCTGCTGCTGGAAATGGGTTTCCTGGCAATGTTTCTCGGCAACGACCGGATCGCGCCGCCGGTGCTCGCGATGTGGCTCGCACGGTTGCTGCTGTTTCGGCTCGAGTTCGGCGCCGGCCTGATCAAGCTCCGCGGCGATTCCTGCTGGCGCGATCTGACCTGCCTGTACTACCACCATGAAACCCAGCCGATGCCGGGGCCGCTGAGTTGGTTTTTCCATCACCTACCCAAGCCGCTGCATCGGGTGGAGGCCGTGGGAAATCACTTCGCGCAACTCGTCGTCCCGTTCGGTCTGTTCGCCCCGCAGCCGGTGGCCGGTATCGCCGGAGCGATCGTCGTGGTCACCCAGCTGTGGCTGGTGGCGTCCGGTAACTTCGCCTGGCTCAACTGGTTGACGATCCTGTTGGGCTGCAGCGCGATCGACGCACGATCGGTGGC
>NZ_JBAPRN010000152.1:0-3153 GCF_049281135.1 Mycobacterium sp. | reverse complement strand
TCCGGTGTCCTCTCGTAGTTGGTTCGGAGTGGTCTGCGCGACGAGGCGGCCATCTCGCATCAGCAACAGGTCCCCGCAGTGATCGGCTTCGTCCATCACATGGCTGGAAACCAGCAGGGTGGTCCCGCCGCGAGCCAGGTCGGTGAACTGCTCCCACAGATCTGCACGCAGTACCGGGTCCAAACCCACCGTCGGCTCGTCGAGGACCAGTAGCTCGGGCCGGCAGACCAACGCACACGCCAGCGACACCCTGGTGCGCTGACCACCGGACAAGTTGCCGCAGTAGGCGGTGCTGTGATCGCTGAGGCCCACCCGGTCGATCGCGGAGTCGGCGGCGTCGCCGCCAAAACCGTAGAGCGCTGCGAAATATCGAACGTTGTCGACGATCCGCAAGTCGTCGTAGATCGTCGGATCCTGTGGCAGGTAACCGATCCGGTGCCGCAACGCCGAGGACCCAGCGGGCAAACCGAGCACCCGCACGGTGCCCGACGCGACGAGCTGGGTGCCGACAATGCATCGGATCAACGTGGTCTTTCCGCAGCCCGACGGTCCGAGCAGACCGGTGATACTGCCGCGGGCCACCCGCACCGAGAAGTCGTGCAGTGCAAGCCGTTTGCCGCGAACCACCCGCAAGTGGGTGATGTCGATCGCTACCTCATGACCCGTTGACGTTAATTCATCATTTGATGAAGTCATCATACGATGAATATTCACCCCTGCTGGTCGGCTGTCAAGAATCGCGGGCAGAATCTGTCTGGTGGGCGCTGACCAACTTGCGGTCGACCCGGTCGACGCCGCGCATCGACTACTTGGCGCAACCCTCACCGGTCGTGGCGTTATCGCGACAATCGTCGAGGTCGAGGCCTACGGTGGGGGACCCGATGGCCCCTGGCCGGACGCCGCGGCGCACTCATACCGCGGTGTGACCGCCCGCAACACGGTGATGTTCGGCCCGTCCGGTCGGCTTTACACCTACCTCAGCCACGGCATCCACGTCTGTGCGAACGTGGTCTGCGGACCCGACGGAATCGCGGCCGCCGTCCTGCTCAGGGCTGCAGTCGTCGACACCGGGTTCGACATCGCCCAGTCCCGGCGCGGAGCGGCGATCCGCCCCCGCGCACTGGCGCGTGGGCCGGGGAATCTCTGCTCGGCCGCTGGAATCACCATGGCCGACAACGGAATCGACTTATTTGATAGCGACAGTCCAATACGGTTGACACTCAACGACGCGCCCGAAGCCAGTGCGGGACCTCGGGTCGGAGTCAGCCAGGCTGCCGACCGGCCGTGGCGGCTGTGGTTGCCCGGCCAGGCAGAAGTCTCCGCCTACCGGCGCAGTCCACGAGCGCCGGCACCGGGCGCCAGCGACTGATTCGACGCGCCGTCCCGGTCGCCCGCCGCGGGCGCGTCACGCAGATGCGCGAAGATCTACGACTGTGGCTGCTGAAATCCTCGAGGAGCTGAACTGGCGTGGACTGATCGCGCAGTCCACCGACCTTGACGCGCTGACCAAGGATGCCGCCGACGGTCCGATCACCCTGTATGCGGGATTTGATCCCACCGCGCCGAGTCTGCACGCCGGTCATCTGGTGCCGCTGTTGACGCTGCGGCGTTTTCAGCAGTCCGGCCACCGGCCGATCGTTCTTGCCGGTGGTGCCACCGGGCTGATCGGTGACCCGCGCGAAACCGGCGAGCGGGTGCTCAACACCGATGTGACGGTCCAGGAATGGACCGAGCGAATTCGCGGACAGCTCGAGCGATTCGTCGACTTCGACAGCTCACCGGCGGGCGCCATTGTCGAGAACAACCTCGAGTGGACCAGCGCAATGTCGGCGATCGAGCTCCTGCGCGACGTCGGCAAACATTTCTCGGTCAACGTGATGCTTGATCGAGACACCATCCGGCGACGGCTCGAAGGTGAGGGGATCTCCTACACCGAGTTCAGCTACATGCTGTTGCAGGCCAACGACTACGTCGAACTGCATCGACGCCATCGGTGCGTGCTTCAAATCGGCGGATCCGATCAGTGGGGCAACATCATCGCCGGCGTCCGGTTGGTGCGGCAGAAGTCGGCCGCCGCGGTGCATGCCCTCACGGTTCCGTTGGTGACCTCCGCGGACGGGACGAAGTTCGGAAAGTCCACTGGCGGGGGCAACCTGTGGCTGGACCCCGAGATGACGACGCCGTATGCCTGGTACCAGTACTTCGTCAACACCGCCGACGCCGACGTCATCCGGTACCTGCGCTGGTTCACCTTCCTGTCGGCCGACGAGGTGGCCGAACTGGAGGCGGTTACCGCGGAGCGACCGCAGCAGCGCGAGGCACAACGCCGATTGGCGCGCGAGCTCACGACCCTCGTGCACGGCGAGCACGCCACCGAAGCCGTCGAACACGCGAGCGCGGCATTGTTCGGGCGTGGGGAACTGGCCCGCCTGGACGACGCCACGTTGCGGGCCGCTCTGCGGGAGACGTCGATCGCCGAGCTGACAACGGGAACACCGGACGGAATCGTCGACCTGCTTGTCGCCAGCGGCCTGGCACCAAGCAAAGGGGCCGCGCGGCGCACCATCGCCGAGGGCGGGGCGTACGTCAACAACACCAAAATCGACGACGAGACCTGGGCGCCGCAACCCACCGACTTCCTGCATGGACGGTGGCTGGTGCTACGCCGTGGCAAGCGAAACATCGCCGGAGTCGAGCGCCTCGGCTGACCTTGGCGCAGCCCGAAACACGCCGTCTAGCAGCTTGTTTGACTGCGAGTTTCCGGTCGCGTAACTTAATCGCGTCGCCGCGACACGGTCAGTCCGTCGAGCGCGGCGATGTCCAAGAGGGAAGTTCCACTTCGGTGGTGTGCTTTCGTCGTCCGTACAGCGAGTGAGCGGCCAAGAGCCGCGGGTCTTGTTGCGCGGCCGGTTGGGGTGTTGTTTGAGAACTCAATAGTGTGTTTGGTGGTTTTGTTTTTGTTGTTGTTTTTTGCCATGCCTTTCAGCTTCCCGTGTTGGGGGTGTGGTTTGTTTTTGTGATGCCAGTTTTTTGGTGTCTTTTTGTTGGGTTCAGATTGTTCTGATTGGATTCGCCTGCCTGTGTGGTGGGGGTTTTTGTTTGGAGAGTTTGATCCTGGCTCAGGACGAACGCTGGCGGCGTGCTTAACACATG
>NZ_JBAPRN010000151.1:0-6063 GCF_049281135.1 Mycobacterium sp. | reverse complement strand
GGGCAAAGGCGAGCCCAGCTGACCACTCGGCGCGTCAACGCCGAACCCGTCAGGCCATCGAGATCGGTAACCGCGGGGCGTCGTTCGTCTTCCGGCACCGAGTGGGCAACGGGGTCATCTTCTTGGCGCTGTTAGTGGCCGGCGCCCAGCTGTTCTACCTGCAGGTGCCGCACGCCTCCGGGTTGCGCGCGGAGGCCGCGGGCCAGCTCAAGGTCACCGACACCGAAAAGGCAGTACGTGGCAACATCGTCGACCGCAACAACAACCAGCTCGCTTTTACGATCGAGGCCCGCGCGCTGACCTTCCAGCCGCGCCGCATCCAGAAGCAACTGGCCGAAGCCAAGCAGAAGAACTCGAAAGCTCCTGACCCGCAAGAGCGGTTGAAGGAGATCGCCAAGGAAGTGTCGGCGCGGCTGAACAACAAGCCGGACAACGCCACCGTGCTGAAGAAGCTGCGCAGCGACGAGACGTTCGTCTATCTCGCCCGTGCCGTCGACCCAGCGATCGCCACCACGATCACCCGGAAATTCCCCGAGGTCGGTGCCGAGCGTCAAGACCTGCGCCAGTATCCGGGCGGCTCGCTGGCGGCCAACGTCGTCGGCGGAATCGACTGGGACGGGCACGGTTTGCTCGGCCTGGAGGATTCCATGGACGCGGAGTTGGCCGGCACCGACGGGTCGGTGACCTACGACCGCGGTTCCGACGGTGTGGTGATTCCGGGCAGCTACCGCAACCAGCATCAGGCGGTCAACGGCGCGACGGTCCAGTTGACGATCGACGACGACATCCAGTTCTACGTTCAGCAGCAGGTGCAGCAGGCCAAGAATCTGTCCGGGGCACGCAACGTCTCGGCGGTGGTGCTCGATTCCAAGACCGGCGAAGTGCTGGCCATGTCCAACGACAACACCTTCGATCCATCCCAGGACATCGGGCGCCAGGGCAACAAGCAGCTGGGTGATCTGCCGGTGTCCTCGCCGTTCGAGCCCGGTTCGGTGAACAAGGTTGTCACCGCTGCCTCGGTGATCGAGTACGGCCTGACCAATCCCGATGAGGTGCTGCAGGTTCCGGGCTCGATCAACATGGGCGGTGTCACGGTGCACGACGCCTGGGTGCACGGCGTCGCGCCCTACACAACGACCGGCGTGTTCTCGAAATCGTCCAACGTGGGCACGCTGATGCTCGCTCAGCGGGTCGGACCACAGCGCTACTACGACATGGTGCGCAAATTCGGGCTTGGCCAGCGCACCGGGGTCGGCCTGCCGGGTGAAAGCGAGGGTCTGGTTCCACCGATCGACCAATGGTCAGGCAGCACGTTCTCCAACTTGCCGATCGGCCAAGGTCTTTCGATGACCCTGCTGCAGATGACCGGCATGTATCAGGCGATCGCCAACGACGGTGTGCGGATTCCGCCGCGGATAATCAAGTCCACCATCTCTGCCGACGGCGCGCGCACCGAAGAGCCACGCCCGGAAGGTGTTCGGGTGGTTTCGCCGGAGACCGCGCGGACCGTGCGCAACATGCTGCGCGGCGTCGTCCAGCGTGACCCGACCGGAAACCAGCAGGGCACCGGGCCCGCGGCCGCCGTCGACGGCTACCAGGTGTCCGGCAAGACCGGGACGGCACAGCAGATCAACCCGGCGTGCGGCTGCTACTACGACAACGTCTACTGGATCACCTTCGCGGGCATGGCCACCACCGACGATCCGCGCTATGTCATCGGCATCATGATGGACAACCCGGCCACCAACGCCGACGGTTCCCCCGGCCACTCCGCGGCCCCGCTGTTCCACAACATCGCCGGCTGGCTGCTGCAACGCGGAAACGTCCCGCTATCACCTGATCCCGGTCCGCGGTTGACACTGCAAGCCATGTAGCCAGGGGTGAATTGCGGCCGACCGCCACCCGGTGATATGGGAGAATGACGAACCACAGCGGGAGGTGACGGTGATGGCGGCAGGCGGGAATTTCGAGGTCGACATTGAAGCATTGGCGAGTTCGGCGGCGCACGTGGCGGGCCAGGGCGACGATCTGGCGAGTGCCCATTTGTCGTCGGACAGCCGGATAGCCGCCGCCCAGTCGGGCTGGGTCGGCAGCTCGGGGGCGGCGCTGCAGATCAGGACCGCTGCCTGGTTGGAAACCTCCCGCAGACTGCTGACCAGTGTCGGCGATCATGCGTTGGCTCTGAACAACGACGGCATCGATTTCACCGCGCTTGAGAATGAGAACGTCGAGAAGTTGCGCGCAGTGCACCCAGCCCCTGAGTCGTGACGTTGACGGTGGCCGACATTGATCGGTGGAACGCCGGCGCGGTGCGGGAGGTGTTTCAGGCTGCGAACGTTCGCGGGAGGGCCACCTTGGAGGCGTCGCGTCAGCTGAGCACCCTGTCGGTGTTCGATACCTGGGAAGGCGCCACCGCCGAGGCCAGAAAGCACGTCAACGCCGGCATCCGCCAAGACCTCGACGTCCACGGCAACGAGGCGCTCGCGGTGGCTCGTGCCGCCGACCAGGCCGCCGACGGTATCGAGCATGTGCAATCCGACCTGCGGATGTTGCGCAGCGACGCCAATGAACTGCACATGGCGATCGACGCGATGACCAACCGAGTGGTCCCGGGCCCCAATTGCCTACTGTCAGAGGCGCTTATCGCCGAGATGCAGCTGCAGCCTCGGCTCGACGCGATTCTCGCCGAAGCCAACGCCGTCGACCAGGAGCTGGCCGCCGCGATCAACATGGCTGACGGCGACACCGCGATTCCGCCCGATGCCGGCCCACCGGTCGGTCCGCAGGGGTTGACCCCGACCCAGCGTGAAAGCGATGCCAACCAGGAGCGGGTGCGCGAAGAGCGCGCCAAACTCCACGCGCACATCAATGACCTCAAGCAGGCCATAACCAGAGCAGGCGGTGACCCGAATCGACTGCAGGACCTCAACTCTCAGTTGAACGCCGCTCAGAACCGGATGGGCGAATACGACGCCATCGACGATGCGCTCCGACGCGCACCGGAGACTTACCTGACCCAGCTGGACATCCCGACCGATCCGAGTCAGAAGGTCACGGCCGCGGTGGCCGTCGGCAACCCCGACACCGCGACCGACATCTCGGTAACCGTGCCCGGTATCGGCTCGACCACCAAGGATTCACTGCCGAGCATGGTCTCCGAAGCGCGAAATCTGCAGAACACGGCAAACGAAGAGCTTCGACGACTGGGGCGTTCGGGTTCGGTGGTTACCATCGCGTGGATGGGCTACGACCCGCCGGCCAATGTGCTCAACACGACCAGCCCGCGCGATTTCTGGCGCACCATCGACGACGGCCAAGCCAAGGCCGGAGCGGCCTCGCTGGCTTCCTATCTGCAGGAGCTGAACACCAACAACCCCAATGCGCATCTCAGCCTGTTCGGTCACAGCTACGGTTCGCTCACGTCCTCGCTGGCCCTGCAGCAACTCAATGCTCAGGGCTTGCATCCGGTCAACGACGCGGTGTTCTACGGCTCGCCGGGTCTGGAGCTCGATAACCCGAGTCAGCTCGGGCTGGCCAATGGGCACGCGTTCGTCATGAAGGCGCCCCCTGGCGACGACTGGATTCCCGAAGTGGCGCCGCTAGCGCCACTGCATGGCTGGGGCGCAGATCCGTACGGCGGCATGATGCCTGAATTGTCGTCGCAAGCCGGTACGAGCCCCGACGGCGTGCTGCGAGAGGGTGTGCACAGCCACGCCGACTACCCGCGCGCGGTCACCGGTCCGGGAGGCGAGCAGACGCTGAGAATGTCCGGCTACAACCTGGCGGTCATCGCCGCCGGCATCGCCGATTTACCCGATGGCGGACAGCAATTGGTGATGGCGCCAACGCCGTTGACCCCGTACCCACACCCGGGTCGATGATGACCGTCCGGGTGGCCGCGTGGATTGTGTGGATGGTGGTGATATCGATGTCAGTTTTCGGTTGTGGCGCAACAGATTCGGGAACGCAAGGCAATCCTGGTCCGCAGCGTGTCGCGGAACTCGAGAACGGGCTGCGTTCGAAACCGAGTTTCGAAGCTGCGCGTGCGCAGTATGTGGCGGCGACGGATCAGATGGCCGCCCAGATCGTTGCGCTGGTGCCGGGCATGACCTGGAAGGTTGACGAAAACAGCTGGAACGGCTGCGGCGGCGACTTCGCCTGGACCCGCGCGGTCCAGGTGTACTACCGACTGGCGTTCGACCGGGCCATCCCTGACAACGTCTGGCCGAAGGCGGTGCAGATCGTGAAAGACGGTGCGGCGAGATTCGGGGCCGCCACCGTGAGCGTGTTCATCGACCAGCCGGGCAACAAGGACCTCGCCATTGCCGGTTCGGGGGCACAGTTTCATTTCGGCACCAAGGCGGGGACGGTCTTGGCGGCGACGTCGGACTGCCGGATGCGCGAAACCGACAGCCCCGCGCCCACGCCCACACCGTGAGATGACAACCCGAACCGAGCCCCGGTGTCGCTTGGTTCTGAATTGGATCCTTGCGGTCCTGACGGTGCCGGGCGCGTTGTTCGTCATGCTGTTCGGCTTCGCGGCCGCGATGGGCACCGATCGATGCGCCTACGAAGACTGCCCGCGTATGGGTCCGCCAGTTCCCGTGATGACCCTATTGGTTTTGGTGCGCCGCTTCTTTCGCTGGCGACGATCATCGCCTCGGCCCGGACCGCCCGGCGGGGCTGGGGATTCGCGATCCCGTTGGCGGCGTTCGCGCTGTTCAGCATCGACGTTGTGGTGCTCTACCTGTCGTTCAAGCCGTAACGGCTGTCCGTCGAAGCTCTCCCGCTCGATAAGGTGTCAGGGCTGATGGAGGCGCTGACCCCGGCGTCGGAAACCAGTTGGCGGACGGAGGTGATGGCGGTGCCCGCTGCGCTGCGCCCCGCCACCGGCGCCGGCGTGCCGCTCTCGACGCTGGCCGCTCAGGTGGGCGCAGTTCCCGCCGAGGGCAACTCCGCGTCGGATTTGCCGATCACCGGCGTGACCCTGCGGGCTCAGGATGTCCAGCCCGGCGACCTGTTCGCCGCGCTACCGGGCGGGGCGACGCACGGTGTCCGCTTCTACGGCGATGCGGTCGAACGCGGAGCCGTCGCGGTGCTCACCGACGCGGCCGGGTTGGCGCAGCTGAACCGTGACGCCGGCGTGGTGCCCGTACTCGTCCATCCCGAACCCCGCAGCGTTCTGGGCGGGCTCGCCGCCACCGTGTACGGGCATCCGTCCGAGCGCTTGGCGGTCATCGGCATCACCGGGACGTCGGGCAAGACGACGACGACCTATCTGATCGAAGCCGGTCTGCGCTCGGCAGGGCGGACGGTGGGGCTGGTCGGCACCGTCGGGGTGCGTATCAACGGCGTCGACATCCCGAGCGCGCTGACCACGCCCGAGGCGCCTGCGCTGCAGGCCCTGCTGGCGGTGATGGCCGAGCGCGGCGTCGACACCGTCGTGATGGAGGTGTCCAGTCACGCGCTGACGTTGGGCCGCGTCGACGGCATTCAGTTCGCGGTGGGCGGTTTCACCAACCTGTCCCGCGATCACCTCGACTTCCACCCGACGATGGAGGACTATTTCGAGGCCAAGGCGCGGTTGTTCGACCCGGTATCGCCGTTGCACGCCCGTCGCGCAGTGGTGTGCGTCGACGACGACGCCGGCCGGTCGATGGCCCACCGCGCTGACACGGTGACGACGGTCAGCACGAAGGGTCGGCCCGCGGACTGGCGCGTCGAAGCAGTCACGGCTGAGGCCGGCGAGCAGGAGTTCACCGCCGTCGACCCGGCCGGTGTGCACCACCGGTTGAGGATTGCCCTCCCTGGGGACTACAACATCGCCAATTGCCTTGTTGCACTGGCGATTCTCGACGCTGTCGGAGTTTCCCCCGAGCAGGCGTCCACTGGACTCCGGCACACCCAGGTCCCCGGACGACTCGAGCGGATCGACCGCGGGCAGAACTTCCTGGCCTTGGTCGACTATGCGCATAAGCCGGGCGCGCTGCAGGAGGTTCTGCGGACCCTGCGCCGCCCGACCGGACGGCTCGCGGTGGTGTTCGGCGCCGGCGGCGATCGCGA
>NZ_JBAPRN010000150.1:0-2797 GCF_049281135.1 Mycobacterium sp. | reverse complement strand
GCCTGGAACGGCTTAGGAGTCACCTCAAGGCCGGACAACGTGACGGTAATTCCGTCACGCTGCCGTCCGCCAGATGCGACGGCAAGCGCTGCACGCAGGCGCTCACCGTCCTCCGACGGCAGATAAGACATGAACTCCCGGTTCTCCCAATAAGATTCGAAGGTCGCGCGGAACTTCTCCAGGAGATGCGGTGTAGATACTGCAGATAGCCGAACGTTCCACTCCAGACCGTCGACCAGGGCGGCGTGCGACAAATTGCTTGAGCCTACGTAAGCGGTGTGAAAGCCTGTGTTGCGTCGCAGTAGCCACGCTTTCGCGTGCAGCCGGGTGCGATCAGTCTCGTAGTTGACCCGCACTTCTGCACCGAACTCATCGACTAGTGCATCAAGAGCGCGGGCATCGGTTGCGCCCAAATAAGTTGTTGTGATGACTCGCAGCGGGACCTTGCGGGCGCGAAGCTCGTTGAGTTCCGCTTCGAGCAGACGTAGGCCTTGCCATTTCACGAAGGCGCACAAAAGATCCACGTGATCGGCACTGACGAGCTCGGCCCGCAGCTCCGCCGCCAGCGTCGGTTCATTCTGCGCGTTGGTCATCAGTGCCGTGTCAGACAACGGAGTGGCAGGCCGAGGTAAGCGCTGAGCGCCGAGCTGGGTTACCGGCATAATCTCCGCGAGCCGCTCGATTTTGCCGGGTTCACGTTGATGGAGCGCCTCAGCCAAGGCGTCTGTGTCGGGTAGTGCAGCAAGGACCCGGTGTACTAAATCCGCCCGGTCATTCGGTGTCCTAGCGGCGTGTAGGGAGCGCTCGATGATCCGCATCAGGTGCCGTGCGATGGCCAGGGGCTGCTCGCCCTCGTCCAACGAGTCGATCTCAGATCGAAGTTCAGGACGCTCAGCGAGCTCCCGGTTCAACCGTTCTGTTAGCAGCGAATCGTAAAGGCCATTCTCCACACCGGGAGGCTAGCGAATGCGTCGGACACCGGCGGTTCAACGATTCGGATACTCCAAACTCTTACGCCGGATCGGCGGCCCCGGCCGACCGGGGCCCCGCAACTTCACCCGATCAAAACGCTTACCTTTGTCGGGCCTTATAAGTATCGTCCATCTCGCTCGACCTTTGGTACGGGCGTTTCAGAAACAGAGACCAGCCCGGGGGGTACGAATGTGGATCGCGCGCGGGTCTCGCCACGTTGAGCTGGCCGCCGCCACGGGGACGGTGCGGACGCTGTGAGTGGGTCCAATGTTCCGCTGCCCCCCGCCGTAGAGTCCGCCTATCAGGCACTTTCGGAGCGAGGGCCACTATCTGCAGCGGCTCTACGTCAATCTCTACAGTCGGCGGGTTTTACTCAGTCAATCGAGAGGCTTGCCCAACTTCCAGATCGATTTCCCGCCCGCTTCTGCCTGACAACCAGTGGATTGCTTTCCATCGCCGCTGCCGAGCCGACAACGACTGTGGACGAGACAGAAGATCAAAGCGAGGATGCCGACTGGTACCGGCCCACCAACCTTTCGCGCTTCCCGATCGAGCGCGTGGCGGTGCTCGACATAGAAACCACAGGTCTCGACCCCGCTAAGGACTTCGTCTGTGAAATCGCGCTGATTCGTTTGGACGGGGCGTCGCTCGCGAACGTGACAGTCCAACTCCCTGACGGTGTAGTACGAACGACCGACAGTTCCGGCACGAAATCATCCTTCGACCAGGCAATGCAGCTGCTGCAGATGCAGCTCGACTCGATCGACTTTCTCGTCGGACAGAATCTTCTCGCGTTTGACATCCCGTTTCTAGATAAGGCGGCTAAGCGAGCCGGCATCGATCAACCGCGCTGGCCACAATCCGCGGACAGCATTCATCTCGCGACTCTTGTCGATGTCGCAATGCCCAATCGTTCGTTGGCGGACCTCACCCAGCGATTCGACATCGCGCACGACAACACTCACCGGGCCTTCGACGATGCGGCCGCGACCGCATCCGTTATTCGTTCGCTGCTCGCCACCGTCGACGTCAATGACCCAAGCTGGCAGCTCGCTATCGGCGTCCTCGAAGCGTTTGATCACCCGCTGGTGTCATTACTGCCGCCACTTGACTCGAACCCGGACCTCTCGACGTTGACTCGCCAGCCCGACCCTTTGCTCGCGCCGTCGGGATCACCCGCCGCTGACGCCTGGTCGGCGACGCGAGACGCTTTCGGTGTGCTGGGGGCCCAGCGTGAACTTCGACCTCGCGCAGCACAGCAGGAGATGGCACACGCCGTGTCCGAAGTGTTTGATCGCGGCGGACGTCTCGCAGTGGAAGCTCCGACTGGTACCGGCAAATCGCTGGCCTATCTCTTGCCAGCGATCGGACGTGCCTCGCAGCGCGGGCAGCCCGTGGTAATCGCTACAGCGACAAAGGCACTGCAAGGCCAGTTGCGTGACGAGGCCGCCCGCCTGCAGGACGAAAAATTACTGCGCGCGCCGTTCCGGCAGATCCAGGGTGTGGGGAACTACGTCTGCACACGCGAACTCGAAGACGCGCTATCCGACCGCGATTCATCGGGACTGGCATTGGCGGTCGCATTGCGCGCCATCGCCGTATCGCCAACCGGTACTTGGGATGACGTCACCGACGACACCATACGCCATCACGATACCCGTTATGCGCGCACCCGGGCGCGGTTGCGCACCAATGCCGGCGGATGCGAGCGGACCCACTGCAACTGGGCACATGTTTGCCCGCTGATCCAACAGCTCAAGGGCCTCGATAAGGCGCCCGGCGTGTTATCGGTGAACCATGCCCTGATCGCCAGCTGGGTGAAGAC